>NZ_JAKUGG010000009.1:0-210068 GCF_022663835.1 Bacillus cereus group sp. BfR-BA-01347 | reverse complement strand
AATGATTGTCCTTTTCTTGCCATAAAAAAATCCCCTCCAGATAAAACAGTATTGAGTCCATCATATCAGATGGACTCTTTTTTTACTGTCTACCTATAGGGGATAATACCACATTATAGATATGATGTGCCTCTTTTTATTTAGAAACATCTTAAAGTTAAAGTTTTTTAGTTAACTACAAATTTTTGCACTTTCGCATTATAGCTTTGTGCAACAGGAGAAAGATAATTATGACAAGAAAAAAACATATAATCATTATTCATGGAAGATCTACAAAACCACAACAATCTATAAAGCAAACTTTAGTTAATAACGCTCTAATAAATGGAATCCAGCGAATAAATAAAAAAATGGCAAAAGCAATTGAAGTTGGTGATGTAAAAGTAACGGTTGTATACTATGGTGATATTTTAAACCAAATATTGGTGGAAAATAGACCGGAATTAAAAAAAGAACTCGTTTGGATTTCAGATAATTGGTATGTTCCAGATAATACTTACAACAAACCCTTACAAAAACTAATAAAAAGACCCCTTGAAAAGCACACAATAGAAGATTATGATCGATTAATTGAAAAACAAGAAATTATAAAATTTGGTGATGATTTAGCTACAATTGCGAGCCCCTTCTTATCTTTAATTGGAATAACTCAAAAAGTAATAAATAAACTCCTTCCAGATTTAGGTTCTTATCTAACTAGCAGGGTAGTAGGGTCGCAAATTCGTGAACGTTTGCAACCAATTTTAAGGGAATCTTTATTAGCAAATGATGATATTGCCTTAATATCACATAGCATGGGATGCATGGTATCTTATGACGTTTTATGGAAGTTTTCAAGGATGAGTGAATATAAAGATTTATGGGAGAAAAAAATTTCATTGTGGATGACATTAGGTAATCCATTAGGCGAGCCTGCAGTGAAAAAAAGTCTCTATGATTCAAACGAACCAAATGATGGAATGTACCCAACTAACATTATGAATTGGATTAATATTCGAGCTGTAGATGATTTTGTAGCACATGATGGTGACATAAAGGATGATTTTCATCAAATGCTTGAGAGAAATCTTATTAGAAGTATTACAGATGAGCCTGAAATCTACACATTTTGGGTAGATGAGAAAGGGAAATGTAACCCCCATAAATTATATGGATATTTGAATCATCCTGTTGTATCAGAAAAAATACTTAATTGGTTACAAAATTAATTGCATAAATCTATTTTATAAATTGCTATAAAATACTTATTATAAGAGCCTAAAATCAGTTCACGCCAGCTAAATAATTAGCCCTTGTAAATAAAATTTATTTTTAAATACAAATAAATTACGGAACAAGTAGTTTACTCCTTTCATTTCCTTTTCTTTAAACTTAGTCCCCATAATGTTATAACCAAGAAAGAAATGTTAGTACAAAAATTTAAACAAAAAGGCATACCTCTAGGTGTGCCTTTTTGTAGTGAACCTTTTATGCTTGTAAATACATATTTAGTTTTGAACTAAATAGAACTGAGCCAACACTGTATAGCACAATACTTGATTCCGGATATATTTGATCTTTCACAAAAGGTAGTACTAAAAAAATCCAGCCGAACGATATTTAAAATCTCTATAAATTGTAAGAGAACTTAACTAAATAACTGTAAGATGAATCAATAAAAAAGAATTTTTTAACTAATACTGAAATGCTATTGTCGCATACTGAATTAGATGTGGAACTTTTCAAAGTGTAGAAAAGAACTATTTATCATTATTTTTATTAATATATAAATAAAACTTTATTCAAATTAATATATATTCGTATCTTAATATAAATTGTGTATATGAATTTAATAATAACTTATAGATAGATTTTTTTTCAGAATAAAATTCTGTTATTTAATTCATAATATAAAAGGTAATTTAAATCGTATAATTGGGAGGATTGAATTTGTCAAATAATGAAGCGCTAGATCATTGCGTGCAAATGAACATAAATGATAATCAATTAATTGAAGCATCTCGTTTAGCAATTCAAGAAAATCCGGATAATGCGCTCGACTCCTATGGAGTGTCAAAGGAAGCCATTGATAATAATGAAATGGCTTTAATAACAGCAAAAAAATGGAAGAGTGGTCGAACTCTACGTGTACGTTTTCTTGATGGGAACACAGTAATACAAGAAAAAGTTAAAAAATATGCTAATGAATGGAGCAGATACGCCAATATTAAATTTTTATTTGGTGATGATTCAAATGCAGAAATACGTATTACATTTCGACATAAGGGATTCTGGTCTTATGTAGGTACTGATAATCTAGGAATTCCTATAAATCAACCTACTATGAGCTTAACCGGTTTAACACCTGCAAGCTCAGAATCACAAATTTCTCGTGTTGTTTTGCATGAATTTGGTCATTGTATAGGTATATCACATGAACAAGCTAGTCCAGGAGCAAATATACCTTGGGATAAACCAGCTGTATATCGATATTATGCAGAGAATAGTGGTTGGTCTAAAGAAATGGTTGACCAGAATGTATTAGCTAAACTCAATCCACAAGGAGTTTCATTTACACCACACGATTCTAAATCAATTATGCAATATCCTGTGCCAAATGAATTAACTATCGGTGATTTTGAAATTGGTTGGAATACTTCTTTATCAGAAATAGATAAAATTTTTATAGGGAAGATGTATCCCTTATAAATTGAGCAAATTTTAGAGAAATATATAGTTACTAAGAGAATGTATCTCAAATTACTATATAAACTCTATTTTAAGTATGAAAACCAGGTTAATAATCATTTAATTTCGATATAAAAAGGATTAGATTTTATGCCTAAAACAGTTAAAGTATGCATTGATAAAATACCACCTAATTTTTCTAAGGAAATAAGTCTTATTGATCAGTATAAGTGGGTACCAGGCCAAACAATAAATGTGTGTTTTTTAGAGGGGCTTCCTGAAGTGAAAGAAAAAGTCAAAAAACATGCAAAAAGATGGGAAGAATTTGCAAATATAAAATTGGAATTTGGAAATAATCCTGACGCAGAAATACGTATAGCATTTGACATGAATGACGGTAGTTGGTCATATATTGGAACCTCCTGTAAGGAAGTGGATAAGAAGGAGCCAACAATGAACTATGGTTGGCTTCAACCAGACACTCCTGAAGTTGAATACTCAAGAGTGGTATTACATGAATTTGGAAATGCCCTGGGGTGTATTCACGAGCATCAAAATCCGAGTGCGAAAATACCTTGGGATAAAAAGCTGTATATACGTATTATATGGGCCCACCAAATAACTGGTCAAAAGAAGATGTTGATAACAACATATTTAATCGATACGATAAAAATATAACGAGTTTCACAGAATTTGATCCAACATCAATAATGCTCTATACGATACCCAATGAGCACACAATTGGAGATTTTGAAGCTATTGGAGGAGTGACATTTTCGGAAAAAGATAAGCAATTTATTCAACAAATGTACCCTTTCTACTTTCTAAATACTTTTGAAGTGAGCTACTACTATTATTATAAGAAAATTAAACAGTATTAGAAAAGATACTCATATTCATACAAATGGTATTAAAAAATGTATATTTGGGAGGACTAACTACATGTCTAATATGCAATTCGAAAATGATTTAATTTTCAATCAGAAATTAATGTCTTTACAACAACAAAATGCTCTGAATCGCTTTATTGAACGCTCAAACAAACGTGAACATCTCAAGAGTGAATTACAGCATAAAAATCCATTGGAAGTAAGCAAACCAGAACGGGCTTCTTTTCGAAAAGCAATTATTAATCCACGAGATGGCTTAGCATTAGAGCGCATTATTGAAGGAAATGATTTATTTCCTATCTCTTACTTTGAAGCAGGACTTAAAGCTGCTAAGTCTGTTTGTAGAATTGAGGTTCGCGATCGTATTGGAAGGGTTCGCGGACATGGTACAGGTTTTCTTGTGTCTCCATCTTTACTCCTTACAAATAATCATGTTTTAGCAGATGAAGATGCTGCGCTTTTTAGTCTTGCACAATTCAATTATGAGTTGGGGTTAGATTTAAAAGAAAGAGAAATTAAAAATTTTCGTTTAGCGCCAAATCGTTTTTTTATAACAGATGAGAAACTTGATTTTACATTAGTTGCAGTAGAAGAAACATCTGCTGACGAAGCGAAATTAAGTGATTTTAATTTTTTACCGCTTTTACCGCATAAAGGAAAGATATTAGTTGGTGAGCACGTATCAATAATTCAGCATCCTTCAGGTGCACCTAAGATGGTAGCGAATAGAGAGAATAAAGTTCAAGATATATTTGATGATTTTATTCATTATGAAACGGATACACAGCCAGGTTCATCTGGATCAGCTGTATTTAATGATGAATGGATGGTTATTGCACTTCATCATTCAGGAGTTCCTGATCCAAAAGATAGTACAAAATATATAGCAAACGAAGGAATACGAATTAGTAGTATTGTACAGTTTGTTATGAATCAGTCTCAAAATCTAAGTGATGATAAGAAGAAATTACTTGACGATTTTTCAAAATCGTGGGAATTAGTTGAAAACACAACTGGAGAGTTAATTTCTGAGGAGTTACCTTTAGAGTGGCACAAAGACTCGACAGGTCATGATACTAAATTTTTAGGTGATAATTATGAAGTTTCACATCCTAAATTACGTCCCGATCTTGAATTAGATATAGCGCTTCTCAAGAATGGAGAAAGAATATTAAACTATACACATTTTTCGATTGTTATGAGTAAAAAACGTCGTTTAGCTTACTATACTGTAGTTAATATTGATGGGAATAATTTGAAAAATGTGGGCCGTGAAGATGACTGGAATTTTGACCCTCGTATTGATAAAAAATATCAGTGCGGTGATGAACTATATATAGATAATGATCTTGATAGAGGACATCTTGTTCGTAGAAGGGATCCTGTGTGGGGAAATTCTGCAGAAGAAGCAAACAAAGATACTTTCTATTTTACAAATGCCTCACCACAACATAAAAAATTAAATCAAGAGACATGGTTGGGTCTAGAGGATTATATCTTGAAAAATGCTAAAAACTTTAACCTTAAAGTAACAGTGTTTACCGGACCAGTATTCCGAAGTGATGATTTGATTTATCGAGGAGTACAAATACCAGCAGAATTTTGGAAGGTAGTTGTAATAGTTAAGCAAGATGGTAATTTATCTGCTACAGCTTATTTACAATCTCAAAAAAATTTAATAGATAATCTGGAATTTGCATATGGCGAATATAAAACATATCAAGTAGCCGTTTCGAAAATTGAAAACTTAACAGGTCTTGATTTCGGTGGGTTAAGAAATCATGATCCACTTAATGAAATAGAATCAACAAATGGTCATATTATTGAAACGTATGAAGATATAAACTTTTAAATTAAAGAATACACTAATCAATTAGAAGGAGCATGTTTTTGAAAGGTATGTCGAAATATGCTCCTTCTACTCGGGGTTCAGCCGAGATACGTGTAAAAACGGGTCATATACTGGTTTTTATTTCCATATTTTGACCCGTTTATCTTTTATACAGGTATATTCTCTTCTATTGGTTGTGGAATGTTTTGTAAATCAATCACATAATCGCCAAAACGTTTTAAATGTTTCGTCATATATGGGCTTAACATAACCAGATCTTCTCGTGAGAATCGATAACCTTCTCTCTTGAGTTGCCATAAAATCATGGTAATATCAACGGCATTTTGAAAAATGACTGCATTGGCAACGAGATCATTATATTTAATACGTTTTTCTTGTTCTACTGGATCATTTTCAGTAATAATTCCATCCCCACCAAAGAATAACCACTTTGAAAAACCATTATATGCTTCCACTTTATTTGTACTAGCTGTAATTTGCTCTCTTAAATTCATATCTGAGATATATCTAAGAAGAAATATCGTTCGAATGACTCTGCCTAGCTCTCGAAATGCTTGGTACAGTCGATTCTTTTTACTATTACTTCTCAGTTTTCTGAGAAGAGTTGAGGGTAGTATCTTTCCAGCTTTTATAGACAAAACAACTTGAAATAAATCTTGCCAATGAGTCTCAATTAACTTCCAATCGATTACATCACTAAATAAAGGACCTATATGTTTATATTGAATATGTTTGCTTGGTCTAAAAAACTTTAAGTCTTTCCAATTCCGAATTCTAGGCATTAAATTGATTCCTAATAGATAAGAAAGTGCAAAGACGGGGGTAGACTGACCTTGTGTATCAGCATGAATCGTATCGGGTTGGATATTTTTAGCAATCCATCAATAATATAAACAGCTTCCCAAACCCCACAGGGGATAAAATGGCTAAATAAAGCAATATAATTATCCGAAACATGATGATAAGCTATTCCTCCATAGCCCCCATATCTGATATGGTATTCTGACAGTAAGTTTTCTTCATATAAATCGTATTTTGTTCCATCAGCGGCGGCTGTTTTTCCACTCCCCCATAGTTTTGGAAGGCTAAAGAGGTTGTATTGATTTAAAATATCTTGAATTGAGGCATCTAATTTTTGGGCACTGATGTGAGTTAGCAGGAAATAAACATCCAGTTACAGGCATTCCGTATGATTTAGATGGTTTCCCTATTTTTAAACCCGTTTCTGAAGTTAAATTAAAAGAAGCTGATTTTAAAAAATCTAGACCAACACATGATAGAATATGTAGTAAAGCATTATACGAACAAATAATGAAAGACCCTAAGCTAGCTGCAAAATTCACAGAAGAAGAAATAGAGTTATTTAAGCTGGGCGAGGTACCAGAAAATTATACATGGCATCATCATCAAGAAGCAGGACGAATGCAACTTGTGGATTATGAAACACATAGGAAAACAGATCACACTGGTGGATATAAAATTTGGGGAAAAGAAAGCGATAAGTAAGGAGGAGTATATATGACAACGTTACTTGGATTGGAGTAAATAAAAAAAATTACAGATGAAAATATTCAGAAAGTAGAACAATATTTCAATATTAAATTCCCTATGGATTTTGTAGAATGTGTAAAAAAATATGATAGTGGTTATCCAAGACCAAAAATATTTGATGTACCCGGACAGGATGAGAATGTATTTAGTAAGCTTTTAACTTTTGATTTAGAAAGTAGAAATTCAATCATTCAAGTTTATGATGATATAAAAGATAGATTAGCAAATAAAGTATATCCCTTTGGTAAGGATTCATTTGGGAATCATCTGTGTTTTGATTACCTTAGCAATCCTGAATCACCAACAGTAGTATTTTGGGAGCATGAGGAGGAAAACATAGAGGAAGCAATATACCCTGTTTGCTCAACATTTACAGAATTGCTTGCTAGTCTACGTGATTTCGAAGAAGATTGAGGGAACTAAAAAACGGTCTAGAATTCTAGACCGTTTTTTTTGATTTACTAATTTTCCAACCATCAGCCGTTTTCTCTAGTTCAATTACGTTAACTTCTATTAAAATCTTTTAATAAATTTGGATTGTCTATATCATAAAACACTAAGTTTATTGCTTTTATATTAACAGTAAAATCTCTAATGTCATGGGTGTTTAAAATTTTTATTTCCTCAATATTGGAATTTATTGTTACATCAATTGAAATTGGAACTATTTTCAAGAAAAGATTTTCGTTATTTTCTTGAATTGCTAAAAAAATATGGTAACGATAACTAGTTTGATTATTATCTTTTTGATAATAGAAAAAGTAAGATTCATTTTCTTGATGTGAAAGGTTTAAAAAAGCGTTAGTTATAGTATTTAACACCCTAGAACGAAAAATATTATTATGTTCTGATAATTCTAGGAGGTTGTTAACAGCGAAATAGATAGTGTCAATCATTTTGCCAACACTAACCCCTTCTTTTTTTATAGTATGATTTATACTATTTGTTACAAAAGTATTGTCGTAAAAATCTGTAATCTCGATAGCTTTTTGAAAATCGAAGCTAAAATCCTCAATATTTAAAGATTTTTGAAATTCCTGTGATAAAGTTAAAACCTTATCTAAATATCTTTGGTCTAATTGGTACACCTCTAAATATGAAATAGCATTCAGAGAAGGTAAAGCCATGGTAATCACTCGATTATAAAACATATCATTCACCCTCCTAATTAATTATCCACACTATACACCTATAATATACCAAAAAAAACCATTTGTGGAATGTAAAAAAGCATTAAATCTTAAATTAAATTAATAAACTTGAATTTCTACAAGTTTTTAATGAAATTTTATTAGATTTGTATACGAAATAAACCTTAATGAAGTGAAAGGTTTATTTCGCTAGCTATTTGATAGTATAAGGATGAGAGGAGGGAATACAAAAATATCAAAATGTAATATTCTTTATTAAATTAATAGGAGGTATATTTAAATGGATTTTCTAAATGAAGAAATTTACGATGTTATTGGAATAGGATTTGGGCCGGCAGGTATTGCGCTATCTGTTGCCATGAAGGATTTTGAAGAGGGAAATCCTTCTGATTATTTAAATTTAAAATGTTTATTTGTAGAGCAAGCCAAGGATTCCACTTGGATGCCGGAAATGTTACTACCGGGAACAGATATTCAACATCATTACCTCAGAGACTTGGCTACACCTCGTAATCCAAGAAGTAGGTATACTTTTCCGATGTATTTAAAGGAAAAAGATAGATTATTTACGTTTGGCCAATTTTCAAGTAATCCTGGAAGAATTGAATGGTCGGATTACGTAAAGTGGGTTGCAGATCAAGTATCAGAAAATACTCTTTATAGACATAAATTTTTAAATGTTGAGCCAATTGTATCATCAGAAACTAAAGCGGTAGAAATGGTTCAAGTTTCCACACAAGATTTAAATACTGGGGCTATAAAAAAATTTAAAGCACGAAATATAGTCTTAAGTACAGGTAGAAGAAAAAACATTCCCGAAATTTGTAAAGAATTTGTTGGCCAGAGAGTATTTCACTCAAGTGGTTATAAAAGTCATATTAAAACAGTTCAAGAAAAACAACCTACATTCGCTGTAATTGGGTCAGGACAAAATGCTATTGAAATTGTATTAGATCTTGCGCAACGATTCCCACAATCAAAAATAACTTCTATTCATCGTGGTATGGGATTTCGACTTTATGATTTAGGTCACTTTAGTAATGAAGTATATTTCCCTTATTTTGCTGATTATTTCTATTCTGTACCAAAACAAAAGAAACAATATTTGTTTGAAAAAATAAAACATACAAACTATTCTGCGGTTGATGCTGATGTAAGTCGTTCTTTATATTGGAAAATCTACGAAGAAGGTATTCAGGGAATAAATAGAATTCAAGTTATTAATAATTCGGAGTTAACTACTATAGCTGAAAAAGATAAATCATTTAAACTGAATGTAACTGATATGTACACACAAGAAAAGTTACAACTTGATGTGGATTATATAATCTTATGTACTGGATTTTATGAAGAAAAATTCCCAAATGGATTACAATCATTAAGTAACTATATTGAATTGGATGAAGATGAGGATTTAATTATTAGTCAAAATTATGAAGTTAAGACTTCCGAGAAATTCACACCTAAAATTTATGTAAATGGTTTAACTGAAAGAACGCATGGAATAAGTGATGCAGCTTCCTTTAGTATGATGGCTGTAAAAGCTGGAAAAATCCAAGAAAGTATACAATCACAATTAAAAAATACTCGAATATTACAGGAGGTAGAATAATTGATGGAAGTCTCTTTACTAAATAATTTTGAACATCTATCTCCAGTATGGCCACACTTTACTCAAATACATGTTGATTATGCAAAAGGTCCATATATATATGATATAAATGGAAAAGAATTTTTAGACTTTACTTCAGGTATAGGAGTTACCAATACTGGACATTGTCATCCGAGAATTGTAAATGCTATAAAACATCAAGCTGAAAAAATGCTACATGCACAAGCTACTATTTTTTATAATACACCCATCACAAAATTATCTCATAAACTTTGCGATTTACTTCCTAGTGAGTTAAACTGCTTTTTCTTTAGTAATAGTGGTAGTGAAGCGGTAGAAAGTGCAATAAAGTTAGCTCGTCATGCGACAAAAAAAACTAATATTATTTGTTTCCAAGGCGGATATCATGGGCGGACTGTAGGAGCAATGGCTGTTACTACAGCAAAAAGCATTTATAGGAAATTTTATCAACCATTAATGCCTGGGGTTATTGTTAGTCCATTTCCTTATGAAATTGGAAATAATTTTGACTCAGATGAATTAACAAAACGATGTTTAAAGGAATTAGAACATATTTTATTAACTCAAACTTCTCCAGAGGAAACTGCTGCAATGATTATAGAACCAATATTAGGAGAAGGTGGATATGTTATTCCGCCAAAGTCTTTTATTCAAGGTTTACGAGAAATTTGTGACAAATATGGAATTCTATTAATTTTTGATGAAATTCAAACTGGATTTGGACGAACAGGTAAATTATTTGCAATGGAGCACTTTGAAGTTACACCAGATATTTTAGTAATTGCAAAAGGTTTGGCATCAGGTTTACCTCTTAGTGGAATTGCTGCATCAAAAGAATTAATGAGTAGATGGATAACTGGTTCTCATGGTGGGACTTATGGTGGAAATATATTAGCAGCTGCAGCTGCAATAGAAACTATCAATGTCTTAAAAGAAGAGGACCTAGTGGAAAATTCAAAAAAAACAGGGGAGATTATACTTAATTATTTAAAAGGTCTTCAGGAAATTTATCCGTTCATTTCGGATGTACGAGGACTTGGTCTTATGATAGCATGTGAGTTTCTAGATCATGAAGGTCTTCCAGATTCAAAAACAGCTAAAAGGATTCGTGAGTTATGTGTTGAGAGGGGATTAATACTCTTGACATGCGGAACACAGGATCATGTTATTCGTTGGATTCCTCCATTAATCATAAATAAGTTACACGTACAAGATGCCGTATCAATATTTTCTTCTGCATTATTACAATATAAGGAAGAGAAAAATGAATAGTCATAGTGATATCTTGATAGTAGGTGGGGGCATAATTGGAGCAAGTATTGCATATTATTTATCTCAAAATCATGTAGGGAAAATAACTCTATGTGAACAATCACGACCACCAGGAATAGGGGCTACCAGTAAATCTGGCGGCCTTCTGAGAATGCATCATACAAACTCGTTTCAAAGCAAACTAGCTTGGAAAAGTTTACAAATTTATTCTAAATGGAATGAAAATATAGGTGGAGATTGCGGTTTTAATAAAACTGGTTTTGCAATGATTGTTAGCCCGGAATTTAAAAACGAAATTACACACAATGTAAGTATGATAAGTGAAATAGGCGTACCTATTAAACTGTTGTCTCCAGAAGAATATAAAGAAATACAACCTGAATCCTCTATTGAAGGAATAGGATTAGTAGCATTTGAACCACATAGTGGTTACGCAGATCCAATAAAAACTACTCATTGTTTTATAAGCAAAGCATTGGAAAATGGAGTGTTATTGAGAGAAGGAGTCCGTATAAACAAATTGATTATCCAAAAAGAAAAAGCGATTGGTGTAGAAACTAACATTGGAAGCTTGTATGCAGATAATATAATAATTGCCAACAATGTGTGGGCAACTGAAATATTAGAGAAACACAACATAAACCTACCTTTACGTTCAAAACAAATTGGCATCTGTTTTTTATCAAGAGTAGATTCCAAAGTTTCAACAAAATTATTAACTCATATTGACGATACTATTGGTACTTATTTTCGTCCGATTTCAGAGAAAGAAATATTAATTGGAATGTTTCATAATCAATGGGATGTAGATCCAAATAATAAAAATAGTGTTCCAACTTTAAAAAATATAGCTTATACACAAAATAAAATAAAGAAACGTCTACCTTTTTTAGAAAATTTCTTTCCTATAGGAGGGCGAGTAAGTTTTGATGGTTATACACCTGATAAGCACCCTATTATTGGGAAGTGTCCCCAGATTGAGAATGTATACTTAGCTGTAGGTTTTAGTGGAGGTGGTTTTAAAATTGCTCCTGCAGTTGGTGAGGCTGTTGCAAAGGAAATACTAACAAAAGAAAAACAACCAGAAATACAACCTTATCAATTGGAACGTTTTTTTGAGAGTAAACTAATAAAAGGAAAATATAGGTATGATTATATGTAATTATGTTCTTTAGTATGAGGAGGTATGTAATGCAAAATATTCGACAAGCGCATCCTTATTATATGTACGAAGAAATTTGTGAACAGGTACGTTATTTGAACAATCTTAATAACTGTTTTATTGATAATGAGCAAATCATAGAAATAGTGAATCAAATAAAATATTGTAGGAGAGTATTTATTACAGGTTGTGGAACTTCGTATCACGTAGCCTTGACAAGTGAATATATTTCCAGAATGATTTTTAAAGATGTAAATCTGATTCGTTCTGTTCCTGCGTTTGAATTAATTCATCATCCATGGAATATAAGTTCAGAAGATGTGGTCATAGCGGTATCACATTCTGGTGAAACAACAATGGTTTTAAAAGCATTAGAAAATGTTCGGGCCGTAAAAGCAAAAACTATTTTAATTACAGGATTCCCAGAAAGCAGTGCTGCACAAAAGGCGGATCATGTAATAAGTAATGGATATCCTTTTGAAAAGTCGTTAGCTCATACAATTAGTTATACAGTAAGTATAGGGGCGATATTAAGTTTGTTTTATGAGTTATCTAAATACTATGGAGTAAAAAATATATCATCTAACATCAAACAGGAATTCGAAAAAATCTCTCAGTTGGTTGAGGAAACAATTTTGTCAATTGATAAAAAAGTTTCAATCTTATCGAGGGAACTACAGCCTGCTAACAATTGGATTTTTGCAGGAACTGGAGTAGGCGAATCTTTAGCAAGAGAGGCCGCATTAAAATTTGTAGAAACTAGCTATTCACCTGCAATTGGCATAGATATAGAACAAGTACTACATGGGTATTTACCTATGTGTAATTCAAATACCGTACTCACTATTATATCACCACCTTTACGTGTTATTAATAGAATTAATGATTTAATAAGAGCAGCAGAAAAGGTTAATAGTAAAATAGTAATTTTCGCTTCACAAGATTTTATAGAAACAGATAAAACTAGAGTAATAAAATTACCATATTGTGAAGATTTGACTAGTGCTTTGGTTGGAATAATTCCCCTTCAATTAATGGCTTATTATGTATCTGTTACAAATGGTTATAATCCTGATTTAATACGTCGAGATCAATCTAAATACATGGAAGCAAGGAGAGTCTATGAATAAATGGTAATTGATAATAATGAACCTAATTTTCATAAATTGTTAATTTTGCCAGAACAGGATAAAAGCCTACCGTCTTTCCGACTCGGATTAAGTGGAAATAAAGGTTTCCATACTTATGAATTATGTTTTGGTAGTCTCTTAGCTATACATGACTGGATAAAAGATAATCCATCACACAAGATAGAATTATTCTGGGAAGATGATAGTATTTCAGGGATTAATGATATCTCAGCAGCTGAGCGCTTAGTCAATAAGGGGGTACAAGCTGTAATTGGGCATCTAAGTAGTACAGAAGCTCTAAGAGCAGCACCTATATATAATGTAAATGATATTTTATATTTAGCGCCAGCTTCTACAGAACTTTCCCTAACAGAGAAAGAATACAATAATGTTCTACGGATTTGTGGAAAAGATAATTATTTAGCCGAAAAAGTTGTGGATTTTATTGTAAATTTTAATTGTACAAATAAGTATGTTTCAATAATATGGGAAGACATTATTCATGGGCGCTCTTTATCGAATCAAGTTGAGAAGTATTTATCCAAGAAAAAGGGGTGCACAATACTAAAGCAAAAATGGGATGTACAAATCAATTTTAATGATTTAAATATAAAAAGATCTAATATCATATTTTTTGCTGGTATCTATCAGAGTGCTCTAGAATTTCTAAGGAAACTAAAAGAGGTAGACTATAGAGGGATAATAATTTTGGGAGATGACTGTTTTATAGATGAATTTGCCAAAGAATTAAAAAATAATAATGAAAATTTATATGTAGTTTCAACAGGAAGAAATAATAATCATAGTTATTACGACACTTTTTCTAAGAATTATAAGAATATAAGTGGTACTCAAGTAGGAGCTTATTCCATAACTAGTTATGTAGCAACAAGTTTATTATTGAGTACATTACCAATTTTACAAAGAAAGGGAATAAAAGAATGTATTAATAGAATGAGTTCTTTATTGAGAACGAAATCTACTTTATTAGGTAATATTCAATTAGATGATAGAGGGGATCTGAAAAATTTCCCATGGGATGTTTATCAAATAAAATCATCTGAATTTATTTCTGTTACCTTAAAAGAAGGGAGTTTTTAAAATGCCTTGGTTTTTTGCCTATGGTATTAGTACGAATCCTGAACAAATGGTTAAAGATATTGGTGGATATAAAAATTACAAAAAAGCTGTTTTAGAAAATTACATCTATACTTTTACAGGTTACCATGAGGATTTTAGAGGGGGAACATCTACAATTATCCCACAACAAGGTGGAGGAGTCTATGGTATAGCGTATCAAATAGAAACGGAACAAATAGATGATCTTATAAAAAATGGACATGGGTATATTTTAAAAGAAAATATAGCAAAAATAGATAATGGTTCTATGCCAGTCTATACACTACAACTTGAAAATCATGCCCCCCTTGCAATGCCATCTAAAGAATATCTAGAAATAGTTAAAAATGGATTGTTGAAAAATTATAAGGAAGACTTTGTTGATTTATATTTGGGCAGAGCACTAAAGCGTGTGCAGAATGAGGGATTAATTGACTACCAACCTGTGTCTAAGGATAGTTTTACAAACGAATATAATTCACAATTTCGCAGATTATTTCCATGGCATGTTACAAAACAACAACCTTTCGGTTCAGCTTGGGCAATAGTAGAACCAGGGGAGCAAACTAACCCACATCATCATGATGAAGAGGAAACCTTTATTGTTCTTAGCGGAAAAGGAATAATTAATGTTGATGGACAAGAAAAGATAGTCGGAAAAGGAGATATTATATATTTTGAGCCATTTTCAACTCATACAATAAAAAATATAGGTGACACGTCTTTAGAATTTTTATGTATTTGGTGGGGGGCATTACTAGAGGCACGATAATTAATAGAATAAGATGTTTATTTTAATTTTTTTCAATAATTTATATTGCTTTTTAGTTTTTTAACAAATAAAAAGTGAGGGATTATAAATGAAAACTTTTATTGTAACCGCAACTCCCCCTACGACTAATGGGGATTTACACATTGGACATTTATCTGGACCATATTTAGCAGCAGATGTGTTTAGTAGATTTCAAAAAATGAAAGGAAATAATGTAATTTACTCAACGAGTGGAGATGATCATCAAACTTATATAGCAACAACAGCTAAAAGAAAAGGATGGACTCCCGAGAAATTAGTAGAATATTATACAAAAAAAGTGCAAGATACTTTAGGTGCCGCATTTATAAATCTCAACATTTTTTCCAATTCTTTAAACAATCAAGAGCATATTAAATTTGTCCAAAGTATTTTTAAGAAATTATACAATAAAGGAGTTTTTGTCGAAAAGCAAAAAGAAATACACTTTTGTAATAATTGCGATCAGTATTTATTTGAATCTTTTATAAAGGGTGAATGTCCATTTTGTAACGAAAAAGCTTCAGGAAACCTCTGTGAAGCCTGTGGTAGAATTAATGATCCAATTGAGCTTATTAATCCGGTTTGTGGTCTGTGTGGGGAAACACCAACAATTAGCAGTTACAAAGGGATGTTTTTTCCATTAGAAAATTACCGAGATCAGCTGGTGGAATATTATAATTCAAGAGTTAGTTGGAGGCCTCATCTCAAGGAATTATGCAATTGGATTGTTTCAAAACCTATTCCTGATTATCCTGTAACATATCCCACTAAATGGGGTATACCAGTACCAATTAAGGGATATACAAACCAGTGTATTAATGTTTGGTTTGAAATGTATCCAGGACATATAGCAACTACAAATAAATGGTTACAATTAAATGATAGTAATTTTTCAGTGGAGAACTTGTGTGAAAATAATGCAACACTTGTACAATTTCTTGGTTATGACAACAGTTTCTTTAATGCAGTTTTGCATGTAGCAACATGTTTTGCAATAGACGAAGGTTATTTATTACCTGAGCACATCATTACCAATGAGTTTTATTTATTAGAGCACGCAAAATTCTCTACAAGTAGAGAGCATGCAATATGGGGCAGTGATTTATTAAAAGAAGTACCGGCAGACTCTTTACGCTATTATGTTTGTCGTACAAATCCGGAACACACCCAAACAAACTTCTCATTAAAAGATTTCAATCAAATTAGAAAAAATGAATTGGAAGATACTTGGTTTAATACAATTAGTACCTTTATTGAAATTATAAAGGAAACTTCCATGGATTTAAGCCTATTTAATGATTTCATTGACCTCAAAGCAAAAGCAACTGTGAGTTGGGCAAAAAAATCTCTAGAATCTTTTTATGATATTAATCACTTTAGTCTGCGGCAGGCTAGCCAAGTATTACACGAATATTTACAAATATGTAAGGATTATTTAGACACCCAAGTAATTCCTGTAAAAGATATAAATATGAAAATTTATTTACAAAGATTAGCCTCTTTAGGGTATATGATTCAAGCATTAATTTATTTTGCCCAACCTATACTTCCAAGTTTTTCGATGACCCTTAAGGAAGCGCTAGGAGTAGATGTATCTTCCAATCAAAATCTTAATTGGGAAAATATCGAAAAAATAAAATTTGATAACACTAATATAAACGTCGTAAAAAATTGGTTCTGTGAAACAAAAAAAGTAATGCAATAAACAAATTAATATTACTTTTAAGTGGGTGGGATAATGAACATACGAATCATGAAATTTGGAGGAACCTCTATAAATACCTTTAGAAAAAGGGAATATATAGTTTCTCTAATTAAGGAAACCATTGAACAAGGCTTTAACCCAGTCATCATTGTCTCCGCAATAGGAAGAATAGGAGATCCTTATTCAACTGATACATTGTTAGAATTTTTAAGAAGCAATAGCGTAAATATAAATGAACATGATCAAGCTTTATTGTTATCTTGCGGAGAAATAATTTCAAGTGTCGTAATTAGTAGTATGTTGAATAGTGCAGGTATAAAATCTATAGCTTTAACAGGCACACGAGCAGGAATTCAAACATCCTCTAAAAAATACATTAATAGCTCTATAACAAAAATCCATACATCTTGTCTTTTAGAAAATATAAAAAAAGGTTACATTCCAGTAATTGCAGGGTTTCAGGGGCACACACCAGAAAAGGAAGTAACAATACTGTCCCGTGGTGGAAGTGATACAACCGCAACAGCTTTAGGATATACATTAGATGCACATGAAATAGACATTTTTACTGATGTAGAAGGAATTATGACTACAGATCCAGCTATTATAAATGAAGCTATGGTTATACCACAGATTTCATATAAAAATGCTTATCTAATGGCTAAGTTTGGGGCTAAAATTATAAATGCAGAATCAATAAAATGGGCAGAGAGGAAAGGGATACCTATCAATGTCCGGATGACTTTAACTAAGCAGATAGGTACAAAAATTTCAACTTCTACACAAGATAATATGAGGAAAAACAACGTTTTTGCTATTCAATACAATAATAAAAGTAGAAAAACAGTAAATGTAAATATATTAGGTATTTTTGATGGTAATCATTATCATATAGTGGAGGCAATTAAGAAGACATTGTCATCACATCTAATACCTATATTACAAGTGATTCCAAAAGAAAATGTAATATCAATAAAAATTTCAACAAGCTTTCTATTTAAGACTCTACAATTACTGCATCGCGAATTTATTCAGTACACTTATACCGCTGAAGGTACGAAGAATATATATGTATGAATACTTTTGTAAAAGGTTCAATATGGATGTAGTGAGGTGTTAAATGATTAATAAGCAGATAGTTAAAGAAATAAAAAGTGTTATAGATGTATCCGATTCTTCATTAGTTGCAGCAGAAAAAATTATTCAAACTTATTTATTACCTTTATATGAGCAGAAATGCATGCTTGAAGAAAAAAATGTGAAACAACAACAAACTATTGATAAGCTTCAAACCGCTTCCGTAGTAAATAGAAATAAAGACAAACTATATTTCTATAGATAAACTTATTTTATCCAAATAAAGAACTCTTTTACTTCTTATAAGAAGTAAAAGAGTTCTTTATTGTGTAAAGTGTATAAAAAGTTAATGGTGTAATAGAACTAATAATTTTGATTTATACTAGCCAATTTTCGCATGTAATTTATATACATAAAATAAAGAATTACTACTATTAGTGGTACAAAGAAGTATATACCAAAGAAAGGGATTAATGAAAGACATAAAATTAAAGATATTAAAGCAGCTTTTTTTTGTAGTGTACCTTTTTTGAAAAGTTTAATACCAGCTGCTGATGAAAAAATATATACCATTAAGCCTAATGAATTTGGGATAAATAACAGATCCACATAAGATATTTTTAATGTACTTATTGTTATCACACCTATAGATGCAAAGACGAAAATAAATACTACTACACGAGTGGGGGTTTGAGTACGTTGATTTATTTCAGAAAAATAAGTTGGAAATGCTTTATCACGGCTTAAAGCAAAACCTAGTTGTGTTATGCTAGCAATAAATGCGTTGACGGTACCTAAGCAAATAATAAAAGCTAATATAGCAGTTAAATATTTCGCACCGATTCCTATTGAATCTTGCATTAATAGTGCTAAGGGAGAGAGGTTGCTTTCAAGGTTACCATATGTCTTAGTGCCAATAGTGATTAGGCTTAATAAAATAAACAATATGCCTATAATCCCTGCACTAATAATCGTCCCTTTAATAATATCTTTTTCTGGCTTTACAAACTTATCTGCAAGGTTACATATTGCTTCCCAGCCAAAGAAAGACCATAAACACATTGTCATAGCTGTGCCAATTGAAATTATCCCATTAGGTGCAAATGGTTTAAAGTTAGAATACTCAAACTTATCGAAAGAAGAGTATATTGTTACTAGCAATAAAACAATTAATAATGAGCTCAAAATCAAAGATAATTTACCACTTGTTTGTACACCAAAATAGTTAGAAATTGAACCCATTAATAAGATAAATAATGCTAAACAAGTAATCATACCGTTGGATAGGTTAAAAGCGATTCCTACATAAAAAGCACCAGTTAGAGAGACTATGATTTGTCCTACTGCAGCACAGAAGAAATAAAACCAACCTATTAAATTACCCATATGATTTCCATAAGCCATTCTTACAAAAGTAGCTGCACCACCTGCATCAGGATAAGATCGTGATAAGCAAGCAAAGGTATATGCAAGAGGGAAGCTTAAAATAATTATAAATATCCACGAAATGATTGATGCAGGTCCAGCTATATTAGCAGTACTTGCTGATAAAAATAATACCCCAGAACCCAAAATTGCAGCGATATACAGAGCAATTGCTTGATACAGTGTAATTGATTTATTTCCCATAAAATCACTCCTTTTATAAAAGGGTAACATGATTAATATAAAAAATTCTTTTTAAATTTTGCTATTCAATTCTACAAACTGGGGCGGATAGTACATGTAGCCAACTCTGCGAATAGATAAAAGTAATTTAGGATTTTTAAAATCATCTTCGATCCTTTTCCTGAGCCTACATATATATACATACAATTCGTCTTTAGTAATATAATCATTTGTGCCCCAAGCATATTGTATTAATTCTTCACTGGATATAGGAACTTTCTTATTACATACCAAATAAAATAACAACTTAAATTGAATCCTTGAGAGAGATAATTGTAAACCGTTCTTAATGATAGTCTCTTTCTGAATATCTAATTGTAAGTTAACATCAAGAGTTAAAAGTGCATTGTTATTAATCATAATCAACGACCTCCATCTTCAATATATTTAGTTATCACTATCTGCATACTAATATATCTGTTAATGAAACTTGCTAAGATACCAGAGACAATACGAGGAAAATACCTTTTTTTAAAAATTTTATCATTTATATCCAAAATTTGTTCATTTTTTAGAAAATTCTACAAAATATTTATCGACAAAGCTTTGTAATTATGGAATTACGAGTGAAAGTCGATTTTTGAAAAGGGAGTAAAGATTCTGTAGTTGCAAATCAAAATTGAAGGAATTCTTTTTGAAATAAAACGAATGCTCTTATTGGATTTTTTAGTGAACTCTATTTAAAGTCAAAATTATTGATTTTCACTTTTGGTGTAATTTTCTATATTCATTAGGTGTGTATCCAGTTTTCTTTTTGAATAATGTAGAAAAATATGCTGTATTTTGTATACCTACAGTAAGTCCAATTTCTATTATTGAATAATTGGTTTGCTCAAGATAATACTTAGCCTTTGAAGTTCTGATTTGTTGAATATATTCCATAGGAGTTAATCCTTTAATTCTTTTAAAGGTACGTTGTAAATGGAAGGGGCTTCCATGAGATATAGAGGCCAACTTTTCTAATGTCAAAGGTTCATCAAAGTTCTTATCAATGTAATCTGTAACATATTTTATCCATTCCTCATTAGGTAAATTTAATGCATTTGGTTTACAACGTTTACAAGGGCGAAAATTTTGAGATAATGCTTCTTGTGCATTTTTAAAAATCTTCACATTATCTATTTTAGGAATTTTAGATTTGCATGAGGGACGACAAAAAATACCTGTCGTTTTTACTCCATAATAAAACTTATTGTCATAAGAAGAATCATTATATATAATAGCATGCCACTGCTCGTTGGTAATTTTTTGGGATTTATTTTTTTTGCATAATGGGACAGTTTTTTTATTATTTGGCTCATTTTTCATAAACTCACCTCTATAATTAGTATAACTTTAATAGAATTTTGATGTTAGTTGTTTTTATAAATTAAAGTAACAGGAATATTAGGTCAAGATTTAATAAGATGAGTTGTTACAAAAAAGCTAATAATAAAAAAACTGTCTGAGAATAGTTTTTTTGTTTTTATGTATGGTATACAGTATAAGATTTGTAGGATCATAAATTTATTTCAAAACAGACAGTGAGCCTCTAACACACTTTGGTTTGGAAGAAACGTATAATAAATATAATGCCAATTAAAAATAACAGTCTTATATTATTTGAAGTGCAAACCTGGAGAGAGACCCTTATAGTTAACTATCAAAAGAGAGTTTAAATTCTAATTAAAGTATAATTTAAACTATGTATTTATTACATAATAAAGTTCAAAATGAAGTGGATTTAATATATATTTTAAATCCACTATCAATGAAAAAAATAAAAGTTCAGCAATACAAAATTGCTGAACTTTTATTTTTTATTCTTTCCTATTCTTCCTAAGCTATCTTTGATAGTTGTTTCTCCAAGCTGTGTATATAATAAGGCCGTATCCTGGCTGGTATGTCCAAGTTGTTGCATCACTTGTAACGAGTCTTTTTCTTCCATATATAACTTATTTGCCAATGTATGTCTTAATTTATGAGGAGACATTTTTTTGCCAAAGGCTTTAGTATATTTTTCTACTATATCTTGGATAGCCCTAACAGAAAGAGGCTGTGCAGTATGTTTATACTTAGATAAGAATACATTTTGTAATTCTTTCCCTGGAGCATATTTGTTATCTCTAATCTCCATATATTTTTCAAGATCATTTAATGCAATTGGGGTAATCCAAACGGAATCTTCTTTGTTTCCTTTTCGGATTACATCAATTAGTCTTTCTTTTAAGTTTATATCTTCCATGCGGAGATCGGCCAATTCACTTACACGAATACCACTACCAAGAAAGAGGGAAAGGATAGCTACATCACGCTCCTTATCTCTTAGGAAATAGAATAACTGATGTTTTGTTAAAGCTTTTTCATGTTCGTACTTAACATAATTCAGAAATTCTTGATCATCATCATTATGGAATATTTTAGATCTCATACGTTTTGCACGAGCATTTAATGTTTCTTTATCTTTATGTATTTCAATTTTAGCCATTACATTTCTATAAAAATAGCATTCTCCATCTTCATTCTCTGATAGGGAGGTGAGGTACTTAAATAAAGACTTTAAGGCCGAAATTTTTCTGTTAACAGAGGAATTCTGCATGTTTTGTTGTAGTTTTAAAAATCTCATAAAGTTCTCAACATCTTTTTTCTTTAAATTCTCCAAATCAGAGAAGGATATGTCTTTAATGGGCTTAAATTCAATAATTTGTTCAGATAATAGCCAATTAAAGAAGACTCTAAAATCATATACATAATTCAGTAGGGTGGAGGGGGAGGCATCATGCAATTCTTTGTACTCCACAAATTCTTCTATGTAAAAGGGCATTTCATTTAAATTCTCGTATAATTTCTTACGATGTACGGATTTTTGACGTTGTTTGCTGTAATCCATAAAAATCACCTCATATATACTATAGCAGAAAATAGGTACGAACACAAGTTCGCATTAAATTCAATTTTTACACAAACTTATTTACATAATTAAATTATGGAATACTAAATCATGCTCAATAGTGAATGGAATAATGTAATTACTCAAATAAAAATTATAGATAATCAAGTGAGAAATTTGTATTTGACCATAAAAATTAGAGCAAAAACTACATATAAATGTATGTAAAATAAAACAAATTTGATATATAAATTCATACAAAAGACCAATACATGAATATAGTTTAAAAGTCTTTATAAAAATATAAATCAGTTTATTTAATCATGATTATAGGGAGTTGATTAAATCAACGTGTGAAAAAATCTTATAAAGTAAAATGTAATTTTATATAAAATTTATTAATGAGTAACTCAAAATTTAATAATTTCTATATAAAATATTAATTATATAGGCACATGCAAACATACGAAAATCTATGCAACTAAGCTTGAAATCCCTAGATACCGTTATTAGATTTTTATTTAACTACTTTATTGTTCGTAAAATTGGTATTTCGTGCGAACTTGTTGCTTTTTAGAATAAATAATCACACCCTTCTATTATTAAACTTTATCGGTCCATTTTTATAACTTAAGCTCATCAATTAACCTTTTCTAATATTATTCATACGTTAATTTTGAAAAGATCATTATTTGAATCAACACTAATTCCAATAATTCTCTCTTCGTATAAATTCTCTTATCTTATATTGATTTTACCTTATCCAAAAGAAGAAACACATTTATATAGTATATTTTAAAATTTTGAAGACAAACAGGATCTCCCATAACTACTTTTATACCTTTTAGTTATTTTTGATGTGCATATATGCTATAGAAAGCGATTAAAATGTAGTTAACAACCACCCATAAATAAAAACATCTGCTCACTTATTTTAATTATAAGCAAACGGATGTTTAACAATATATTTATACAAACTTATTATTCATAAATAATATACTTGATTTAAATCTTTCAACAATTTTTCATTAGATACACTACAACCATGACGTTTATAACTATGATCAAGTTGCGAACCATGCGTATTTTCATCCCAATACATTCTGAAACTTTCGCCATCAACATTTTTCCAAGAAGTTGGTGAGAATCTGTATGTATCTACGAAACCTTTCTATTGATACTCTATTAAAATAGGGTCAAAATTAACTTCTCCTGATGTTTCTATACATGCACGGATACACTGAGTGTTGATAAAACAAGGCTTACGCATGCTGTAAAAATTGCAAATAGCATCTTCATATTTAAAAACTCTTTTTTATATCTTTTTATTATTGTAACGATAACAATTTATATACTAGCAGCCCTCCATTTTAATATTATTAAGAAACAATATTAAAATGAAAAATATTCACTATACCTCTATTTCATGTATTCTCACCTCATTCATCTAAATAATGCTACAATACTATACTTCTTTCCTCCTACTTTTACTTTATTATCTCAACTTTCATACTGTGGAACCATATATGTCCCTCACCTTTCAGGGTTAATCCTACAGATAGACGTTTTACATCAATAGGGATATCTACAATTATCGAATATTCTTTCCAACTTTCTTTTTCTTTAATTGGCTCACATTCTAATGATTTCATTTCCCATAAATCATTAGGCTTTTCACCCCTTATCCATAAGTCTGCGTACTCCTGAATAGATTTAGTTCTAATCATTCCTGACAATTTAATTCTTTTCCCTAAATATAAATTTTTATTTAGAAAGCAAAATACTACACCATATCCTTCTATCTTTTGTATCGAATGCAAATAATGTACAAATTTATTTATTCCGTTGATATCAAACGTATTATATAAAAAGTAATTACTAGGTGTCTTACCTCCAAGCATCCATTCGGTCAAAAAATTATCATTCATAATCTCTATCCTCCACATCTATTATACTTACTACTACAATACCATTGACTTCAAATATTTTTTTGATTTTTTTTGCTAAAAATCTCCCTTTAAATAAAAGCACATTTTCTGTAAGGGAATAATGTTAATCTATCATTTAATTACTATAAAATAATGTTAGTTATGGTAATAACGTCGTAAATCCTAATCTCCCTAAGATTCGCAAGTATCCCGTAGAACTATGAATAATTACATATAAGACAGCAAATGCGTTACGATGAATATTTATAATAGAAAGGTGGAATAACTGATATTTTGTATAAAACATTCATGTATATACTAAAATTAAGATAATCTATTTGATATTAATAAGCGCTCAAAATATAATTCAAAATTCCATGCGGCGCCTTGTGGAATAGAGTGAGATGAAGTATATAACTTAGAAGAAAAACAAGCGGCTACGTTATTGAACTAATCTGATAGAAACGGTTCAATTAGAGCTGTTGAAAGACATAGTTGGACAAAAACACTTTTCTATTAACCCAATTGTTGTTACTTTTTTCTTGATCTAAAACTATGTATTCAATTCCTTTCTTCATAACATAATAAGCGATTGAAAACACTTAGACTTATAGATTGATTCTTTACTTCGTCTGAAAAATAAATATTCCCAACTTGCGTCTCCCCCAAAAGACATTCTGCTAATTCAAAATTATGTATCTTATATGTAATAGTAGCAGTAAGATATGTTTATTGGCTGAAAATAGTGTTATATCTGCTCTTCTATACTCTTTAGTGTTATCTCAAAAATATTGTTAACCATATATAGACGCTTCTTTACTATGTTCAAACAAACTATCTACTGTTGTAGTGACGTATGAAGCTGCGGACTTCTCCTAAGATCACCCACCACTTTCTGTACTAGTAGGAAGTAATTTGTTTAATTCCTACTTATGTTAACTAAAATATTTATTGTTTATATTTTTATATTGTTATATAATATTTCATGTCTTTACTTATATGCGATTAAGATATATCAGAATTGGAAAAAGGGATCTTTCGAGATTCCTTTTTCTATTTAAAATAAAAAGCAGCGGATTCGCTACCTATCCATATTTCTCGCCTCACAGTGATTCCTTTATATTATTTTATTATATCCTCTCCTTTTAAATTCATTTATTTATATGTATAATTGTATGACCACTAACATTTTGAATCGAGGTGACAATCATGAGGAGTTTTGGTTCATTATTGATCTCTACTATCTGTTCAACAATCCTTTTAGTTTGGAATGCCTTTTCTTTCTACACTGGATTCACAGCAGGACATACATACTACTGGGTTAATGGAATCATAGCCTTGGTTTTCCTCCTATTTTTTACCCTAAACATGCGAGATATTATCAAGAAAGACTACAGAACATCAGGAAAATAGGAGTTGATACATATTATAAAAAGACAATAAAGTGAGTAAAATTTGAAACCTCAAACATTTTAACCCCGTTCTAAATTTAGGACGGGGTTAAAATGTAGTTGTATAATTTTTAATCTAAGATTTTTGTAATATTAACAACAAAAAAGACGCCTCCCAGATCACGGTAGTGCCTCCGATAATTGCTATAAGCTTGATCAAACTAATTTATCATCACATTATTTATTTCTTTGTTTCCATACCCCATTAGCTTTACGATAAGTATGCTTGCCATCCATGAAATCAGCCGTTTTACCCGGAATACTATATTTCTTATCCTTTTTCTTCAGCCTTTTCTCTTCTTGAATAGCTTGCAAATCCGCCTTCCATTGTTTCAATAAATCCTTTTCACGTCGCATCTAATTTGTACCCCTTGGATTAAAATGTAAACCAAATAATTAAATTCTACCTATTTATATAGATATCCTCTAATCCAATGTACCAAGTTATATTTTTCTTTTTAAATAGGCTAACAAAATATTAAAATATTCAATATATCGAAGGAGGTTTGTCATGGTCAACTTTCATAAAGATTTACCCCTATTAGGGTTCTTTTTGTTTTTATACAGTTTTATTGGGATCATCTTTTTATTACTATTCCTTAGCGTGTAGTAACAATGCAATGCGTATAAATAGTAGCTACATCTTTAGGCTCAACTCTCAAAAGGGTGAGAGTTGAGCTTTTTATTTATAAGGTTATCCCTGCAGTCCTGCTTATCCACTTTCCGCAGCCCTAAGAACAATCCTTAGCTTTGCATTACACGCCATACTGTTATGCCTCTTAATCCAAATTCAGAAACATTTAATATAAGTGCATTATTATATGTGTTTTCTCCAAACCATCTTAAGGATAATACAGTTTTTTATTTTTTCAATAGTACTTACTAAGTATTTCTGTTAATATTTAATTACCGATATGTGTATCAACCTGCCTGTGCTTCTGTACGGGCTTTTTTTGATGCTTTCACGCTTCGTAATCCCCAGGAACCTGCCTATTAGGTGGGGAATTCTACTAGATTCCCGAATATTAATACAAACAAAGCCTGCCCTATTATCTCTATAAAGACATCATTGCAAACATAATCCCTTATAGCTTCTATAGATTATCAACTTTTTCATAATATTTATCAGAGTTTTTTATATTCATATTTCTGTAACATCTCTATATAAAGTTTTAATATTTTATGTGTTAAACTTAAAACATTCCAAGAAGTCCTTTACTTTTAGAATCGACAATTCTTCAATACCCTTGGTCTTGCCCTGCATCCCCTGCAGGGCTTTTATCATTTAGCTAAAGGTTGATATAGGTAAACTTTTTGTACGTTTCTTCAACCTTATCTGTGCTGTTATTTGCACCTTTAACTCCCCTTCATTTTATATAATTTCATTAATAGTATCGGTGGAATTACATTTTATTAACATTACATTTTTGTTATATTGAGTGATACCTCTACATGTAAGTTATCAGAAATAGCTATGGTATTCGTAAGGATTATTCGATGCCTTACTAAAGAGGCAGAAAAATGTAGAGGTATCAACGATAAACCTTATGTAATTAGTGGAAATAAACAAACTAGTTACGGCGTAATAACAGCTCAATTAAAAAAATATAGATTCATATTCACTTCAGAAGAAGATTTTGAAAACAGAAAAGGATTTGACCTTTAATGCCAAATCCTTTTTATTATTTCGCAGCAAGTTTTTCTTTCACTTTTGCAGGAAGCTCGTCCTGCTGCACTTCTTCCCAAGTGGATTTAGTTTTAAATACGGTACATGAAATTACCAATAATAAGAACCCCCCTCAAATAAGAGCATATTACATTTTCTCATTCTGTGAGATTAATCTAATGATAAAATAAAGTACAAGTATCTATTTTAAAGAACTGGAAAACACAATATTCTGGTGCTGTAGTCGTACATAATTCCATTACAGTGTCGATATAAAATAAAGCATTAAAGCTCTGTTCACAATCTAATGATGCAAAAATGATCAAAGATAAACGTCGCCACTTTTTTTATATAACATCTCATTAAATAATACAACCAACAAATCCGCTACATAAAAAAGAGGGGCGTTTGCCCCTCTTAAAATTGAAATCCAACCTCTTTACTATCACCTTTAGCTTTTCCTTTACTTTGAATAGGTTTAAGATGCTTTTTTATATCCCAACTGTATACTATCTATATTATATGACTTCATAATTTCATAATATCTTGTTTCGTTTGTTGTAGAATTGAAAAATGAATCTCTTCCATCCCTAGTAAGCTGATATTTTCCCTTTTCAGTAAACTCAGCTCGTATTTTATATTTGCCTTCTTCTACCTCAAAATAGTAATGAGCTTGCCTATTTTGTAATCTAGAAACTATTTTTTCCTCAACTATTTCTTCATTTTCATTAATTAAATATAACTTTATTTCACCTATTTCTGGTACAATTGTTTGTTCCTGAGGATCAATCCAACCATCCTCATTTTCATCGAACCAGATATAACCAGAAATAGTCCCTTTCTCTGGATCCCAAACCTTATCCATCTCTTCTGCGAATACTAAATTTTTTGGTAAAAACAATGTGAAAATTAATAATAAAATAGACATACATGTCATACATTTAATTGTTTTCATCGATATCGCCACCCAATCTTATAATATTTAACAAGAATATATAAATATTAATACGATATGCAATATACTACAAGACTGGTGTTATTACCCAATGTTTATTATAATTGTATTAACATAAGCGATTTATTAATAAGATAAATATCTAATTTAATGAATTACTAGATAAAAATTAATTCTCGTATGGTAATCCAAACTTTTTCCACTCGAGAAATCCGCCTTTTAAATTAACTACTTCCTTTATACCAGCTTTTTGTAAAATGCTAGCTGCTATAGCGGAACGCAAACCAGTTCGACATTGTAAAACTATTGGACAATCTTTCGGTATAGAATCTATCTTCTCAAATAGATTACCTAACGTAATATGTATTGCATTATGAAGGTGTCCTTCCTCCCACTCTTTTTTACTACGCACATCGATAACCTTAACACTTCTATCTTTTATATGCCGATATAATTCAATTGATGTATTTTCCTTGTAACTTTCTAATATATCAAATTTTTTTATTACTTTTAAAGGTGCAAAAGCAATAATATTATCTAGCCCAATAGATTCAAAGTCCCTAATGACTTCCTCCATTTTAACCTTTTCCTCATCTAGAATTATTAAAGTCTCTGTTTTATAACCTAGTAACCATCCACACCAAGTTGTGAAAGAATTGTTATACGGTATGTTAATTGATTTCTCAATGTGACCAGAAGCAAAACTCTCTACATTCCTTATATCAACTATTTGCTGAACACTCCTCATAACTTCTTGAAGCTCTTCTACTGTATCAATATTAGTAATCTTTCTCTTCTTACGAATTGGAGGACCATACTTATTTAAATGCTTCATTAATGAAAAATACTTTGGAGGCTCTGGCTGTCCCGTCAATAAAGTCGATATAAAATCACTTTCTTCATTACACTGAAATGCCCAATTGAACATCTTTTCATAACCTAATGTAGAAGTTGGAATTGCTCCTAATGCTTTTCCACATGCGCTTCCCGCACCATGTGATGGCCATATTTGTAAATAATCAGGGAGTATTTTTACTTTTTGTATAGAATCAAATAATTGTTTCGCTCCTATTTGTGCAGTATCTTTTATACCAACAGCTGTTTCTAATAAATCAGGCCTTCCTATATCTCCTACAAATATAAAGTCACCTGTGAAAATTCCTATCGGTTTATCATTCGTAAAATTATTTTGACTTGTATCAGTTACTAAAAAAGAGATACTTTCAGGCGTATGCCCTGGGGTGTGAATTACATTAAATTTTATATGACCTACTTTAAACTCTGTACCTTCACTTACTAATTGGTATCGACCTTCATTAAGATATTGATACTTCCAATCACAATCTCCTTCATCAGATACATATAAATTTGCATGATAGAGATTAGAAAGTTCTCTAGACCCAGAAAGAAAATCAGCATGAATATGAGTCTCAGCCGCAGCAATTACTTCCATCCCCTCTTTCTTAGCAAATTCTATATATTGTTCTATATAGCGACTAGGATCAATAACAATTGCTACGCCTTCTTTCTGACAACCAACTAAATAGGAAGCATGAGCTAATTTTTCATCATAAAAATATTTTAAAAGCATAACTATTCCCTCCGAATACTTATTTCGAATTACTTTTCAATTTTTACAACTACTCTCTATCTTTCCTTACATAATCCCTTTCAACATTAAATTCCAATACATATATGGCAACATATATCTTTTAAGTAAAAACATACTATACCGTTCTTTCGCTTGATTAAATGGAAACGTTTCTTGTGGCTCGTGTTCATAGTTAAATTCAGCGAGTATAAGACTTTTATATCCTGTAACAATCGGACATGATGTATATCCATCATATTTAGCCTGCAAGTCTCTTCCGTTAAGTACGTCCATAATATTTTGTTTTAAGACAGGTATTTGTTTTCGAATTGCCGCTCCAGTTTTAGAGGTAGGTAAATTAGTACAATCTCCAAGTCCAAAAATATTCTTATACTGTACATGCTGCAAAGTATAAGGGCTTATATCTACCCAGCCCTGATGATCACTTATCTCACTTTCTTTAATAAAGTCAGGTGGTCCCATTGGTGGAACAACATGTATCATACTATATGGTACTATTTCTCTTTTCATGGTTTGCATATCTTCAAAAATTGCCTCTCTCTTTTCAGCAATAATTTCTACTAAGTTTTTATTATAGTTCGTTATAATTTGCTTTCTTTCTAGTACTTGTTCTAAAGTATTTGCATATCGTGGAACCTGAAAGATGTTAGTGTTTGCAGAATAAAACATTACTTCACTTCTGTTTCTTACACCAATTTTACAAAAATACTCTTCTGCTAAATACATAATTTTTTGTGGAGCGCCACCGCATTTAATAGGAGTATTGGGGTGGGTAAAAATCGCATTTCCTCCTTTGAATTTTTCGATTTCTCTCCAAGTAGAATCAACATATGTATAAGAATAATTGCTACAAACCCCATTAGTCCCAATAGACTCTTTTAAACCTTTAATACCTTCCCAATTTATTTGTATACCAGCTGCTACAATAAGAATTTCATACTCAAGCAGCATTCCATCATCTAAAAGTATCTTATTTTCTTCCGGAAATAACTTAACAACACTTTTCGGAATCCACGTTGCGCCTTTAGGAATAAATGATTCTTGATCACGCACCGTACTTTCCTTTGAAACAATTCCACCCCCCACTAAACTCCATAGTGGTTGAAAGTAATGTTTTTTTGATGGATCAATAATCGCTATACTTTCTTTAAATAGGGATACATTTCGTAATAAATGTGCAGTAGAAGATAGTCCTGCAGTCCCAGCACCAATTACAATAATTTTATAACTATCTCTGGTCTTCATTTTCCTCTTCCTATCTAAAATTGATTTTTAAATTAACTAATTAGTAGCCGTATTTTCATCGTAGTAACATTATTATAAGTTAAAAACACCGTTGCTTTATCTGATTTAAATGAAAATTTTGTTAATTTTACCAGCAATATTACTATATGCGTAAGTCCACTATGTTACTTCCATATTTTATTTTAAATACTAAAACTATATATTTTTCAATAATAGTCTTTACCTTTTCTTACTCTAATTACAGTTTCTTTCTGCTCTCAAAGCTATCTTTATCTTCTTTTTCGAAGAAACTTTGTAACCTGTAATTCAAATTTAGGAGTTCAAATAGTTCGTCCCCAATATATGACTTTATATAATTAGATAAGGGAAATGTAATTTAAATATGGTAAGGTTTTAATATCATGCTAGGTATTGATATTAAAATCAAAAAAAGATTTACTCATTATATGGAAATTACCAAAGTTTCGTATTCCATTAAGTGAAATTATTTAGGTAACCGCGGATAATACGTCAGCTGTTTTTGAAAAAGCTGATTATCCATTAAATACACCAAAAGATATTTTGGATTTAATTTAATCAATCTTGTTTCTAATATAATTATAAAACCTAAAAAAGGGAAATGAGCATAGCTTTACTCATTTCCCTTTTTTATACACTCTTTTTCTGTTTTCGTAACGCTTTTGGAATGTACACACAGAAAGGTTCACTTTCCATATAATCTCCTGTCATCGCATATGCTCTAGAACGAGATCCCCCACAAACATATCGAAACTCGCAAACACCACACTTTCCTTTATATCTGTCCGGATTACGAAGGTCTTGAAAAACATGGGAATTTCGATCAATTTCAGCTATTGGTGTTGCTCTAATACTCCCAGCCTTAATTGGCAATAGCCCACTAGGATATACATCTCCAATATGTGAAATAAATACAAAACCATTTCCATCATTCACCCCCTTTGGAGCACGCCCAAGGCCATTAATTTGTCCCGTCCTCCCATTCATTAATACATCCTGATATTGAATAACCTGATTTGTTTTTTTATTTCCTTTCATTTTTTCTTGAATAACAACACGTCTATAATGTTGACCAGCTGTTGTTTTAATATCATAAGAAACCTTTTTACTAAGTTGATATAGCCAATGAAATACTTTTTCATGTTGGGCTGGTGAAATCATATCTTTTTCCTTACCACGCCCTATTGGAACTAAGAAAAATATACTCCAGAGTACACAATCTAATTCTTCTATTAACATTGCCATTTCTTCAAGTACATCCACATTATAATTAGAAATAACAGTGTTAATTTGAAATTGAACTACACCGTTTAGAAGTGAAGAATTCCTTACGGTTAGAGACCTTATCGCTTCATTCTTTAGATTGATACTTGCGTTAATGTCCCTATCATATTGTGTACGACAAGTATTACACATCACTTATGTTCCGTTACTTTTTTCTGTATATAATGATAAAAAATTGTGAAGTTTTACCGCATTATGTAAGACATTTAATATCAAATATATTACTTTTTCTATGAACTAAACGTATTTATAGGACTTTTCTTGATAAACAAAGTGCTAAATTGATTCTTAAGAAGTCATTACCATTACATTTATCTAAAAATTGAAAAAATATGTGTAGATAGATATCATCTTAAATACATATATAATTAACTTTAATTTTCTGACACGATTTCACATTATTCTTAAACTGATTTTTACGTACATTATGAAAAAATTGTACCGTGTCAATCTTTAAAAGATTATATATCATAACTTTAAGAGAGGAAGGAAAACTATGAAGATGAAAAGAAAAAGTATTATGACAACAGCTCTTGCAGCTATATTAGCTACAGGTGCACTACCTACTACTTCGGTGTTTGCTGCAGAAAAAGAGGTTCCTATTCAACAAAACGAGGCACAAATGAGTATTCAACCTTTTGCACAAAACAATTTGGAAACAGCCGTTCAAGCTGCCTTAAACGGTCCAGAAGTCAAAAAAATCAAAGTATTTGAGCATGAATTTAATGTGAAAGAAATAGAAGTAGTAAATCTAGGTGCAGGAAAAAAATATGTTAAGGGGCAAATTTCTCATCATTTAAGTTTTCGTCCAGATGATCAATTTTATTATGAGTTTACCGTACAAGATGGAAAGGTACTAGATAAACCTGTATTTAGTATTGATAGAGGTGGTTGGACACCATTTGCTGCTCCACTTTTATCAATTCTTGCTGCGTATAATGGAATTCCAGTTAATCCAAATGATTTAAATACACTTGGTCAGCAGATTGGTAAAGTTATAGATGGAAGCTGGGAACATGCAGCCCAATCAATTGCAACTGTAGTTAGTCTAAGTTTTAATGAGTAGGATTTCCCAATTTTTATTAGCATTGTAGAGATCCACTTTTCGTAATTAGCCTTGTTATAAGAGATTCTAAAAAAGCTATTAATAATTTTTTACCACTCAGTCACATTATCTTGATTTGTTTACCACCTTATCATTCATTATATGTCACAAAATAGAAGTCTATTTTAGGCTTCTGTTTTGTTTTTATACAATACGATAAACAGTTGTTTTTTGGAGGCTATACTTCGATTTTTCAAGAATCTGTTTGGCTATTAGGTACAATTCTTTAAAACAAATTATTAAAGTCTCAAATAACTTACTCCCCCTATTTTTAAATACAAAAATTTACTATCTTAAGAATGAAAAACAATAAATATAGGAAAAAATCATCTAGCAATTGTTTAAAGGTCAGGAGAGATAAAATGAAGAAAATAAAAATGAGAAATTTCATTAAAATTAGCATCCTCACTTGTATTACACTAGCAAATTTAAGTACACCATCTACTATTTTAGCTGATAGTCATTCAGGTTATTCCTATGAATCCAATATAGGATATCAAAATCCAGCGTGGATGTCGAAAATAGAAGATTCTACAAAATTAAGTGAAATATCTATTCCAGGGACTCACGGTACAATGGCTTTACATGGAGCAAGCTTTCTTGATGAAAATTTGACAAGAAATCAAACTATGAGTCTATCCCAACAATTAAATTCTGGAATCCGATATGTAGATATGCGTGTTAAACGTGTAAAAGATTCTTTTGCAATGTATCATGGCATTGTAAATCAAAAAGCTGTGTTTGAAGATGTATTAAAAGAGACAATTCAATTTTTAAAAGATCATCCAACAGAAACAATATTAATGCGCCTAAAAGAAGAAACTACTCCTGAAAGTGGATCTCAATCATTTGAGGAGATATTTTTAAAATATAAAAACGTTAATGCTTCATATTTTTGGAATCCTAATTCCGTACCAACTTCAGATAGACATAACCCTGCTTTAGGAGATACCCGCGGGAAAATTGTAATCTTACAAAACTTTACATCCACTCAATTGCAAGGTATTGATTACGAAGGTTTGGATATACAAGATAAATTTGAAATTGGAAGCGGACCAGACGAAGTATATGCAAAATGGATTGCGATAAAAACCCATCTACAAAATGCAAATACTAATTTTAATAATGGAAAAATTCATCTCAACCATTTTAGTGGTACGGGAGGCGCAGCAGCATTTTTAAATAATGTATATCCTTGGTTTGTTTCAAGCGGAAAAGAGAGCAGAAATACTGATAGTAGTCCTAAATTGATTCAAACGAATTCCACAAATGCATGGAGTGATTTCCCTCGCGATAGAAACGGACAAGTATACTATGGGGGAATGAATACACTTGGGACCGAACTCTTACAACAAGGCATAATTAAACATTCTGGTATCATCGCAGCTGATTTTCCTGGTCCAGGTTTAATTGATAGTATCATTAAATTAAATGGTATACATTCTAATGAAAAAGAAATATTAATTTCGCAGATACCATCTGATTCTAGTCCTTTATCCGGGCAACAAAATCGATCCAGTCAAAACTTTAAAATTGATAGTTTACCTGTAGGTACCAAAGAATTAAAATGGGTTATTGAGCCTTCAGAAAAAGATTACCCTTCTACTATCTCTTTCAATGTAATGATTGATGTTTCCCTTGGAATAGATTCTACTCGTTGGAAAAACATTTCACATGGATCTAGGACTGAAGCTTACACAAATACTAAATATTATATTGCAAGTCCAATGGGTGCCACTAACAAATTCACAGTGAAAATATACGCTATTACAAATTAGAAAAAAGAATCCCAATGAAATTCCATTGGGATTCTTTTTTAATTTCATTTCGTAAACATTAGGATGGGGTTTAAATCTTATTGATTTATCATTTAAATCATAAGATAATTCATATTTGGAACAGCCCTTAATTTTTAAAAGAAAACCCAAAAATGTTAACTACCTTTTCCCACCTGTCACTTATTCAAAAATGGCTTCCAAAGCGATAAGGCAAAAATCCAATTTGAGTCGCCATTTCCTTGATGATCTTGAACTGCTTCATACACTTTTCCCTCATGTACTACTCTATCGCCTTTAGTATATGCTTTTCTTGCATCCCATTTTTCATATGTGGAATCCTCTGACTTTGTTGTTACATTCAAAACATCACTTCTACTAGATTCATTTCCAGCTAAATCAACCGCCGTCACTACATATTTATACGATGTATTAGCCTTCAAATCTTTATCCATAAAGGATGTATTAGCCGCTGTCCCAATTTTATTCATAACCCCAGCGCTTTCTCTATATACAATATAATGGTCAACACTTACATTATCTTCAGACGGACTCCACATCAAATCAACAGTTGTCGCTGTTGTACCCATACTATGTAATCCTTTTGGTTGAGTTGGAGCCTCTATATCTGGGATTGCATGTGTTGTCTTAACCTTTAGTTTTTCACTTTCTTTTGATATGTTTCCAGCAGAGTCTAATGCCTTTATTGTATAGGTATATTCCGTATCTGCTTTTAGTTTTTTATCAATAAAAGTTGTACCTGGTACCGTATCAATTACTTCGCCATTACGTAACACTTGATATTCTTTTACACCTATATTATCAGTAGAGGCCTTCCATGTTATTTCAACACTATTGGCAGAAACTTTAGAGGCATTTAATTCAGTTGGTTGACTTGGAGCTACTGTATCGGGAGTTTCATTATTTACTAGATTTACATCAATTACATTATAAAACGCATTTGACGTATCTGCTACATCCCATACAGCTAAAATAACATGATAACCATTGCGATCAGTTGGTACATTAATTGTATGTGTTAAATTATTTGATGCGGCAGAACCATCATGTTTCACAGTTCCAATTGGTTCTAATTCAGCACGTGTTAATGGTTTATTAGGATCCCATCCCTTTTTTGTAATGTAATAATGCCATTTACTTGTAGGATGTGCAGCTGTATATTTCCATGTAAAGGTATTTGCTCCACCCTTAATCGTGTTTTTGAACCAGCGATTTGATGTTTGTTGGTCAAGAATTCCTCCAAACAGTCCTCCTGCCGAAGCGATTTTTCCATCAATCGGTCCCCCATCTGGGAATCCTTTAGGTGCTTCTAGGCTTTGAGGTTCGTACATTATATTTCCACAATTTAAATTCAATGCTCCATAATTCTGACTACATAAAGCAGCACGGCTACTTGGCTTTTCAACAAATCCATGTGCATAAGCACTTTGAGGAATCATAGTAATAGCCGTTACCCCTGCAGCCAGAACACAAGCACCAATTCCTTTTTTACTTTTTCTTAATCTTTTCAATTTAGATGTTAATTTCAAATTCATTCTTGTCCCCCCAATATATTGTTCTCGCTAATATAATAGCAATATAGGGATAAACGAACAAATCACCAATTAATATATTAATATCTCTCATAAATTGGTACATTTATTATTATTTTTAATCTCCTATAAAAATAAAGTAAATATAATTACGCTATTTTGTAACATTATGTATTTAAAGAAGAATAAAAACTTCGTTTAATTTCACAAAAAATTCAAATATTAAAACAGATAATTAAATCCTGTAGGAAAAATAAATTTTTTATATTACAAAAAAGCAAAAAAAAGTCTGGAAGAAACCGATTATATCCGTTTCTTCCAAACTTTCACTTCTTTTATACCAATCACAAGTCCTTTAACCTTTAACATATACACTTGAGGTTAAAACCCACATAACTAATATAACCTATATGTTGACTAGCTTCTAAATATTAAAATTCATAAATTAATAGTAACAGACCAATTAAAACAAGCCATTTAGCAAACACATATAATATTCTTACTAATTCAATCTAACGCTTAATTACTTATAAAATAACTTAAAGTATCTAGCTTAACTGTATTTTCTTTATTAATACCATTGTCTACCCTGCATTTCCTTACTTTAAACAGATCATCAATAGATTGTTAATGTTTAAGAAAAGATTTGAAAACCCATTTTTCATTATCATATTCTAAAATTTATTATGTTATTTTTATCTAATAAGGCACAGAAACAAAGGGTAAACTTCAGTGTGCTTGAGAAACGTTCTTAGGGTGAAACGTTTAAAGGGTACTTTAGTACTGAGTTTTTATTAAATGTTCCTGTACCTAATATTTAAATTAACGTATGTCAAAATATTTTACAATTCGAGTGTTAAACGTTACATATTTCTACGTAAAATGATACATTTCATCAGCAAGCCTCTCCTAATATTTATGCTAAATATAGAAAATTCAGCTCGTTAGGATTTAATTTTAGAATTCGCATAAAAGCATATAATAGATTTGGCACGTAATTGTCACAAATTAATAGTCTATATACTTTTTTAATCACCTATGAAAACTCTATTACCACTTTATTATTTACTCCTAAACTAAGGTACATCTATACCTACAATTTCTTAAAACTCTTTTAGATAATATTTCAAAAGGGTCGATAGTTTTATTTTTTTATTTTTTTTATTTTTTTATTGTACATTTGTGCATTTGATGTTAGGATTATGCCTATTAAAATTGAATCCTAACGATTCTTCTTTATAATTTCCATACTTTAATTGTTAAATAAAAATATAGATTCTGATATATATTCAAAATCAGACCTAAAATGTCTTATTTTACAATGATGTCGTGGCATACCTTTAGAATGGAAAGATATATGCAACAACGTGTTAAGGGGTTACAGGAGGAACAAAAATGAGAGACTTTTTTGATGATAAGTACAAAAATATTGAATTAAAAAGGAGGTTAATTAATTTAATAAGTGAAATTAGCGAATTCAAAGGAAAATTAGCTGCTTATCAGGAACAAAACCCTGACATATTTAATAGTTTAGAAAAAACTATACCACTACATTACATAAAAAATTTCACAACTATTTATGAGGATATAAAAGTTCCTAATAAAAGATTAAAAGAACTTATTTTAGATGATATAGTACCTCAAAATATTTCTGAAGATGCTATTTTTTGCTATTATCAAACACTTTCTTTTGTACATAAAAACTCCTGTACTTTATTAATTAATCCAGCAACTATACAGGAATTACATTTTCAACTAATACATTATATTACCTCTGACAGTGCCAAATGGCGTGAAAAGCCTTTTATTATTCCAGGAGTTCCAGAACATGGAATGCACTTGAATAGTTACCGCATTCTTCCGCATGAACTCATTCCACAGTTTATGGAGCAATTATGTGATCAATACAACTCATTAAATACTAGTAAGGGGCTACATTCACTTTTATTAATAGCTCGTTTTATATTAAATTTTTATTGCATAGTCCCTTTCAATCAAGGTAATAACAGGCTGGCATTTATGTTAATGCAATTGCTGTTAATTAAGAGTGGACATACATTTGTAAAATATGTATGTTTGGATAAATATATTAAGAAAAATGAATCTGATTATTACAATTCGATTTATAAATCTTCGGTCAATTGGTACTGCGAGGAACATAATAATAGCTTTTGGTTAAAAACGTTTTTAACAATTATATTAGAGGCTTACAAAGATCTTCATAACACAGTTCTAGATTCTATATGTAAACATACTAAAGTTGAGAGAATTCAAGATTTTATACTTAAACAAAAACAACCTTTTACTAAGGAGAGTATTCGTAACACTTATCCAGACATTGCAGAAAGTACAATCAGTAAGGCTTTAAATTCCTTGCAAGTGTTTGGCCATATTAAGCTAGTTACAAAGGGAAGAAACGCAAAGTGGATTAAAATTTGACCATACTTTCAATACACCTGAGGTTTAAAAATTCAATTATAATCTTATCATTGAATTTCATTTTAATTTTAAGCTAATATTACTTTTTTTGTTATTTCTAATTCCAACAAAACATTTTATAGGAAAAGGTCCGCTTCCCCCGCCTTTTCCTATAATAAAATGAAATATAAACATAAAATAATTGTCGAAAAAAGTCTTATTTTAATATTTTTTCTTTATTTTCTGGTTGTAAACGCTTCTATTTCGTGTTACCATCTTAATCAAACAATAGATGGTCATAAAAATGAAAGTATTTCTTTCCCTTAGAAACATATAAGCGTACGGTAATATCATGAAAATAAGGCCAAAGGAATATTTGATACCTACCAAAATAATTAATAAGAATTTTGCCGCGTTATTTTTCTGATTATTAAGAAAATACATTTTGTCCCTAAACAAAATTTGTTAGTGCGCAAGATTCAAATACACTAGAACACCCAAATAAATGAAATATCCTTTTTCATTGAGCATTAAGGTATGGAAAAAGAATTCTTCCTACAAAATTCAGATGATTAACTTAAAGGCATCTAAATTACTACCTTAATCGCCATCTATTGTTGATAACATATTTACCAACTATGAAAAAGAGCCTATCAATGGTTCTTTTTTGTTATAATCATTGAAATTTTAATTCTATCTTGAAACTTAGATTTTCACACAAATTACCTCTACTTTTTTCCTCTCAATTATTGAATTAATAATATAGCACATCAAATTTATCAATTCTTACATCCAATTCGATTAAATTAATGAATAAAATTCAATTATATAAAAATAATAACTACAACTAATCGGTATATATTAAAGAGGTGTCAATTTTGTCCTTAAATGAAGAGACCTTAGAAACTAAGACATATAAAACCATTGAAAAGATCGAAACAAATAACCTAAAATAACTTAAAAATACACTAGATAATATCTTTGATATTAGTGAAGATTTGATTGAACATCCTTTGCAATTAAAAACAAACACGAATATTTTACTTTATTATTTTGAAGGCCTTACAGATGGTGTTGCATTAAAAGCCAATGTTGTTACACCATTATTACAAGAAGTAAATGAAGACAGTCAAATTTTTAATTCTAATATTATTGCTACTCATACAAAAATCGTATATACATGGAATGAAATTAAAGAAGGATTACTTGAGGGTCAATGTGTACTGTTTATGGAAGGAGAAAATCGGTCACTTCTAATAAATACAAAAGGCTGGGCAGAGAGAGCCATTCAAGAACCAATTTCAGAAGTTACTATTAAAGGCTCACATGATGGTTTTATTGAGAATGTCACAAAAAATATAGGCCTAATTCGTCGATATATTCCTTCTACAGAGTTAAAAATCAAAAAGCTGACGATTGGAGAACGAGCCACTTCTTTAGTCTATTTAATTTACTTAGGTGATGTAGCAAACGCAGATGTAGTCCAAGAAATAGAAACTAGAATCTGCAAAATCAAAACAGATGCGGTATTAAGTATTGGAGAGCTATCTAATTATACAAAAGATCAAAATTGGACTCCTTTTCCACAGGCTTATTTAAGCGAACGTCCAGACGCCATTTCAAACCATATACTTGATGGGAAAGTAGCAGTGTTAATGGATAGATCCCCTGGTGCTATGGTTGTTCCTATGAATTTGATTGGATTTTTTCAAACCCCAGATGACTATAATATTCATTGGCTCATTGCATCTTTTTTTCGCTTATTACGATTTGCAGGATTTATTATAGCTATTTTTTTACCCGCATTTTATATTGCTATAGTATCCTTTCACTTTGAGATCATTCCTATAGATTTATACACTTCTATTGCAACGTCAAGAGTTAAGGTCCCCTTCTCTCCCTTATTGGAAGCTTTTATAATGGAAATTACACTGAAAATGCTACGTGAAGCTGGTATTCGCTTACCACAACCTATTGGACAAACTATTGGTATTGTTGGAGGGATTGTAATTGGACAGGCGGCTGTTCAAGCTGGACTTGTGAGTAACGTTATGGTTATTATCGTATCTATTACAGCCATTGCATCATTTATTGTTTCTAATTATGATTTATCAAGTTCTATACGCCTTATTCGTTTTCCAATGATGTTATTGGCATACTTTTATGGGGTTGTAGGTATTGTTAGTGGATTAATGCTCTTATTTGCTCATTTTGTTTCACTGACTTCCTATGGTTCACCATACGGATTGCCAATCGCGCCATTTCGGCTTCAAGAGTTAAAAGATTCTTTTGTAAGGTTTCCTATTTCGATGATTACCACCCGCTCGAGTACTGGACAGCCGAAACAAGAAAAGAAAAAAGAAGGTGGTCCGCATGGGGAATCTTAAATTCAAAAATATAACTTTATTCGAATTTATTATTTTCATCCATTCGCTGCAACTTGCATCTGGTATGTTAATTATGCCAAGCCCACTTGCTACTACTGCTGGTACAGATGGCTGGATTTCAATCATTCTTGGATGGATGGTTACTTCTATAATCGGTGTATTTATTATATTAATGTTACAAAAAAATCCCAACAAAAATTTCTCGCAAATCTTAAAAACATACTTTGGTAAATGGCTAGGGACGATTCTTTTTCTTTTATATGCCTGTTATCTATTTTTTGCTGGCTTTAATACTTTACTAAAGGCAACTGATATTGTAAAAGTTTGGATATTCCCTTCCACTCCTGCTTATCAAATCACCATATTATTACTATTACCTTTTATTATTTTAGCTCTGAGTGGGTTAAGGGCTCTTACTAGTTATTCTATGCTTGTTTTCTTCTTCACTACTTGGATGCCACTATTTCTTCTTTTTTCACTAAAGACTAACTACAACCCTTTACACCTACTACCTATTTTTAAAGATGGATTATCCCCTATTATAAAGGCAACAAAAGAAACCATTACACCTTATGCTGGCTTAGAAATTGCATATTATATATACCCGTTCTTACAAAAAAAACAAAAAGCCATAAAAGGGCTACTAATAGCGAATACTGGAACTATGCTTTTCTATCTATATGTGACTATTCTTTCTTATATATACTTTAGTCCAGAGGGGATAAAAGACGTAATCTGGCCAGTATTTCATCTGTTAAAAGGGGTTCGTTTTTCTTTCATGGAAAGATTAGAAATTATATATATCGCTTACTACTTGATTGTATTTTCCACTACAATATATCCGTATTTATTTTTCAGTTTTGAATCTGTGACCATTTCACTTCAAAAAAACGTCCGTAATTGGGCGCTACTTGCTTTTATGTTATTTATAGTTGGTCTATTTATTTTCCTAAATCCCGATGTGGATCAATATTTGTTTATATATTCTCTTATGGATATCTTAAATGTCATTTTCTTTATTCTATTACCAATTATTTTTTTCGTTTACAGTATTCTTTTTACTTGGGTTACTAGGAGGAAACAACTTTGATTCGAAAATGGATATGGGTTTTAATTTGTTGTGTATATATAATTGGTTGTAGTCAAAGAATTCCTCTTGAGAAGGTTTCATTAATCCTGTTAATTGGCTTGGATAGAACTGCTAATGGAGACATAAAAGTTGGCACAAGTATACCACTCTTTCATCATAAGCAGCAAAAAAGTACTATAGAACATTGGACAAAAGCATCAACTGTATATACTGGATTCAGTAAGATAGATACGAAGTTAACAGGCTTTATGACAGCTTCCAAAGCTGAAATCATTTTAATTGGGAAAAAATTAGCGCAAGAAGCAAATTGGTTACAGGAGCTTGATTCTTCTTACCGTGATCCTTACGCTACCATTAATGCTAAAGTAGTACTTGTAGATGGGCCTGCAGAAGAAATTTTTAAAATTTATAAGCCTAGTAAACCATCACTATCATCTTATATAAATGGTGTAATCGAATCCTCAATTCAAAATAACCAATCCGTCTCTTCTACAATTCAGCAATTAATGAGAGAACAAAATGAAGATGGAATGACGCAAACTGTTCCAATTATCAAAAAAACAAAGAATGAAATCGACACAGTAGGAATTGCATTTTTAAATCGAAAAGGGAAATATTTAACTTATATCCCTAAAAAAGATGTTAAATTTTTCAATCTTTTAAATAAGTCAAAAAGTAACGGGCGAATGATACTACACCTTGCACTGCCTCCTAAAAATTCCAACAAAAAAACAAATACTTCTATCTTCGTACAGAACGCGACAAGGAAAGTAGATGTTACTTTTCAAAACGGAAAGTTTGTATTTAATCTCGATATATATGCTAATGTAGCTTTAATAGAAAAAACCAATCCGAATTTAATTAAGGGGTACTATGATAATAAAAAAAATATATATCATTTAAAAAGTGCTATTCAAAAAGAAATTAATAATAATTTACAAAATATATTAAATGAAATACAGCAGAATAAAATTGATCCAATCGGATTATCCCTATATGCAAGAGCTTTTCAATATAAAGAATGGAAAAAAGTAAAAGGAGATTGGTTGCAAGCGTTAGCAGAGGCTAAAATAAATGTAAAGACGCACGTCAAAATAAAAGATACTGGGACCATTAGAAATTAAAATAGACTAGTCTATTTTTCTGCTCAAAAGTCTTTCTAAGTGGTTTTTTTCCTCTTCAATATTTATCATGTAAAAGGTGCTAACTCGAAAAAACTCTTTCCGTTCTTTTAAAAGGCAATAATTTAACTACGCAAATCAAGTACCAGTTTCTAATTTAAAGAGCTGAAGAAATTATAACTCTGGTGCAGTAGATATGCCAGATGCCATTCCAATTGCAATTCCATGATATAACGTCAAAGCCAAAATTCCTAAGTTAAGGAATTTTGGCTTTTTGAGTTCACAAGAATATCTTATTTTTAGCTCTATGTACCTAGCTACAATAAATACATATCAACATTGGAAAAATAAAAAGCAAAGCCTTTTGGCTCCACCAAACCAAAATTCATCTCTCACCTATCGTCGTGCTATGTTCTTCACACGCTTGAGGAAGGAGAATTCTTTCGGGAAATACGTTAAATTATAAGTACATTCGACAACAATCAATTATTTTCTAAAAAACAATTCCACATCTTTATCAACTCATTTTAGAATATTTAAACAATAATTATATATACATTCCCTGCATAAATTATTCATTTTCTTTTATATAACACCTATTTTTTTACTTCTGATAAATTATTAAACATTGGATTATTATACACAACCCCTAAAACATGGGGTATTTTGTAGAATTTTGTCTATCAATATGTATGTACACCCTTTTGTAGTGGATATAGACTGTGAGGTGTAAGGAGATACCTTACAAAATAATAAAAAGGAGATTATAGAATGAGTAGATTAACAAAATTCTCAAAGTTAGCATTTGCAACTTTAATCGCGGGAAGTAGTTTAAGTACCTTTGTTTCGTCGCACAGTGTACAAGCTGACACCTTAGATCCTAATTACCAAGACAATGTAAAATTCATACCACCTTCTAGTGCTAGGCCAGCATTGGAACAAAAAAACACTATTGTTCCCGAATCAAAAGTTATTAAAAATCATTATGTAAAGTACTCTAAAGCACATTTCCAAACTAAAGAAAGTATACCAAAAGAGATTTATTATTCTTCAGAAGGCTTTAAGGGCTATATACAGGCAAGTACCGTTTGGGATATGGGAGATCATTTCGCAACACTATATTCCGGAACCGTTATTCGATGTTAGACTTTTAATCCCTTCTCTCTTAATGCTTATAATGATCAATAGCTCACTGCCAATACTGTAATGTCTATTGTTCATAAAATAAACCACAAAATCTTTCGATTTCATGGTTTATCAAATATAAAGATAATGCTAAACGAATACTCTAACATTACCTTCCCCAAAGTTAATTATAGAGTATTTTCAAAAAAAAGACACTCTTGTAGTGTCTTTTTTATAGTATTTTTAAAGAATCACGCCTACTAACACCTTATTGTTGAGGCTATTCATTTATTTCAATATGATACTTTTCCATCTCGTATATGCAATAGACAATGATAGCTAAACTCCAACTGACACCATAATAATCATGTGTGTAGAAGTCATATCCCGCCTTAATACCTTTCTCTATTACAACAAATGTAAATCCTAAAGCCACCCATTTGTTAATTTTCATCTTAATAAACGTTAAAGAGATAATTATTAAAAATAAAATATTTGTAAGATGATTTATCATTAGCTCATATTTTTGAATGTATACTGCCATCATACAAGCAACGATATTAGTCGCAATGCCAAAGGCAATCATCGCTCCCCAAACCCTGTCCGAAAGTCCCACTCCTGAGTCAGTCCCTTCCTAAACAAAATTCCTTTTCCTTAATTAGTTCCTACACCCTATTCAAGATATGCTAAATTATCCTTGTCTGATGAATATCTATTTATCTTTTCATATAGAGCAAACAAAATCTCGACTCATAATTTTTTCTTTATTAGGCAAACTATGTCTAAGCCGTTTGAACTAGCGGCTTCACTCTTCTGGTAATGGGATAGCACAATTTATTGAATTGACTAACTCATTCAACCCACTAGCACCGGCAGGCAACAAAATAGTTGTCTGCCATTTTTATCATTTTAGCCAAGAAGACTCCTTCCTCAAGGAGCGTGTAGGGGCACAGCCCAGTGAGTAGGTGGGAGATGAATTGGCTTCAAACAAGGGATGGCAGGAGGCCATCTTAATTGTTCGACATACAGAAAGTGTTACTCCACTACCTATCGAATGTACGTTCGGTGTATAATAGTCATATACCGAAATGGAGGTGAATCAAATAATGATCAATAAAGCCTATAAGTTTCGTATCTATCCAAATCAGGCACAAGCAATTCTAATCAACAAAACGATTGGATGTTCTCGCTTTGTATTCAATCATTTCCTATCCTTATGGGATCAAGCATACAAAGAGACAGGAAAAGGCTTGACCTATGGTACATGCTCTGCCAAACTACCTGCCATGAAGAAAGAGCTTGTTTGGCTAAAAGAAGTGGATAGTATTGCGATGCAGTCGTCTGTTCGCAACCTTGCGGATGCGTATACACGCTTTTTCAAAAAACAAAACAGCGCACCGCGCTTTAAATCTAAGAAGAACAACGTACAATCTTATACCACAAAACAAACAAATGAAAACATCACCGTTGTAGGGAACAAAATAAAGTTGCCAAAACTAGGCCTTGTTCGATTTGCCAAAAGTCGCGAAGTAGAGGGGCGTATTGTAAATGCTACGGTTAGACGTAACCCTTCTGGCAGATACTTTGTGTCATTGTTAGTTGAAACTGAAGTACAAGAACTTCCGAAAACAAGTTCTTACATTGGAATAGATGTAGGACTAAAAGATTTCGCTATTTTGTCAGATGGAACACACTATGAAAATCCGAAGTTTTTTCGATCATTAGAAGATAAGTTGACGAAAGCACAGCGTGTGCTTTCTAGAAGAATGAAAGGATCCTCTCGCTGGAATAAACAACGAGTAAAGGTAGCTAGAATTCATGAATACATATCAAATACTAGAAAAGATTACTTGGACAAAATTTCAACTGAAATCATCAAAAACCACGATGTGATCGGTATAGAGGATTTGCAAGTATCGAATATGTTAAAGAATCATAAGTTAGCAAAAGCAATTAGTAAGGTATCTTGGTCGCAATTTCGATCCATGTTAGAATACAAAGCAAAATGGTATGGCAAACAAGTCATTGTCGTATCGAAAACATTTGCTTCCAGCCAATTATGTTCTTGTTGTGGATATCAAAATAAAGGCGTTAAAAATCTAAACCTACGTGAATGGGACTGTCCTTCTTGTCGTACACACCATGATAGGGATATTAACGCAAGTATCAATCTAAAGCATGAAGCGATAAGGCTTCTAACCGCAAGGACTGCGGGGTTAGCCTAATCAATTAGAGTTCGATAGAACTCTTTACTTAGGAATCCCTCACTTCTAAACGAAGTGAAAGTGGTGGGAGTTCAAGTATACTTTTTCTAAATTCATTACGAACCAAGTGTGGGCTGTACTGATTTCAAAAAGAACGGAATTTCATTTTTGAAAATGTAAAAAAGATAAGATCCTGTCTACTGTTGGTATAGGACTTTTTCTTTTCACATATACTATTTTTGAACCTGTTTACCAATACGTGTCCTAATGGTGTCTTGAATTCCTCCTAATAAGGGCTGCAGATACGACTGCATGCCCTTTTTATTTACGTTGCTGCTCTATATTTCATAAAATAATTAAAAACTAAAAATGGATTATTACATATTTTTTTCTGTTCAGATTATGTTAAAATTTACTTCATAGTCGAATTTTGGTTTCATATCTAATTCAGCAATATGTGAACTGTTTGCCTAAAGAAAAGACACCCAAAAGGTGTCTTTTCTTCTTTTCATCTAAAAAACATTTTTCCTTTTCAGTAAGATCCAATTAGCCCTCTAATCTAAACCTCATCTTTAAAGGCAATTTAATCACGGTACTCAAGCCTTTTCACCTATTTCGATATGCCTATAGTTTAATTTGAAATAATATATTTATTACCTTTTTTAACAAATGAAATCTACTATTAGATTTCTAAATGTATACTGTACTAAGTGCCATTTAACATCATATAAATAGTGTTAACCATGTTAATTGAATATTAGTAATTGTAAGTATAAATATTATCAATTTACTATATATTACATATATGTAAAAATGGATGTATGTTAAGCTTTTTCAAAATCTTTCCCCTAATAAAGATTTGAAGTAGCATTTCATGATTCTCCTTACTGTTAATATGCCTTGAAAAAGAACCCTATAGGGTTCTTTTTCTTCTCATTATAACCTCAGTAAGTCCATACAAAAAGGACTGCTAATTACCTGCAGCCCTTTACACATTAATATACACTTGTATTAAATACTTAACACTTTATTGTATTAGGCATAACACTTTAAAGTTTAGAAGTATACAATAACAAATCGTTCCCAGCTTCCAGCTACATAACTAGTAGCTGTTAATTCTCTACCACCATTTGCTGATATATACCTGCCATTACTGAGTGCTTGTAATACATATATCCTATTGTCTCCACCATTATATAAGATAAACTTTTCCCATGCCCCAATTGATGTACGATCTGCTACTACTCTACCATTTGGCTCAAACGAAACATACTTCCCATTACTTTTGGCTTTTAAAGCGTACGTATATAATTCTCCAGTCGGAATTAATTCGAATTTCTCCCATTCATTAACTGCATTACGATTTGCTGTTACATTTCCCAAAGGCTCAGCAGAAACATATTGTAAATTTGCTGCCTGTATAGCAACTGTCCAACTTCCATTAAATAAATTCACGCCTTTTAATGTAGCTGCTTTTGATAGGTTGGCTGCAGATACATCATTGGATGGTGTAATCATAAATATCATTAAAACCATCGACAACACCATTAAAACTAAATTTTTTGAGACTGTATTACCTCTTGCACGTGTTATAAACCTTTTCATTCCCATTCCTCCCTTAATATACATAAAACTCATATACATCATACCAAATATGTAAAACATTGTAATATTTGAGAAGATTTATCAACAAATACCCTACTATTCTGTTTCTTTTTTCTCAAATCTATTGCACTTAAACATTTATTAATTCAAAAACATATTTATAAAAAAATGTAGCATTTGATGACAACGAGAGTATATAAAAAAGAGAGCGTATTATTAAATAAAAGCCAAATAGCCGTTCATAATGAACGACTATTTGCATCTAACTAATAATTAGAATGTTCTTCATATTAATCTATTTTGTTTAATCCCGTTGAAGTAACTTGATAGATTCTTTTTTTGCCTATATATTCTTGTTTATTATTCTCAAAGTTAATAAGTGTAGCGCGTGTCTTTTCCTTTACTGCTTCCCCTTCTATATGGGTAAACTCAATGTAATCTCCCACTTTTACCGGAACGGTTTGACTTTCAGCAGTTTGTTGACTATTTCCCACTATATCCTTATTGTATACAACACTACCGGTTGAATTCTTTACTGTAATACTTGCATACGTATTATTAAAGTAAGAATGTGGTACGCCTGCTTCTAAATTCACCTGCATTTTCTCTGTTGTCCTATTATAATCTACTTTTGCGATTTCTCTATCACTATATCCTTTTAAAGACCAACCAAAATGATTTCCATCTAAAACTGTTGTTTCTGGCATTTTTTCTACTTTCTTCAAGCCTTCTTTTGTGACTTCATACATTGCTTCTTTTCCAAAGCTTTCCTGTTTACTGTTGCCTACATTTGTTAAAGTAGCTCTATGCTCACCTTCTAAATGTGTCAGCTCAATATAATCTCCTACTTTGACTGGAACCTTTTGTGATTCAGCATTTTGTTGTTTGTTCCCATAAATGTCTTTATTGTATACTACTTTACCTGATGCATTTTGCACTTTAATACTCGCATATGTTTCATTAAAATAATGATGTGGTACGCCTGCCTTTAAATCAATTTGCATTTCTTCTGTCGTTTTATTGAAATTGATTTTTGCAAACTCGAAATCACTAATTCCTTTTAGTGACCATGCAAATTGATTTCCATCTAAAATTGTTGCTTCTGGCATTTTTTCAACTTTCTTCAGACCTTCCTTTGTAACTTGGTATATTACTTTTTTTCCAAAGCTTTCTTGTTTACTGTTGCCTACATTTGTTAAAGTAGCTCTATGCTCACCTTCTAAATGTGTCAGCTCAATATAATCTCCTACTTTGACTGGAACCTTTTGTGATTCAGCATTTTGTTGTTTGTTCCCATAAATGTCTTTATTGTACATTACTTTACCTGATGCATTTTGTACTTTAATACTCGCATATGTTTCATTAAAATAATGATGTGGTACGCCTGCTTTTAAATCAATTTGCATTTCTTCTGTTGATTTATTGAAATTGATTTTTGCAAACTCGAAATCACTAATTCCTTTTAGTGACCATGCAAACTGGTTTCCTTCTAAAATATTATTTACATTAGGCATATCTGGTTTAATTGGATTAGAATCCGTACCCTTCCAAATCTCTGCTGTTAAAATCGGATATCCTAATGCAGCTACTTTTTGAATTGTATCGTTATTTGGACGTAATCCCCACTTCTCAAAGAAAGGAATTAAATTTTGTTTGGCTACTTTTGATGCTGAAATCATAAATAGTTGTTTTTTATTTTCATCAGTTTGTGGAAGTTCACTTGAAGGCATGTCTCTATACAATTGATGTAATTTAGGATAGAAATCCTCTCCATACGCTAACTGTAGTTGCCAAAGCATAACAAGCTTTACAAAAACATCGCTAATTTCATCATAATTTTTATTCACTTGCTCTAGATATTGAAATGCTTTTGGATAAATTCCACTTTTCTCTAAGTTGGATGGTTGATTAAATGCTTTTTCTACAGAAAGGCTGTATATATTATTTTGTACTTCTGTCATATTATAAAACTTCCAGGGCGATTGTTGTCTCAAATGTCCTGCCTCATGCCAAGGGCCCCAGCCATCTGTTATAAATTTATTAATATCTAACACGTATTGGATTGCATCTCCTACATATGCGGTTCGATAAGAAGTTGCATACATATAATAATCAGGAGAATGATTTTCTTCTACGTAATGAACATAATGTTTATCTACTTGTTCTTCGGATAATCCAGCTACTTTGTCTTGAATTCGAGTAGCTTCATCCATCTTTTTTAAGAGTTGTACAGGATCTGTATTAGAACCCAACAAATATTTCTTAACACGTGCAGGGCTAGCCGTAATTAATACACGTTCTCCTTTTAACTCTACTGCATGTGCATTAGGATACTGGTCCAGCATGTTTATTAAATCTTGTTTCGTATGCTTTCCTAGTTCAAAGAAAGGCGTAGTCGTTCCACCTGTTGTAATTGTTGTTCGAATGCTACCACCTTGCTGTTTATTATAAAAATAAATCAGCCCCCCATTTGGAGATTGGATTGTGTTTACACCAGGTTTTAATGTAAATGATTTTATCTTAGAATCTTCTCTCCAAGAAGCATCATACGAATACGTTCCAATATATACCTGAATATCTTGATTACCTTCTACATTAATCGTTATTTGTTCATTTGGCTTTGCATATAAACCAGTTGGTTCATATGGACTAAATGCCATACTTTTTCTTTCCTGTTGTTTCAGTACCTCAACATCCCCTTTTCCTGGGACTATAAATATTCTATTTTCTGATTTAACTGATTTTTCACTTTGCAGTGATGTCGATAAATTTTTTTGCTGCTCCTTTTGCTCCGCAAAGACATCTGATGAAGAAATCATTCCAGTGGCAAGCATAGTTACTGTAGCAGTAGCTGCAAGTATTTTTCTAGTTTTATGTTTTGAATTATTCCCCATATTTTCTCCCTCATTATTCCTTAGTACTCTTAAGGATTTTTTTCTTCTTCATGTTTTTACAATCTAAACTATTCATACTATTTAAGTTGTGTCTATTACTCTATATTTTTTCATAAGTATCTCCTTTATTTATTATTGTATATAAATGTTATTTGATGACACATTAAATAACAACTTTACGACAAACTCACCGATAACAGCCTATTATGTTTTAATTCTGTATTCTAAACTTACATCCAATTAGAGAAATATATCCAATTGCAGAAATAAGTAAATAAATTACAACATTCAAGGATTGGAATCTCACAAAAAATTCATAAAACTTTTTTCGCTTTAAAGTTTTAGACAATTGCGACCACATTTGTTTGAACCTCCACAATTTTTTTTCTAAGCTATTCTCTAAAAAGCTTATTTTTCGTTGTAAATAAACCTGATTGGTACTCTTTATGCAAAAGAAAAGATGGAATCTTTAATTCAACTCCACCTTTTTTCGAAATAAAAAGCATCTAATTCTATTTGAATTAGATGCTTACATTTAGTCCTTAAGCCTAATATTCTAAACTATTTACGCGTTTGTAAATCTTTTTTTATTACATCCCAGAGTGAATTATCTTGAGGCATCGGTTTACCCTCTTCATCCCATTTTATTTTTCCTGTTCCCAATTCATAATTCATCCCTGTCCATGTGTCTTCACGGAATGCATAGAATGATTTATGCCATCCTTTTTGGTTAAAGATAGAAATAAGATCTTGCATGTATTGGGTAGCACCTGGAACAGTACGGTTAATTCCAAACTCCTCTGCAATAATTCGATTAGGTGGTACATGATTTTTCTTAGACCATTGTTGGATTGGCTTCAAAAACTTCTCTAATCCCTGCTTATTCCACATTACAGGTTTCTCTAAGTCTCCTACTTTTACTAATCCTGGATATTGATATTCTTTATTTTTCTTTTCACCTTGACTCGTTAATTCATATGGTTCATACATATGAAATGCGTAAAGCGTTTTTTTATCCTTTACTGGCTTTAAGTATTTAAAGGCCCATGGAGTAGCATATAAACCTGAATCTAAAATAACTGGTGTTTCTTGGTCTACTTCACGAATGGAATTGATCACCTTTTGATAAAATCTGTTTAAATCCGCTGTCGTTCCCTCCACTTTTGCATACCATTTCTCGTAATCTTCCGTCCAAAAATCATTATATCTATTATTTTTAGCTGTTTCTGGATGTGGTTCATTTATAATATTATAACCAACCACCGCGGGGTGATCTTTTAGTTCCAGAGCGAGGTCCTTCCAAAATTGACTTGCTTGTTCTTGATACTTCTCTTCTTCCCATATTCTGTCGTCATTCTTATTATTATTAAATTGGCGCCATCGATCACCAGGTAAAGATAACATTGTAACAACGACTTTCATTCCTTGTGATTGTGCGGCATCTAAATCCGCCTTTAATTTTTCTAGATCTTCCTTTACTAATCCCTGATAGTTATCTGAATTACCTATCAGAAAATCCTTTCCAGAAGTATCTGGTTTATCTTCAAATAGAAAATCTTTATCTTTCGCCCATTTATCAGGTGCTAAACGAACATATTCAATATTAGCTTCTTTTGCACTTTTATAGTTTTCAGGTAATGACGTACTATTCATGAAATTAGTACCCTTTCTTTTCGAATCCCAAAAACTAATTTTTGAATTGCTCTTATGATAAGTATCAGCTCTTACATTCATTTCCTGTACTCCAAAACTCATCATGCCTAATAACGCAACAATTGGCAAAATTTTTTTCACAACTTTTCCTTCTTTCTCTTTATATTTTACACACATAACTTACCTTTGTTTTGTTACAGGAATATGGCAATTTTTCAAAAATACATTTTAAGTTTATAAAAAGAAAGAGTTAATTAGAAAGTTGCTTTATTTGCTGAAAAACAAAAAAGGAATCCTTTTCGGATTCCTTTTTGCCTTGCACTCTTTTTCAAATAGTGCATTTTTGCACCTACTTTTAGTATACATTACAATTCATACAAAGCAAATGAGAATAAACAGAATTCACATCTTTATTTTCATAAAAAGATGTGAGTTTAGAAATTAATTATACTAGACTCACTTTGGAAAGATTTGTGTTCTTCCACCAATAATCATAAGCTTTTGGCTATACCAAACTGAAATGCACCTACCGCTTTATTATCGCTCTTCACACGGTTAAGGAAGGCGAATTCTTTCGGTAAATTCGTTAAAATGAGCAACTGTTTAAATTATTTATTTACTTCATTCCATAATGACAAAGCAAAAATCCAGTTTGGATCTCCATTCCCTTGATAACTTTGAACTGCCTCGTAAACCTTACCCTCATGAACTACTTTATCCCCTTTTTTATACGCTTTATACGCACCCCATTGTTCATAAGTGTTTTCTTGTCCTTTTGTAGCAATTGTTAAGGCATCACTTTTCATTGATTCATTGCCAGCTGAATCAACAGCAGAAACTACATACTTATATATTGTATTCGCTTGCAAATCTTTGTCCATAAATGAAGTTGTATTAGCAGTGCCTAATTCTTTCATAACACCCCCAACTTCTCTGTAGACAATATAATGATTCACATCTATGTTATCTTCAGACGGACTCCACATTAAGTCGATACTATTCGTAGTGGTTCCCATGCTGTGTAATCCTTTAGGCTGAGTTGGTGCTTCTGTATCTGGTTTTTCCACTGTTGTTTTAACAACTAATGCTTCACTTTCCCTTGATATATTCCCTGCAGCGTCTACTGCTTTTACTGTATACGTATACTCAGTGTTCGGGCTTAATTTTTTATCAACTACACTTGTACCCACTATAGTATTAATTAATTGACCATTACGTAATACTTGATATTCTTTGACCCCTACATTATCGATTGCAGGCTTCCAACTAAGTTCTACACTATTTGAAGTAGCTTTTACGACTTGTACTCCAGATGGCTGAGTTGGCGCTTCTGTATCTGTTTTTTCATTATTTATTAGATTCACATCGATCACATTATAGAAAGCATTTACAGTATCAGCTACATCCCAAACTGCTAATATGACATGATATCCACTGCGATCAGTTGGTACATTGATTTTATGTGATAGATTATTAGATGCTGCAGAACCATCGTGTTTTACAGTTCCTATTGGTTCAAAATCCATTCTTGTTAAAGGTTTATTTGGATTCCATCCTTTTTTTGTAATGTAATAGTGCCACTGACTTGTTGAATGAGGAGCAGTATATTTCCAAGTGAATGTATTCTCCCCGCCCTTAATAGTATTCTTAAACCATCGATCAGCTGTTTGTTGATCAAGAATTCCACCAAATAGACCTCCCGCTGAAGCAATTTTCCCATCAGCTGGCCCGCCTTGCGGGAATCCTTTAGGTGCTTCTAAGCTTTGCGGTTCATACATTATATTTCCACAATTTGAATTCAACGCCCCATAATTTTGACTGCATAAAGCAGCACGGCTACCTGGCTTTTCAACGAACCCATGTGCATAGGCATTTTGAGGAATTAAAGTTGTACCCATAATTCCTACTGCTACTGCAGCGGCACTTAATCCTTTTTTATTTGTAGCCATTTTTTTTAACTGCTTAAAGAATTTTTTGTTCATTTTAATAGTCCCCCTTACTAATTTCTTCACTTTATTAAGAGCATGAATGTAAATGAAAGCTAAATATACATAACTTCATACTCAACTATTCATTTATCTTTATAACATTCAAATAACTTTATAATTAAATTATCACATAATAATTTATTAAGCTTACAAAGAAATTGTGACAGTTATTGGACTTTCTTCAACTACCATCCTTTCTTACTTAAAAATTATACGTTCCATAGCTTGAATTAAAAACTTACACTTCAATATAATATTCTGAAATTCACCCTTTCCAAATTTCCTTCTTTAAATGATTATACTTTGATCAACATAGAAAAAAGTTTCCCCTATAATAGGAAACTTTTACTTATAATTTACCTATAGCCCTAAAATTTCTACAATCTGACGAGCTTTAGTATTATCAATATAATAATGCATCTCTAGTCCTTTTCTTTCTGCACGGAGTACAATTCCTCTTAACTTTGCTAAGTGTTGTGAAACAGTGGATTGTGGAAGTTTTAATATTTCTGTTAACTGTGTAACATTGCACATTTTATGATGTATTAATTCACTTATGATTTTTAATCGAACCGGATGCGCCATTACCTTCAATACATCTACATCTTCTTCACGGATTTTAGCTAGATCATTATTAGATATTACTGTTAACATTTCGCATTCTCCTTTATTATTAATTTCTACTTTCCTATTATCCTTATAAGTAATACTTATAGATAATTACAATTTTTCCTGTTGAGAAAATACATTCTACTCAATACAAAAAGACACCTATTCCGAAAACAGTTTTTTACCGTTCCAATGAATTGGTGTCTTATAATTTTTTAACTAGACTCTTTTTATTCATATTATAATTTCTACATAACTTTGAATAATGCTTTCTAAGCAAAAACAATACTTCCACTCCTCGTTTCAAGAAAAATTTAATTGAAATATTTACTTTCTCATATTGCTAAACCTATAAGAACCCTCTACTCATCTCACCTTTTACATCATATATTATTTATTTCTCAACACAAAAACATGGAATGAAAATTCCAATAATGGTAATATAATGGTACCTTCAGTTGTTAACTGTCATCCCTTTTTTTAATCCCTGTCTTTAAAGACAGGGATTTTAAATTTCCTTAACTAAAACTGTCTATTAATTATAAACCTAAAACTTCAATAAGCTGCCACTATAGTAGAGATAGGCTTTCATATTTATTCATTCCCCTTTCATGCAAACATGATATTTTCCGACTCACTTCAATCACATCACGTTTGCGTGAATTGTTAATGAGAAAACCATGATTGAACTACCCCCACTTTCACTTCGTTTAGAAGTGAGGGATTCCTAAGTAAAGAGTTCTATCGAACTCTAATTGATTAGGCTAACCCCGCAGTCCTTGCGGTTAGAAGCCTTATCGCTTCATGCTTTAGATTGATACTTGCGTTAATATCCCTATCATGGTGTGTACGACAAGAAGGACAGTCCCATTCACGTAGGTTTAGATTTTTAACGCCTTTATTTTGATATCCACAACAAGAACATAATTGGCTGGAAGCAAATGTTTTCGATACGACAATGACTTGTTTGCCATACCATTTTGCTTTGTATTCTAACATGGATCGAAATTGCGACCAAGATACCTCACTAATTGCTTTTGCTAACTTATGATTCTTTAACATATTCGATACTTGCAAATCCTCTATACCGATCACATCGTGGTTTTTGATGATGTCAGTTGAGATTTTGTCTAAGTAATCTTTTCTAGCATTTGATATGTATTCATGAATTCTAGCTACTTTTACTCGTTGTTTATTCCAGCGAGAAGATCCTTTCATTCTTCTAGAAAGAACACGCTGTGCTTTCGCCAACTTATCTTCTAATGATCGGAAAAACTTCGGGTTTTCATAGGGTGTTCCATCTGACAAAATGGCGAAATCTTTTAGTCCTACATCTATCCCAATGTAAGAATGTGTTTTCGGAAGTTCTTGTACTTCTGTTTCAACTAATAGTGACACAAAATATCTACCAGAAGGGTTTCGTCTAACAGTCGCATTTACAATACGTCCCTCTACTTCACGACTTTTGGCAAATCGAACAAGGCCTAGTTTGGGCAACTTTATTTTGTTCCCTACAACGGCAATATTTTCATTTGTTTGTTTTGTGGTATAAGATTGTACGTTGTTCTTCTTAGATTTAAAGCGCGGTGCGCTGTTTTGTTTTTTGAAAAAGCGCGTATAAGCATCCGCAAGGTTGCGAACAGACGACTGAATCGCAATACTATCCACTTCTTTGAGCCAAACAAACTCTTTCTTCATGGCAGGAAGTTTGGCAGAGCATGTACCATATGTTAAACCTTTTCCAGTCTCTTTATATGCTTGATCCCATAGGGATAGGAAATGATTGAATACAAAGCGAGAACAACCTATCGTTTTGTTAATTAGAATTGCTTGTGCTTGATTTGGATAGATACGAAACTTATAGGCTTTATTAATTATCATTTGATTCACCCCCATTTCGGTATATGACTATTATATATCAAACATACATTCGATAGGTAGTGGAGTAAAACTTTCTGTAAGTCGAACAATTAAGGTGGCTTCCTGCCATCCCTTGTTCGAAGCCAATTCATCTCCCACCTACTCACTGGGCTGTGACCCTTCACGCTCCTGGAGGAAGGAGTCTTCTTGGCTAAAATGATAAAATATAATTGGGTCATAACAATTAATTTATTTTTCTGAATTTTATTGAAGAATAAATATAATACAATTAAACGAACTGGATACTTTGCTACAATGGTAATATATAACATTAGTAGACTTTTATAGGATGGGGGAATATATAATGATGGTTTCAGCTAAGGGGGATAATGAAATTACAAAGCTATTAAGCGATTGGTATGTTGAAATCCGCTCAAGACGTATAGGTAATGCACATCAATTAAAAGAAATAATTGATTCTAAGATGCATAATATTGAAGAGGATCAAGATTTATTACTCTACTACTCACTACTAGATTTTAGATACCAATTTGTAATTGATAATTTAAGCGTTTCAAAAAGCAGTTTTGACAAAGTTGAGGCTTTTGATATGCCTACAGATAATTTCTTAGCTTATTATTATCACTTTTTCAAAGGGATTCATGCCTCTACTATTGGCGAATATCAAATCGCAAAGGAGAGTTATGAAAAAGCAGAAAAACTTTTAGACTGCATTCCTGATGAATTGGAAAAAGCAGAATTTTATTATAAAGTTGGAGCTTTCCATTATGACATATATCAAGGACTCTTATCTTATAAAAAAGTATCAGAGGCAAGAGAAATCTTTGCTCAACATGCTGGGTATGAGATCAATGTAGCATTCTGTGATAATCTTATAGGCTTAGCTTGTACTCATTTGAGAGAATGGGAGCTCGCTGAAGAATATTTTACAAAAGCAATGGATATGTTTCAAAAAATAGACGAAGAGCAATTTATTTTAATGGTGCGTCAAAATTTAGGATTAATGTATGCAACTCAAAACCTTTCGCCATTAGCTATTAGATATCTTTCAGAAGTAAATCAAAAAATGCCTAACAATTATAAAGCGCTTTTTATTGAGGCAAGGGAACACATGAAGGAAGGAAATCACTCCGTTGCTAAAGATCTCATAGCAAAAGGATATTCCGTTTGTCAAGAGATTGAAAATATAGAGTATCTTCACCATTTTAAAATATTAGATGCAATGAATGGAGGTTTTCCTGCCGAAGCACTTGAAAGGACAGTGTTAAAAGGCGTATCATATTTTAAAGAGCAAGAACTTTTTGAATTCATTAAGGAATACGAAGAATATCTTGCTATTGCATTTTATAAAGAGCATAACCATATTAAAGCAAGTCATTATTTCTATTCATGTTCTCAAGCAGGAAAAAAAGTTATTGAGAAGGAGGCATTAAAATGAAAAAGACAATTCTCGGTTTAGTTGGTGTAATTACTATTTTTACTTTAATGTTTGGTGCCCAATCCCCTACAGAAACACATAAAGCTATTGATGTTATTCAATATGCACACGGAAATCATGGTGGTTAAGGTCTTAATTGAACGAGCAAAAAATCGCACAATACACTCATAGCCATACTGACGGATATTAAATGAATAAAGGTCTTCACTTCATTGTGAGGGCTTTTTTTTATAAGAACCCCACTTATAACATCTTTAAAATCTACTATATTTAAAAACATTATAATTACACCAAACCTTTTACATCTATAAGAGAAACTTAAAAAGATTAAAATGTTTAAAAAGAGTAAGAGAATATAAATGTATACACAAGAAAACTTTTTATAAAAAATTAATAGAGACACAAAAGTAATAACAAATTTTCTAATCAACGGAGTTAGAATACCTGTAATCATTATTACTGTAGATAAATTTTCAGGGCTGATCCCCAGCAATAGAAATCAACAATTCCCTTATAATCAAGCAATTTCAATAGTTGTTGTATAAACTATCTTAAACTCTAGTGGCTCATTATTAATATATGAGGCACTAAAAAAGGAATCCTTATTAAAAGGATTCACCACAGAAAGATATACATCAATAAAAAGAATTAATTATAATATAAAAATAAAAGAAATATATTGAGAAATATATAATAAAATTGAATATTCTTTCTTTTTATCGTAAAATCAATATGAGTCAAGTGACAACATCTCTCTAACTCTCCTAAAAGAATCCTTTATGACATGGGGATTCTTTTGCTTTGGACAAAGTATTCTTATTTTAACATTTGCAAAAAAACTCTTCTTAACCAACTACTCAACAAATATAAGTAAGGATTTAGTTTTATGAATATTTTTATGATCTAAGCAACAGGTAATAGCCTTCAATATTTGTTCGATGTAAAAATATCCTAAAAAATAAAAAGATGCTCTATCAATACTGTAAGAAGATTTGCTGCTAAACATGCATTTTTTCATTGTACCTTTTATAATCTGAGCTTTTTAACACTAAAGAATTAAGTATAGATTTATAGCCATGAATTCTTCTATTTGTACATATAATATTCTTTATATCTCTCAAAATTTGTTTTTTTTGTTCGTGTTGATGTTATGGGTGATTTTAATGATTTAGATACTGCTACCTGCTTTGGTGTTTGTAATGTGCCCCGTTTCTTAAGTTCTCTATACAAACTACTCACATTGCACCTCATATTTTTTGCAATAGTTGGATATTCCTCTCCTTGATTAAATAATTGTACTGCTTTTTTACATTTTATGTCCCATTTTTCTTCTGACGTTTGAAATTTTTGAGTTCGTTTTTTAACTCTATTTTTTTCTAAATTAATATCCTCTCTTTCTATTTTACATCGCTTGGAAGAATACTGTTCTGCGTCTGCATTAAGCCCGGAATGCTCCTCCTGTAAACGTATCATTTTTACTTTTTTTGCAATTTCTCTCAAGTTAAAGTCACCTCATTTTGTTTGATAAATTCTACCAGTACTTGATCACCCTATTGTCTGTATCCCCAATCATCGTTTATAAACAGCTATAAATACTCACATTCCCCTTATAATAGTTTTCAATCTAATATTTACGGAAAATTATAATCAATTCTATTTTTACATAATTGGAAACTATAGTAAATTGATAATATTGACACAGAATATTCTAAACCTTAATTCATACTATACACATCAATAAACTAATTATCCCCTTTGCTTAAAAAGTCGAAAATATCATTTTCGCATAGCAAAACACTGTATGCCCTATTCAGAGTCATACAAAACAAAATACTTTATCTATTATAGCTATGGCACAAAGAAAAAGAATGCAGACATGTACTGCACTCTTTTTTAGTAACCTCTATATCAATTTTTCACCACAGTCAGCTCCTCCATTATTACAAGGACTAAACTTTAAGCTTGTGAATTTATCATTCTGCAGTACATCATCTTTTGCAGCTATATTTAACGACACTCTTTCTATCATCCTATTTCGATTTAGAATTAAATACCTAATACTCCGACAATCTGACATGCCTTGGAATTCACAATATGATAATACATCTCTAATCCTCTTCTTTCTGAGCGAAGAATTTTTCCACGCATTTTAGATAAATGCTGAGATACGGTAGATTGAGGAACATCTAATAGCTCTGTTAACTGTGTTACATTACAAATTTTGTGGTGTTCTAGCTCCTTCACAATTTGTAATCTAACTGGATGGGCCATGATTTTTAATAGTTCTATATCCGCCTCTGGAATTTTGTACATTTCATTACTTACTTGCATTGTTGTCATTTTTTATTTCTCCTTTTTTAATTTCTTTATATTTTTTATCTATTTATAGGTATTTTTTGTTTATTCGAGCATATTGTTCATAATCGCTGTATTGTTTATTCTTTTGTCTCTCTCAGATTTAATATATAGAAGTATTATGATAGCTAAAAATCCAACAAAAGATAGCATAGGTATCGAGATGAAACCGAATAAATTTAAGTAATCTTTTGTGCAAGAAACTCCTACTGAACAAATCTGCATCTCACTATTAGGAAACGCTTGAATTGTAATTTGATATACAGATAACATTAAACCGATACACGCAAATGGAAATGCATACGTGCTTACGTGCGAATCTTTTCTATATATCCCTACCCCCAATATTAATACTAATGGATACATGGCCATTCTTTGGTACCAGCACAAATCACATGGCGGCAGCTTCATCCATTCACTAAAAAACAAACTAATTAACATTGCACTAGTAGCTATCGTCCAAGCAATTACAATGTGATACTTTTGAATGATCAACATCTTATTTTCGCCTCACCTATTTTTTAAAATACAAAACATTTGCTAGTATATGACTAGTTTATTTCCGTGTTTCGAGTACCCTGTTTCAATAGAAAGTATCCAATCATTGATATCTTCTCAGTCGTATCCCCTCTCTTTTAATTCTAGAGGAAAAAGATTTTCAAAATCACCACGCATTTCGTACATGGTTTCTAATGCTTTTTCTAGCGAACCAAATCTATATACCATGTGTGTATGTACTTTTTTGTTTTTCTTTTCTCCTACAACTAAATATACATACCGTCTTTCTTTCGCTAAAACAAACTTTAAAAATCCAGGTACTTGACTCACCTTTCACACTCCTTTTCGGCTTTCCTTACCAAACTTAAAAGGATACGAGTAAGGAAAACTATTTAGCTTTAATTACCAATTTAATAAATGTCCCGTTTTTTTGCTTTGAAAATACAAGAAAACGCTCATCATCACAATATTTATTACACCTGCTGCAGCACCAATTTTGGAGATAACATACACATATTCATTATTACTAAATGGCAATAGACTCGCGAAAATAAATAAAATTGAAATGATAAAGGATAAGAGCATATTTCTTTTGTTTTCATTCATTCAAAAAACCTCCATTTTGCACAAATATTTGTATTGCAATGGGTTAGGGTTTTAAGCTGCATCGTTACGGTTATAATGCTGGTTCTTTTCATCTACAAAGCCTTTAATGCTCCATACGCCAACCTTTGATTCTTTTGCTTCATTTTCTGCTTCTTTCATTTCAGATAGAATTGTAGTATTAGGTCTAGAAATATAGGCTATAATCCCATAACCCGACTTGACCATTAATTCGTTGATGTGTATTCCATCGCAAAATACATAAGCCAATTTTCTACCGTATTTGTCTTCTTTTGGTCCCCGATCATAAACAAATGTTACACTTTTCCCTTCTAGCTGTTTCTTTAAAAAGGAAGATGGTTCTTTTCCCATCTTTTGTGGTGGAATTTTTTGAGATACAGACTCAGGGGTATCTAATAACAGTAACCTTACCATCTGTTTCTGCCCCTTTACGTTTACGTCTATTGTATCTCCGTCTTTTATATATAATACCTTCCCTTTAACGGTCTCTAAGTCTTTTAATTTCCCCTTATAATCCCCTGGAATATCAACAATACCTTTCTCTTCTACGTGCTGTTGTATTCCGTTTTGTACTGCTTGGGCAGGTCTCGAATCATTTTTTGTTTGCGTCGAATTGCTATATGCTGTCATTTGAAATACAAATGATGTTATACAAATAGCCTTAATTCATATTTTCATATCGGAAATTCTTCCTCCTAATCAAAATACGTAAATAGCTACATCTAATAAACAAACGGACTCTCTATTGTATTTACTTCTCGATAATTACAACATAGGCAATACTGTATCCATTTTGGATAATCATTATAAAGTGCTCTAAATGAGCGTTTCTTACAATTCGGGCATATTGACACTATGTTTTTTTCATTCTCTTCCTGACTTTTCAATTTTTCAAAAGAAACATTAGTAGATGCTATATTACTGGTACACAATATACATCCCCCTTTTCAGTCTTGAAATCTTAAAAACAAATAAAAAAGGACACACCTATCGCATATGTATGCGTAGGTGTGTCCTTTTGCAAGATAGTTTTAGAAGTATTTTGTTACTTTCATCATATCATACTTCTTATTAATTTTATATACGAAATTAAAGATTTTACGATATTACTTCTTTTTCTCATGTATAAACATAATGCTTTGTTTTTGTATAACATAGCTTAATTTTGCATCAAGTTTTTCTCCATTATTCCTATTTTCAAAACTTGAAATTGTATTGGTCATATTCTTTTCTAATAACCTTTTTTATTTCGTGCTAGTTATTTTCTTTTTCAACATAATGTTATTTTTCTTTTATTTTGGGTAAACAAATATTACGGGTAGAAAAACTTCTCTTATTCTAAAATAATTCCCTTGACACAAAGATACTGTCTCGTACAAGCATTCAACTTAATAAATATGTTTTAGGAAGGTTAGAAAAATGGATATTTTATTAGCGATTTTACCAGCCTTATTTTGGGGAAGTATTGTACTCTTCAACGTTAAACTAGGAGGTGGTCCTTACAGTCAAATACTTGGGACTACCCTTGGCGCTTTAGTTTTTTCTATCGGTGTTTATATTTTTATAAAACCTGTTTTGACGCCCGTGGTGATAATTATCGGGATTATATCTGGCCTATTTTGGGCATTAGGACAAGCCAATCAATTGAAAAGTATTGATTTAATTGGGGTTTCTAAAACAATGCCTATTTCAACAGGGATGCAATTAGTTTCGACTACTTTATTTGGGGTCATTGTATTTCATGAATGGTCAACAACAACATCTGTTGTATTAGGTGTTCTGGCACTTCTTTGTATCATAATCGGAATCGTTCTCACATCTCTCCAAAGCAAAGAGGAGAAAAACGATGAACAAACAGGAAATTTCAAAAAAGGGATTGTGATGTTATTAATTTCAACTCTTGGTTACTTATTATATGTGGTAATTATCCGCCTATTCGGTATAGACGGATGGTCAGCGTTATTACCACAAGCCATTGGTATGGTGTTAGGTGGAATTCTACTAACCTTTAAGAATCAACCATTTAATAAATATGCGATTCGCAATATTATTCCTGGTTTAATTTGGGCAGCAGGAAATATGTTTTTATTTATTTCCCAGCCGCGTGTAGGGGTGGCAACAAGTTTTTCCCTTTCCCAAATGGGGATTGTGATCTCAACTTTAGGTGGAATTTTTATATTAGGTGAAAAGAAAACAAAACGACAATTTATTGCGATTGTCATTGGAATTATCTTCATTATTGCAGCTGGCATTATGTTAGGAATTGCTAAAGGATAAAAAGGAGGAAAAAATTATGTATACAGATTTAAAAGGGAAAGTTGTTGTTATTACAGGTGCATCCACAGGATTAGGAAGAGCGATGGCAATTCGTTTTGGAGAAGAACAAGCCAAAGTTGTAATTAATTACTATTCAAACGAATCAGAAGCAAATGAAGTAGTACAAGTAGTTAAACAAGCAGGTGGAGAAGCGATTGCAATAAAAGGAGATGTAACAGTTGAATCAGATGTTATCAATCTCGTTCAATCTGCTGTGAAAGAATTTGGTACACTGGATGTCATGATTAATAATGCGGGTATTGAAAATTCAGTACCTTCACATGAAATGCCATTAAGTGATTGGAATAAGGTAATTGCTACGAATTTAACAGGGGCTTTCTTAGGGAGCCGGGAAGCAATTAAATATTTTGTTGAGCATGATATTAAAGGTAGTGTTATTAATATGTCAAGCGTTCACGAGCAAATTCCATGGCCATTATTTGTACACTATGCAGCAAGTAAAGGTGGTGTTAAGCAAATGACAGAAACATTAGCACTAGAATATGCACCAAAAGGAATCCGTGTAAATAATATTGGGCCTGGTGCTATGAATACGCCGATTAATGCTGAAAAATTTGCGGATCCAGAAAAACGTGCCGATGTTGAAAGTATGGTTCCTATGGGATATATCGGAGAACCGAAAGAAATTGCAGCGGTAGCAGCATGGCTTGCTTCTTCACAAGCGAGCTATGTAACAGGTATTACACTGTTTGCTGATGGTGGTATGTCGCTATATCCATCTTTCCAAGCTGGACGTGGTTGATTGATATATAACTAAATTAGTTACTTTCAATATGTTTAAATGCGGCAGTTAGCTTTTTTATTGAATACCTTTTTAATTATTCGTGACATCACATACATTTTGTAAAAAATACACTTTTCTTTCTGTAGAATTATAGGAAAGGATAATGTTATTTTAGGTTTACAATTTCGCTTTAGTTAAATGCCGATGGGTAAAGAAGCCCTATAATAAATTTAATATTATAATCAAAAAAAGGAATACCTTATAATAAAGGATTCCTTTTTTTTGATTATATAGCTGCTATTTAAAAACAAATAATGTTATACAAGCGATCTTAATCCAAGACTTCATCGTATTAACTATTAAAAAATTTAGATGTTAGCTATATTTCTGAAGTATACAATGTGACCATTCCATGTGTTCTATTTTCACTTGATATAATTAATTTGGTAATATTCTTAGGCGTAAATCGATATATAGAAATATTTGGACCAGGATTATTAGATTTAAAGTGAATAACTTCTTCATTATCAATAAAACCTTGAATATAGCTTTCACTTCCTTCAAAAAATTGAAAATGAGCTGACACTGATATAATCTCGCCAGTGTTCTCAAATAAAACTATTGAATTTCTATATGTATCAAAATTAATAAGTTTCATTTTTGACATAATTAGGATGCTCCCTTCTATGAAAGCATGATGATTAAAGCATACTACCATTTAAAGCAACTCTTTTATTACCATGTGTAAGTTCTAATGTTTTATTGAGAAAATACAAGCCATCTTGCTGATGTGAAATCATAATTAATATATTACAAAGATTATAATTTTGAAGTATCTCATACATAAGATTTCTTGTATCAATATGTAAATTAGATGCTGCTTCATCTAATATTATTATATCCCTTTTTGTGAGGATAGCCCTTAAAAAGGCTATAAATTGTGCTTGACCTCCTGAAACACTGGAACCATCTTGTACAATTATAGTATCTAATCCATTCTCAAATCTGTTGAGATGTGATGTTAAATGATACCTTTTCATTAACTTAACTACATCTTCTTTCGTTTTATTTGTTTGTCCATATAATATGTTATCTAATATAGTTCCTTTAAACAAAAATATATTTTGTGAAACTATACCTATTCTATCTCTAACACTTTCTTTATGTATTAAGTTATAGTCAATATTATTTATCAATATCTTTCCACTTTCAGGTTGATATAAACCTGTTAATAATTTTATAAAGGTAGATTTTCCTGATCCATTTATACCATCAATTAATAACTTGTCACCCTTTTCAATTTGCACGTTTAAATGATCAAATATCAAATCACTATTTCCATTATATTTAAAACAAACATCTTTAAATTCTATTGAATTAATTGGTTCTTTCATTATATTTGTACCTAGTGTATTTTCAACATCTAAATTGAAGAACTCCTTAATTCTCTTAATACTAATACACACGGGTTTTAGAGTTATATCTAAGCTGCCTAAAGCTTGGGTAGTCGCAAGAAGTTTAGCCATATAAATTGAAAATGAAGTATACACCCCTATAGTAAGCTGGTTTTGTAAAATTAAAATACCTGATACCAGTAATACTATTACTGTAACAAAGTTATTTGTTACTATTAAATTTTGCATAAAGAAAATAAAATGTAAACTTTGTTTTAGCGCACTTTTAATTACATTATTTAATTTACTCTTAATCTTATTGGTTTGTATATTTTTACCGTTTAATAATTTTATATCCTCTATTCCATTTAAGGTTTCATACATTTCTGCGTTTAATACTGCCGATGACTCGTATACGTTTGTGGTACTTTTTGATATCATTTTAGATGAATGTTTGGATATTATAAAATATATTGGGATAATAATTACTATGATACCTGTAAGTTTAACACTTAAATTAAACATTATAAATAAAGCAAAGAAAAAATCGAATATACCTGAAAAAACCCTTAATAAATTTGGAGAAAATAATGCACTTACATTACCAGATTCAGCAATTCTGCTAAGAATGTAACCTTTCTCCTTCTGATTAATATAAGAAAGAGGCGCATCTATAATATTACTTATCATAGATAATCGAATTTCATTAACTACATTTTGTTGTACACGAGTAAATAAATACTCATAACCTATCGATATTAAATAGTTAATACAATAAATTAATAAGAGTATAAGAGTTGTTTTTAATAATTGATCGTAGCTTTTGTTTAATAGTATAACTTTATCAATAATGTAGCCAATAATATATGGTATCGGTGCGATAATCAAAGAAGCTATAACCATCCCAATTAAACCAAAAGCTAACAAATTTTTTGTATTTTTCAAATACTGATATAAAAATAATAACTCTTTATAAGAAATTTGAATTTCATCTTGTTTATTTATCTTCTTATTCACCCTCTTTCTCCTCCTTTGTCTATTTATTATATTAATTTACGAATCAATATAATGAGGTTTATATAATTCCATAGATATCTTAAGACCTTATCCCGACGCATTATCTATGGAATTATATTGGTTTATCCTCAGAAACTTAACAATATTCATCTCATCCAATCATACTAATTTTGCCCTACCATTAATGGCTCCTTAATTATTTCAGGGACATGATTTTTAAACCATTTACATTTATCGCCAATTTCTTGTGCTTTTATAAAGCTTCTTAAGAAGCATGTACTACAAAAACGTTTATTTTCACACTCTTTACATTCCTCAGAGTCCATTTGAGGTGCTTGTAAGTTAAAAAATGCATTAATGTATTTGAATTTTTCATCATAAATATCTTTAATATTCTGTTCAAAAACATTACCTATACTGTTTTTCAAATCATCTAAACTATGCATAGTACACATTTTAATTTCACCATCAGGCGCAATCACAATATGTGATGTTATTGCACCACAATTCCTAATCTCAGCGCGCGCACCTTCATATAATGAAACAAATTTAGGATATTTTTTATTTATTTTCAACAATGCTTCACCATATGTTTTAACATCCTCTTCATTTAAATAAAGATCACTACATCCTAAGGCTCTTCCCATGGGTATTACTGGAGATACCCCAATACTATCAATCCCTAAATTATGTACCCATTCAGCTATATCTTCTACCTCGTGCACATTCAAATGTGTAACTATTGTGGCGATCCGCAAACGAACATCGTTTTCGGCTAATTTCATTATGTTATTTTTAATTTTATGAAGTGTATTAGGAACTTTAAAGAACCAAGTCAAATAATTATCATCTAAGCTATGCATATCAATTTGCACAAATGTTTTCGACTTATTTTTTATTATTATGTCCATAACTTTATCAGAAAGAGCTATACCATTGGTCAACAGTGTTATTTGAGAAAAATCCAAGTTAAGTGCATATAACAATATCTCTTTTAGATTTGGATGTACTGTTATATCACCGCCCGTAAGTTCAATTAATTTCACTCCTATATTATTTAAGTCATCTAATAAGGATTTTATTTGATCTAAGCTCATTACTTTTGGCTTTACTGCTCCAAAATCTCCATAGCAATGACGACATCTTACATTACATCTGTTTGTGATTTCAATTGAAGCCACTTTTGGATATATAGTCTGTTCTTCAATTAAATTAACTGGTACATTTATAGGTTCTTCTTGCGTACCAATGTTCATATTGTAAACTTTGGATACATTATTTAAAAATGCATTTAATTTCTTTTCAATACTTATTGGATCTTCACTGTATTTTAAAGACAAGAAAGATACAACTTGTCCATATGTTTTAGTACCATCAATTAACTCAATAATTTCAGTGGCGGTTTTATTTATCGTAAATGTATTTTCGTTTTTGAGTGTGGGAGCGCTTTCGTTTGGGTTTTTATGAACTACCAACATAGATTCATAATTTGATGTGAATTTTCTTATTTCTAGCTTTTCTTTCCAAAATAAATAGCCATTCACTTTAATCATCTCCTATAAAATTTAAATTTGTTTTTAGTTTATGTATTACCAAAATCCCATACTCGTTTTCGATAAATTTATAGGACTTATTCTTAACATAACTGTTTGTCATTAGAATAAGTCCTAATTTAATTTCACCATAAACACTCTCACATTTTTAAATTTTAACTTGCAGTACTAGCTCCGGTTGCCGCAGTAACTAGATTTAATAACTCTACAGAACATGCTGCACATACTAAGCAACTCCAACAAGTCCAATCCCTTGGTTGTACTACTGGTGTTTCCATTTAGAACATCTCCTTTTTGGTTATTTATTTTTCTTCTAGAAAATTCATTTGACCAAAAGTGCTCATTCTCTTAGTGCCTTTAACCAAAAAACTTCTAAAAGGATATTAGCTTGCAGTACTAGCCCCTGTTGCCGCAGTAACTAAATTTAATAATTCCACAGAACATGCTGCACATACTAAGCAACTCCAACAAGTCCAATCCCTTGGTTGTACTACTGGTGTTTCCATTTAGAACATCTCCTTTTTGATTATTTATTTTTCTCCTAGAAAGTCTAATTTGACCAAAAGTGCTCATTCTCTTAGTGCTTTTAACCAAAAAACTTCTGAAAGGATATTAGCTTGCAGTACTAGCCCCTGTTGCCGCAGTAACTAAATTTAATAATTCCACAGAACATGCTGCACATACTAAACAACTCCAACAAGTCCAGTCCCTTGGTTGTACTACTGGTGTTTCCATTTGACCTACCCCCTTTTCTGTATTGTGTGGTGCGACTAAAGTATAACTCCCTATGTTTTCTAAAAACAATCAAAAAATTTCAAACATTTTGTGTGTGTTTCTTTAATATTTTGTGACATATATTTACAAAACTTTCTTTTTGGTTTATTTAAAATAACAAATATCTTTATTAACTGATACTAAAAATTTTATTTATGAAAAGTTATTTAATCGCAGTATATCTTGTTAAACTGCTTTTTATAATTTATAATGTTAACTGTGTATGGTGTGTATGGTGTGCATTACATAACATAACACTCATCGATAGAGAGGTTGTTTAATGAAAATAGTCTTAAGTAATGTATCAAGTCTGCCTTTATATCAACAGATAAAGGAGCAAATTAAGGAATCCATATTTAACAATGAATTAAAAGAGGGTGAACAATTACCATCAATCCGCTCACTTGCTAACGACTTACATGTAAGTGTACTTACTACAAAAAGAGTTTATGCAGAATTAGAAACAGAAGGCTTTATTATTACAAAGGTTGGAAAAGGGACCTATGTAGCTCCTACAAATTTAGAGTTGTTAATGGAGTCCAAACGCCGGATGGTAGAAGTTAAACTTACTGAAGTTTGTCAAATGGCTCGTAGTATAGGTATTCATGCAGATGATCTCCATTCAATTTTAGATTTAATTTTAGAGGAGGAGAATGAAAAATGAATGTTGTGTTAGAAGTAAATAATTTAAATAAATCTTACGGAAATTTTTCGTTAAAAGATGTTACCTTTTCACTTAATACAGACTGTATAACAGGATTTATCGGTACAAATGGTTCTGGAAAGACCACTACAATTAAAGCGATTTTGGGTCTTATTTTAAAAGATTCTGGGAAAATTAATTTTCTAGGAAAAGATATGGATAAGCATGAAAGAAAGTCTAAAAACAAAATTGGTATTGTGCTAGACGAGGGCTATTTTTATGATGAATTAACAGTAAAGGAAATGAAAAATGTTATTGCTCCATCCTACACTGAATGGGATGAAACAGTTTTCCAAAATTATATTAAAAAGTTTAACTTAAATCTAGAACAAAAAATCTCTACTCTATCCAAAGGAATGCGAATGAAATTTGCAGTTGCATTAGCCCTATCCCATCATGCAGATCTATTAATAATGGATGAACCAACAAGTGGCTTGGATCCATTAGTACGGAGTGAATTAATGGATATTCTCCTTGATTTCATGAAAGAGCCGGGGAAAAGCGTATTTTTTTCCACTCATATTACATCTGATTTAGATAAAATTGCTGATATGATTATTTTAATTGATGATGGAAAAGTTTTAGTAAATGATGAAAAAGATGTTTTAATAGATACACATGCATTGGTAAAGGGCGACAACCGCTTAATTAATAAACAAACAAGACCTCTTTTTTTAAATTTACATCAAACTCACTATGGATTTGAAGGGATTACTAATAAAAAAGATGATGTACGTCGACTCATGCCTGATGTATTAATAGAAAGACCAACTATTGAGGAGATTATGCTTTCATATATTGGGGGGAACATCCATGTTAATTAACCTAGTGATGAAAGACTTTTTGTTAGTCAAAAAATATTTTCTAATCTTACTCGTTTTTGCTGCTATAGCTCCTATTTATCTTTCTTCACAATTACAATTAAACGATGGCGGTCTTGTTAGCTTTCTTTTAACCGTTATTTTGATGGAATATATTTTGTTCGGAACGGTATCCAAATTTGAGGATCAGTACAAGGGAGCGGCTTTACTTTGTGCTACCCCATACACACGAAGCGCATTTGTAAAAGCGAAGTACCTTTTTCTTTTTGTAATTTTTATTTGTGCAGCTATTATCCGTATAATCATTTCAGTTGTCGCACCATCGGGTATAGAAAGCCTGAGCGCTAGCGCTCTTGGAATAACTTTTTTAACTCTAAGTATTTTATTTGGTGTACTACTTCCTGTTCAGTTTAAATTTGGTTATGACAAAACCAAAATCATATCACTTTTAACTGCTTTTTTAATACCTTTTGTTGCTCCTACTCTTATAAGGGGACTACAATCAAGTGATATTGATTTCAAAAGTATTTTTCCATTCTCACCAACTGTCCTAACATGGATGCCTTGTTTCATCTCAATTATTATTGGTTTTATATCAATGATAATATCTCTGAAAGTATATGCAAAAAAAGATTTATAATTTAAATTTGAAATCATAGGAATGAGTAATTAAATACTTTATATATTTAATTACTCATTCCCTTTTATTTAATTCTCTTCTCTAATGAACTTATTCCTAAAATACATTTTATCGATATCAAAGTGAATAAATTTTTCAAATCACTAATTCCCTTAACATCTCTTTTCATTAACGATTTAGTAAACTAAGGATTATACATAATATATCAAGAGGTGATTTTATGAAAAAAATAATTAAATTCCTTTTGTTAATTAACTTGATTTCCGGAACTTTCATACCTATTACTACAGTTCATGCTGAAAATAAATCACAATATTATACTATAATGTTGAAGAATTATGAAAATAACCAAAAACTAGTTAGTAAGTTTCAAAAATATGATATGCAAGTAGTCTATAGTGTCCCAGAGATTGGTGTTATACAAGTGAAAGCTACCGAAAAAGCAATGAATATTGTTCATTCGGATCCTAATATAGATTCATATAATAAGTCATTACAATCGTTTAATTCAAGAGAAGTAGCAACCAATGTCTCTTCCCCCCTACCCTTAAATGAAATATGGGAGAATCAATGGGATATGCAACAAGTAACCCATAATGGTGATAGCTATAGACTATATCCAGGAACTAAAAATGTAACTGTTGGTATCATTGATTCAGGCATTGATATAAATCATCCTGATTTAAAAGATAACATTTCACCTGGATCTAAAAATTTAGTACCTAAAGGTGGATTTAGAGAGCAAGAATCTCAAGAAACAGGTGAATTAAATCGCCTAATAGATCTAAGAGGACATGGAACTTTTACTGCTGGACAGGTTGCAGCTAATGGTTTTATGAAAGGGGTTGCTCCTGGTATTGGAATTAAAATGTATAGAGTGTTTGGTAATGGAGCAGGTGAGGCTATTTGGGTTATTAAAGCCATAGTTGAAGCTGCGAAAGATAATGTTGATGTTATCAATTTAAGTTTAGGCGAATACCTCATCAATGGTATAGTATCTTCTTCAGACGGTGAATCTAGTGAGGAATTATCCGAAATTAAAGCTTATAGAAAAGCCATTAAATATGCTAAATCAAAGGGAAGTATTATAGTTGCTGCGGCTGGTAATGATGCTCTTGATGTTACTAACAAGCAGGAAATGAATGATTTTTTTAGAAAAAAAAATGAAAATACTGGGATAACATTTACTGGAGAAGTATTAGATGTTCCTGCTGAGTTGCCAAATATAGTAACAGTTTCATCTGTTGGTCCATCTAAATTACTCTCCTTATTTTCAAATTATGGTGAAAGTTTTATAGATATTGCTGCACCTGGAGGAGATAATAGATTATTTCAGCAATATGGTTTAGAACAGTGGGTAAAAAATAAGTTAATGTTAAAAGAACTAATATTAACTACCGCCCCTGGTGGTGGCTATGCTCTCTCTATAGGGGTTTCACTTGCCGCTCCAAAAGTGTCAGGTGCTTTAGCATTAATTATTGATAAAAATAATTTTAAAAAAAATCCAGATAAGGCCGTGAGATATCTTTATAAAAATGGAGTTAGCAATGATACCCCTACTAATAAAAGTTTTTTTGGTAATGGTTTGCTTGATGTCTATAAAGCGATTTCCCAATAAAATATATACACTTCAATTTGGTTTTAAACTAACAATTGATAGTGATTTTTTGATGGAACCTTTATTTAAAGCAAGTCTAATTGCCTTAAATAAAGGTTTTTTATTATATTGAATTAAATTTTTCCATATCCATCTATTAGATTCCCTATTTAGTCATTCTTGGATCCCACTTTTACTAATAACCTTAACAAGTGGTTATTTGCATAATTAGACTATTGTATCCAAAATTAAAAAACACTATTCTTCCTTTATATTTCCACAGAGAGAAAGGCGTTTTCCCCTCAGATATTTCTCTAAACTTTTGAGAGAGATATTAATGGAAGATTGTTATTCCCTATGTTCCTCTACCACCTTATAGTAATCAATTTTTTCTTCAATAAACAATATACTACTCGGAGTATACCGAGTGTATTTTTGTAAATACTAAGATTGTTAAATGTTAAATCGAGGAGGGTTTGTATGCAAGATCGTAAAAAAGCTATAAAAAGTCCTGGTTCTGTTATGAAACCAGATTTTGCTGAAACAGATGCACAAAAAGTGAAACAAGAAATTCAAAATGATGTAAGAGCAGGACAAGGAGCAATGACTTCCCGAGAGGCAGGGGCAATGCGAGATTAAGAAAACACTCCTTATTGGTTTTTACTTCTCTAGAACTTTAACCAGTAAGGAGTTATTCCCGAACTATTTTAGCTTTTTACGTTTTTCCTTTAGAAACATAATGCGTTTCGTATGTAAATCATAGGTTAATCTTACATCGAATTTCTCTCCATTAAATCTATTTTTTTAAACTAAGATTATTTTCTTTCAGATAATGTATTGCATCTTTGTTCACCGATCTTAAATCTATACCTTGTTTCTCTGCTGCAAATGAACATCCACAATAACACTGACGGAAAACATCATATTCATTACACATTTCAATTGAACGTTGATATCCATTACTTTTTTTGAAATCACTTGGTAAATAACGCGGATCATAATTTTTTTGCACACCGATTCCAAGTTCATTTATTAATTGACTATTTTTATTTTTAGAAAGAGTAATGGCACTCCCAAAGTAATCAAAACCTTTTTCTTGTGCTACCTCAGCTGAACGATCCAATCTCATATCAAAACAAGCTGAACAACGAAGCCCGCCTTCTGGCTCTTCTGCCAAACCTTCTTCTTTTACTATTTTAAAAAATACATTTGAACGGTAGTCATCCTCAAGAAATCCTACTGTGTGCCCAGTACGATCATTGAACTTTTCTACAAAGATCTTTTGTTCATTAGAGCGTCGCATGTACTCACTTTTCGGATGGATATTCGAATTCGAGAAAAAAATCGTAATATCTGCATGTTCTGCAAGAAATTCCAATGAAGCAGTACTACAAGGAGCACAGCATGAATGAAGTAACACCTTTGGTCTTTCGTTCCTTGCTTCCCAATCATTAATCATTTTTCTTAATACTTTATCATAATTTATTTTCTGATTCTTCATTTTCTTTAAATACGTTTCCACATCTAACACTTCTTTCACAACTAAACCTCCTGTTTATTTTTATTTATTTTATCACTTAAATTCATTAATAAAATATAGTAATGTATGTATTTATCGATCGTAAAACGGTTCTTATGACCTTTGATGATGGCTAAAATACTATATGTATTCTATTACCTCTATTTCTAAAATAAATCCTTAATCCTTCTTTTTCATCACAAAATCTTTTGGGTTACCTTTTAACTGGTAATACTTCACGTTAAGACGAATAACTACTACGATGATTACCAAAAATCCTATTATATATAACATTGTTCCTTTCTCCGTTTCTTATTGTTTAGCGAACTTATTCTGTAAATACTTCACATGTTTATTTTCAGTATCCTTATCAGTAATATTTGCTTGCAAAATAGTCTGGTAAATATGCTCGACCTCGTCTTTTGTTAATTTCACATCAATATAGGATTCGATACATTTTTTTAGATCGTTATAATATAGGACATGTTTATCTTTAGAATGAACATTTACTCTTTTTAGGCTGCATTTTGGATGAAACGCTGCAATAGAAATACACGGCAGCTGTTGTTCCATCACCCATTCAATTGTTTTCATGTGCTTATAATTTTGTCTAAATGGATTCTGAAAAGAGTGTTTCTTTCTAAAAATACCTTGTGTCCATCTTGCTGCCTTCTCACTTCCATAAATCCAACCCTCGTAGTTCTTCGTCTCTATAACAAATATACCTGTTTCTGCAATAACAATATGGTCAATTTGAGTTGTATCACCATACTCTGTAAGAACCGCCACATCATGTAACACCCAATACCTTTCGTGATCTAATTTTCTTAATATACGTTTTACCATCTTTTCTCCAGCTCTTCCTTTCCATTTTGGAGCATGTTTTTTTACCATAATGTTTATCGGTATCAGAAGCACAATTAGAATTAATTCAAATATTAATACTTTCATAATTTAAGTCCCCTTTTCACATTCTTGTGTTTCTACGCATTAAACGATATACATGGGTTTCTAATCCTAAAATATAATATGAGATACATAAACCTTTTATCACCATCTCTATGAATCCTAATGCTAATGAAACAATGAGTCCGCCCCGAAATTGAAACGGTCTTGTCACCCTCCGATTCACTGGTTTTTCAATCACTCCAAAATTAGCCCAGGTTGGCAAACGCTTTTCTACATTTTTTATAGTGCCCATTAATCCATATTTCAATGACAAAATGAAACATCCAATTAGTAAATATATAATAGAAGAAAAATAGATAGATAAGCCCATAACAATAATTGTGAGCAGCCAACCTATCAAGATAGAATTACGTAAAGCGGTATATTCTGGATTTCTTTTCAAAACAAGCACTCCTATCAAAATAAATTAAGTTATTATTAAATACGAGGTATGAATTTCTAATTTAAATATTATTTTAGTTTCTATCTTCCTCGTCTGTTTTGTAGGCATACCAGCTCTACTACGAGGAGTGTTCATTCTACAAATGGAAATCCTTTACAACAAAAAACGATTAAAAATCGAACGAATTATCCCCTATATCAGAGGAGATATTTGCAGAATACGAAAGGAAAAATCAGATGGGTAGATAAAAGGTACTGAATGAACATTCAGTACCTTTTGCATCTATATATATTTCTTTACATATTCGCAAATAACCATGGAGCCAGTACGGCTAACATACATAGTAAACAAGATCCCGTTATAACGCGATTAGACCAACGATAATACTCAGGTTGTTTTGTACTTTCATGAATTCTTCGTAAACGAATTCCTGCAATTAACATAAAGGGTGTAAAAATAAGTGCTGTTGCTTTAAATAGGTCTAAAAAATCCGTAAAAATGTTCATAAACGAAAATACATCCGAACTAAATAAGAAATATACACTTAATCTCATTGCCATCATACTAACGAACGAGAAAATCATACTCCCTGTTGCCCATTTCATCCATTGACCATTCTTTGTAATTAACGCCATAACCATGACAATAACACCTAATATGAAAGAGATAGAAAAGATATTTACCCCTACTTTAAAAGCTGGTGCATACATACCCTCAACTTTTTGTATAATTGATGACCCAAATGAATCGTCTTTCTCTGTCGTTTTTGTTCGATTGTTTAATCCTTCGTTAAAAGATGAAGAAACATCATTTCCTTTCAATTCATTAAAATCCACTTTTACAGATGCATGAGCTGTATGTAAAGGTATGAGTACTAGGATCATAAAAACAAATGTACATAAAACTCCAATCATCCCTTTTTCTCGCTTCACAACACATCACCCGCTAATTTTGGCTTAATGCTCTTTAATTTGATTTCATTTCCTTCTGCAACATAACGGAGATCTGCGGAATAATAGATATTGGCTTTTGTATATGCCCCCATAATCGCATTTGCAATTTCTTCTTTTTCTACTGCTACATATGTTTCATTTTCATTATAAAACTCTATTTCAATTCGATTAATATTATTATTTAATACTGTTATATGTAACTCTTTTAAGCTATTCAAACGATTTCCTAAACCACACACTAGCTTAAATACCTTACTCGCAAGTGTAGGTGGCTTAACATACGTCGTATTAAAATGAATCGTTTCATCATCTATAACACCATCTTCCTCAACTGCGCACGTCATAATGAAAGAATGATTTTGTTTTTCAATTTCTTGTTGATTTAACTTGCGATCAATGACATATTTCAGACTTGTTGATAGATTTTCTATATATTCATCCAGTTCAGTATTTGAAATTTTAACCTCTGAAAATTCTGGGAAAATCATGTAAGCGTGCATATTAGAACTACTTTTACTTACACGTAATACCTGTACCTGTTTCTTTTCATAGCGCACCGTTTGTTCCAATTTTTTTACTACATTGTTGCTTATATGATCTATTATCATATTTCATCAGCCTCCAGTAATTTTAATAAAATAATTTTTACAATCTCATGTATATAAAGCATTGCAATATTTTGCTGAGGTCTCGAAACTCATATTTTATGACTAATAATCACTTTAATCTTAAAACATCTTAATATTACAATGACGTACAGTGTTTCATTATAGTCGAATATTCTTATATGGTGAATCGTTCTGTTTCACTCATTTGCATAAAAATAAAAGTCTATTTTATCCTTATACAAATGAGTGAGAACATACTGTATTTCATGCTATTTATCTAAGAAAATTTAACTGGGAAATGGATGTTATACACTCCCTAGTCATCTATTATTTGATTCAACTAATGTATAGAAATTAAGCAGATTCCCTTCAAATTTTCTATATATTCATGCATTTTTTTCTTTCTTTTTTCTAGAATTACAAACTATCAGAGGTACATATCAAAACAGACCTATAAATACCATTGTAAACATGGTTTTTTACTCTCTATTTTGTAAATTAACCGTACTCAAACTATTCATCTTTGAATCTATTTTTTCATTTTCCTTCTACTTGTTAATTTTTAATAAAGTTCTGTCACTAAACTATTGTCTATACGCATAATTTTTCTTACCAGATTTCTAATTGCAATAAAAAAGGAAGATCCAAGTATTCATATCACTTAGTTCTTCCTTTTCCCCTGTATAAACTACCATCACATAATTTACATCGTAGTTCTTCATTCGTACTCTCTAATAACTTATCTATATCAATTAATATATCATCCGGCTCTTTAGATTACTCTTTTAGTTCAACTAATACTATTCAAACATTATTTTATTTTGTTTTTTATGTTATGAATCATAAATAACCTCACCTGCAACTTGAAAACAACATAAAAAGGGCTTCTTCAAGTCGATTAAAAATGCGCATAACAAAATAAGCTATATATGCACTAATCGGCTCAAAGAAGCCCTTTCACAATTGAAACAAGAACACCACTTGCTTCTGCAACTCAACCACAACACATAAGGCGTGGGAATAAACGGAATTCAACAAATAACAATATACCTATATATTATACAATTTAGATTTTTGTATCAAGAATTTTTTTTATTATCTTTAGTTATTTATCAAATGTTATAAAATCAATAGCATTTTCTAATAAGTTAATCCCAAAACCAGATATTGTAATATTAATAGAAATCCTCAGTGAATTTTCATTAATAACGATAAATAAAAGACGCCAATTAGTGTCTTTTATTTTCCCTTCTATATTTTGGTTTTTCAATAATTTAAATTTCTACCTATAAAATGTACTCCTCGTACCATTTAGCTTTTTTAGTTTCCACTTTACTCTCTTTTTCTTCATCTCACTCTTGTATTTCTTCGTACATACGCTGCCTTTCTTTGTTGACAGCTCTAACTTGATCGTAATCGTAGTCAATCGATTCCCTTTCTTCTGTTCTACGTTGTATTTCTTCGTATATACGATGCTGCTCCTTGTAAGCTGCATCCCCCTGATCATAATCAATTAATTCCTGTTCTTCGCCCCTAATTTGTCTTTTTCGCTCTTCTCTCTTTTGTTGTAGTTGATATCTTCTATATGCCTTTTTATCAGTAATTTTTTCACAGTCGTGCGCTAGCTCCTTCGTTTCGTCATGTCCATGTCCGCAAAAATCGTTTGGAATAATAGCACTAGATTTCTTAACAGATTCAGGATTAGGGTCTTCATGTTCTTTGCTAGCCTTCTCATCTTTAACTGCAGTATTGCTAAGACCATCTTGTTCTTTGTTCGTTACATTTCTATTAGAATCAAACTTTATAGTCATCGAACCGTGTCCACCGTGACCTAAATATATGTAGATAGAGAACAATTTAGTTGTCTCACTGGATCCAGGCTTTCCTGCTATCTCTATGACTTTGTCCGCAGACATTCCAACCTTGATTCGATTATACTGTTCTAGTGATACTGTTGATCCGTCTTCATGTACATCTTTATAATGCGGATATTTGTCATTGGTTTCCTCATCTTTATTCTTAGATTCCTCCACTTGTTGTACCTTTTTTTTCTTCTTAGGTTCTTCTGTACCCTCTTTGACCTTAGGCGGATTGGACTTCTTCTCTTCAACCTTAGGTGGATTAGACTTTTCCTCTTCGACCTTTGCGACTTCTATAGAGTCTTGTTTCTTATAAGGATCGTAACCCCCATCTTCCTTTACAGAGCAGGCACTGAAAATTGATACAGACGTTGCACTTAATAAAAGTAATTTCTTTAATAATTTCGTATTAAATTTCATAATATTATTCCCCCGTTACATATATTAAATTGCCCCCTTATGCTTCCTCCTATAAACGTTATCCTTTCCCTTCGCACATAGACTCTCATATAACTTTGCGTAAGCCTCTTCGATATTCATTGCAGATCACTTTTTGGCTGTAGTACTTATACACCCCCATAACATTTCAAGTTGATTAGTGTAACCCACAAGTCAGCATCTTTCTCATTATTCGCACTCTATTTCTATCAAATGTCTTAATTACGTATCTTATGCTACAGAACGAATTGTATATTAAATGTAATTCGTTATTTACCTTACTCCAGTAATCAGCGGCTAAGCGTTCAATTAATGATATGTAAATTTTTTAATTTCCATCATACAAATTACTGTATATTACATTTTAATAATATTATTTTAGCAAATATTGTTAATCTATTCAACGTTGAGTTAAAGGAGTTAAAAAACGAATAAGTGGAATTTTTAAGGAATAGAGATGAAATTTCATTTGCGAATTCACATAATTTTCACGCATTAAAATGCTACATGTTGATATTTGTTATATAATGAAACCAAGCCTTAAGTAAGATAGTTTCCCTGTTACGAGTAATGAGATAGTTTGTTTCACCTTTTTATATTATCTAAAAAAGAACTTGTAGTGATGCCTACAAGTTCTTTTTGCATTTTTTATGATTTTAACCAAGAAGACACATACCAAAATGAAGATGAATCAAGTGATGATTAATAAAGCCTATAAATTTCGAATCTACCCACATCTAGCACAATCAATTCTGGACAACAAAGTTAATGTTATCTCTTTACTATCAAGCGAAGGTTTTATAGTACCCTCAGAACAAAATTTTGTGCTAACTTGTAACAATACAGTTCATTTTTTCGTTTTAAGTTATTTCAAAATATGAGCTGAATAGGTACGTATAGTGACCTCCACTTAATTATCACAAAAACATTAGCCTTTAATTGCATACACGCTAATTACGATGATTTCCCAATTCCAGCACCATAATGAATCTCTCCTTCTCCTCTTTTCATCAGTATTGATAGGTAATATAGGGGCCAGGCACAAAAACAGGTTGTGGAGAAAGTCTTCTTCACAACCTGAGAGTAAGTTATATATCCAAATATGACCTGTTCTTTTAAGTATTTAGTTTTTTATAATCTGTTATAGTCGATATAACTAGAGTCATAATAAATCCACTGACCTGTTCCAATTCTTAGCCAACCATTCTTTTCTTCATATACTGTAACTTTTTCGCCTTTACTTGTCTTTCTAACAATAGAATAGTTTGTACCTGACCCACTTCGAACATTTACCCCAATACCATTAATTTGAGCTGTTCCAACTACCTTTTCAACACTACCATTTTCAATTACTTGTAGCATATTTAGAATGAATGTTGCTGTTTCACCACGTGTTGTTGTTCCTTTAGGGTCGTATTGATTTTCACCCTTACCTTTGACAATACCTAAGCCATACAATCTTTGTACATCTTCTTTATAGCTAATTTGGTCTTTGTCTGAGAATGGTAGGTTTACAACTGGTCCCCATATACCTTTATACTGTAAAGCCTTGTTTACAATAATTGCTGATTCTTCTCTTGTAATAGGTGTGTTTGGGTCAAAATAACCATCTCCTCTACCTTGAATGATACCTGCACTTGCAGTACGTTTAATACCATCTCGTAAAGTTGAATTTGCATCGTTTAGGTCTTTAAATGAAGCATCTCCAGCTGGCAGGTTTAGAGAGTTAGAGATTAATTGAGCAAATTCGGCTCTTGTTATCGCTCTATTGGGTGCGAAAACTCCGTTTCCTTCCCCTATCATAATACCCCTTCTATTTAACTCTCGAATAGCTTCTTCATACCAACCTCCTGTAATGTCATCTTTTGGTTGATAAAGATCATTATAATACCCCTCAACGCTATTTACGAATACATCCCATTGCCCATTATTAATCATGTTAGCAGGGCAGATTTTACCGCTCCATTTTTGGTGTTTTACAATGTTATTTAACGGTACACCAGTTTCTTTCATTAAATAAGCTACAAGTTTCTTAGCGTTATCTACCGCTTTACTGTAGTTTCCGTCACTGTTAACTGCGATTTCAATTGCAATAGATTCTCTATTACCTGGACCATCACCGTCTCCTGCGTGCCATCCGTTCTCGTTTAATGGTAGATGTTGATAAATCTCTTTATCGTCTACTGTAAAATGCCACGATGCAGCTCGGTCTGTGTTCCCTACTGCTTGGTTATATAGGTATTGAGCGTGGTTTCTAGCACCTGCTCCTACACTTGTATTATCAGTCTCATGAATTGTAATATACTTTGGACTCATGTAGTTTTGAGGACGAATATTATCGTTACCTGCTGGAACAATCCATTCAGTGAATGGAACACCGTTTATTGTACTAGAGGTGCTAGGTGATATGGGAGATAGACTACGTTTTGTTCTGTTTGAATTGTTAGGAACAGTTAATGTACCTGTTTCTTCATGAATACCTTCTGAACGTTGAAGACTGTCTGTTTTTTTCTTGTCGACAGTACCTCCACCACGTCCATCTACCCCTTCAAAACTAGCTTCAATACTTTTTAAAGCTTGTTCATCTGATGTTGTTTTACTTTGTTCCTGAACGTTTGTAGGTTGCTTATTGTTTACTGATTGTTGTTCCTCTGCAAACGATACCAATGGTGAAGATAATACCGTTAATCCTGCCGTGAATGCTACTACTTTTTTATTAAATTTAATGTTCATTTCTAATTTGGTATATCACACTATCTTAATAGATATACCTTCCTCCTTGTACTTCTTTTAGTTCGAATAATAGTTTAAATATTGGTAGCCTGAACCTTCAAAATGACGGATTGATTTTACATTTCATATGTCAAACCGACATCTATAAGTCCTACATGAAATGTCAGTACTTTAGAATTATAACACAGCACGGTTGCAATAATTCCAAGATTCTTGCAAGTAATCTCCTACTCTTCAACATGCTGATAGGATGACTCTAAAAAAGGGGCATTATCACAGCGCTATCAATCTAAAGTTTTATACCACCCATAAAGCAAAAAACGTTATCCCTTCTGTAGAATTATAGGAAGGGATAGCATTTCTTAATGAATCTTTAAATGCTTACGTTTACTGAAGAATTACAGCGGCATATGCCTCCCCAGGTTCTACAAAGGACGAAGCACTTGATTATCAACATGATTGATGGCATCTAGTTTCTCAGGATAAGATTTTAAGAGTTCCTATTTCAAATGGTGAAGATTACACTATAGATGATAAATTTACAACTTCACTCTTATTATTCATCTGCATAGTTTATCAATATTATAATGGAATAGCATTCAAAAAATTCCCTAACAATATAAATCCCCCCTCTCCAATTTCTTGAAGCTGAGAAATCGGTACATCCTTACTGGTCTTTTTGTTTTTATCGTCACCCTTTCAAATCATCTTCATATGTTGTATATAGATATCTCCTTTCGAATTAACAATGATGCCTCTTTCAAGTCCTTAATGTACGCCTTACAAAGAGCACTTTTGAAAAGTGCTCTTTGTACTTTGTAATACACTCAATCTATAATAAAGTAATTTTAATGTATGAATAATTTACACCTGCCTCTTTGTATGAATTGTAATTATTTGTACACACTATAATTGGAAGGCTTGAATCATTGTCATTGAAAAATGTTCAGCACTTATGTTCAGCACTTCCGCTCCTTAAGAGAACAGTCTACGCAACTGTTCTCTTTCCTTTTTTAACAAATATAACAGGACAAGCATAGTTAACTATCCTACGATCGATTGCATTGCAACAGTCTCAACGTTTCCTCAACAATTTCTCAATATTTTTCATGGACAATAGCACACTTCCTCACCGTTATTAATATCCTAATATTAAATACTGAAAGGAGGTGCTAAAAAATGACTTGGTTCATTATTTTAGGATTTATGCTTATTTTAAGTATAGGCGGCTTTCACCCACATAGTATTCATATCATTTTCAAAATAGATTCAGATACAAAAGCTATGCCAAATTGGTCTTTCGTTAATAAAATAAACTTTCAAACATTTAAAGAATTGATAAAAAGACCAAAGAAGAATAAACTCAACAGCCTTACAATAGGAGAACTGTTTATCCCTTTAAGTATATTTAATAAATTATTTGGCAAAACATTAATTTTTCTAATCCTATTCTTCTATTCTCAATTCTTAAACTAAATATAATATGAGATGAGTAAAAGAATAACTGTCGCCGACCATAACAAACAACAGACCGCCCATTAAGACGGTCTGTTTTAAAACAAATTGACTATATCAACAGAATAAGAATTCAAATTTTTATAAAAAAATGTTGAATACAATGGATAAAATATTGAACCCCTAGTCCGAAACAGATTTGTTTCGGACTATTCTCGTTACTATAATTGTACGTAGAATGGTAGACTAGAACTTCCACTTAGTCTTGTTCTGTAATTTCTTCTCTTTTTGAAGTAAGGCCTTTAACTTTTTTAAATAATCGATTTCCATACGTAAACATTCATTTTCATCTTTTAACGTCTCTATAACCCCTTCAATAGTTGCATTATTTAACTTTAATCTTGTCTTTTCCATAGCTGGACCCCCTTTCTTCTTTTTATATAGGAATTCCACGCCTTTTAAATCATATATTTCCCTTCACCTACGAACTATTGCAATAAATTCTTTAACACAAACAATTCATTTATTTCATTTGTTTTTATTTTATTTCTCAGAATTTGAGATATATCTTTTGAAAAATCCCTTGTATTCCTTCCATATTTATCTCTCCTAAATAAATCGTAATACATATTATACCCAACAAACTTGTAAGCTTTATTTTATTTTTAACAAAGCCTTCTTAATTTTAAATAGACATAACACTTCATACCGTCAACTCCCCCTATATTGATAAATACGAATCATCTAATTTATTTGACATTTCAATGACTTATGACAGGAAAATATATACATTTAATTAAACCTAATGTATCTTTGGATTGTAAGTCGTAGTTAGTTGGCCAACTTTTAATACAATTTAATAATTAAAAATAAGGGGGATTTAAAAATGAATCAAGCATTAAGGAAAAGTAAGAAAAAAATGATGTATCTAGTCAGTTCACTTTTAATTTCTCTATCAATGTTTTCAACTACAAGTTTTGCAGCTACAGAAGGTGCTGTAAAAAGTGTTACAAATAGTAATTATACTGGAATTGCAGCTGATATAAACCTACCAAAATCAGTTGTTGTTAAGGATGGATATGTGAATTGGTATTTAGGTATTGGAGCATCTAAAGTTGAAGGTGGTATTTCAAAAACACCAAGTGGATATAAAGTATTTCTTAATTCAGGATATAATGAATCAGGTCAAAACAATAAGTATTGGAACACACAATATGATACATCAATTAAAGATGGTGATCGAGTAAACCTTAAAATAATTAATACCGGCAATGGTACGGTTACTATGTATGTAAATGGAATCCCTAGATATACAAATCAGCCTGTATATGGCTCATTTTCTCAATACGAACCAGTAAAAATGGTTCAGGGCGTTGAAGATACTGGACATAATTCTTTTAGCCAAGCTAGCTTTTCAAACGTACTTCTAAGAGCAGATATATCTGGATCTATCTACAAGAGTTGGAACAGTTCTATTTCTTCCTCATTTTCTAAACATGGTACTTATAGTAACAATTTCACAGTTTATTCTCAAGTACCATTAAGCGCAAGTTTACGCTAAGGTTGCTCTTGTATACGAATGATTTTGTAAAAAAAGGTAGCTGTACTTTTTGTACAGCTACCTTTTTCATATGGTGAATTTTTAATAGTTATTCTATCAGCCATATGTTACATTCTTCATATTTTAGCTTCTTTGAATTAAATAGTACTTAATCAGCTTGTCTTATTACTTCACTTAACGTAACGAGATTCAGCTTATAGCAACTACAACACGCTTTATTATTAATAATACTACTCTTCTTATTTTAACTTTAATTCCATTGCATTGATTTTTTAATAATAAATATACAACTTAGTAATGTTAATAGATATACAATAAGAATAATATACAACTGTTTTGGTTCAATGCTATCCATATAAAGACTCATAATTGGATATGACCAAGGAAATAGTATCCAATAGTTTGTATGAGAGATAAAAAAACTACCCAGTCCACCTATAACTCCTACTAATAATGAAAGTAGAGGGATTTTATAGAATATTATATTTATTAAAAAATGTAAATTCACTATAATTAGAGAGCTAATTACCATAAAAAGTATAGAAAAACTTAAACTTTGATAAACAGTCCCGAGACTATCAACCGTTAATACTATAGGTATACTAGTTATGACTAAAGCACATATTAAATAACAAAAAGTAATTATTAAACAAAACAAAAACTTATTACTTAATATAGTTTTTAAAGTAACTCCATGATAAATAGCAGACATATATCCTTTTCTTCTGAATTCGTTTACAAAAGAAAATGACACTAATAGACCTATTGCAATTGGTAAAAATAATCTACAAAAAAGACTTAGAATCGCTATATGCATGTCAACGCCATCTTTTACTTGAGACAATACAGTTAAAAAAACTTGAAAACTTATTGGTATCAACAAAAATACTAGTAACAGGATATACAACCCATTATGAAGACTTTTTTTATATTCACCTAAAATACCCACTTATTTCACCCTTTATTATTCATATGTATAATATTTAAAACTCACACTTAATAACATAATTCCTAAAATATATATTGAAGAACTTGCAAGATATATTAAAATAGTTGGTTTTTTAATCATTACGTCACTTACTATATTCAATGCATAAAATATTGGAAATGTCTTTGTGAATATTGTAGGGAATAATCCATATGTTACGCTAAAAAAAATCCAAATAACTGACAAGGATGCTGCTAGAATTCCCTTTTTTATAATTAAATGAAAAAGCAATTGAGAATATGGTATTGCTAAAGATAAAATGGTACAAAGTAACAACATTTTTAAAAAATACAATATGGGTATTTCATATCCATTTATAAAAATATAGATACCTACAACTGTAAAATTTAAAATATTAAAGATCAAATAGAGCAGTATAAACAATAGATTTTTAGCTACCAATAACTTGAATTTTGAAATTGGCTTTGTATAAATAATAGCCCAAGTACCATATTTATTTTCAGAAGAAATAATAAAATACCACATACAAGCAGAAAAAATGCTTAACGTTAGTGTATTAAAGTTAACTGTAATTGCTATAAGATTTGTAGATTGAAACATGTCAGGGTTATTCTTGTTAAAAATAAAATAACTTATACACAAAAAGCTTGATAATAATGAAAAAAACAAAGAAAATAATAATAATTTTCTCCCACCAATTTTCCTCATCTCACTATTCACACTTTTAAAGATAAATTGCATTATTATAGTAGCTCCTTTTGTTTAGTTAAAGATAAAAATACGTCCTCCAACGTTGGCTTTTTAGGGCTAACTTCAAAAATATCTATATCATTCCTAATTAATATTCTAGTTAAACTAGGAACACTGTTTTGATCTATTATTAGCTTGAATACCCCTTCTTTTTCTATGCTATAAGATATACCCTCTGCATTCAAAATTCTTTCTGTGACAGTTGTATCATTAACATGAATAATATATTCTCCAGAGGTAATAATACTGTTTAAATTCCCTTCATAGAGTAAGCTACCCTTATGTAGTAACGCTATGTGATCTGCTATCATTTCAATTTCAGCTAAATTATGACTAGAGATAAATATAGTCTTCCCCTCATTTTTTACTAAATGAAGTAACAAGCGTCTAATCTCATGTACTCCCTCTGGGTCTAATCCATTTGTCGGCTCGTCCAGAATTAGTATTTTAGGATTATTAAGAATAGCAAAGGAAATACCTAGCCTTTGTTTCATTCCTAAAGAAAAATCTTTCACTTTTTTATCCTTTGCTTTATATATTCCTGTAGTTTTTAATACTCTATCTATTTCTTCTAAAGGTTTATTAATCATATTTTGTACATAGGCTAAATTTTCATAAGCTGTTAAATTAGGATAATAGGTAGGTGAGTCAATAAAACAACCCACATTTTCAAATAATTTTTCTTTCCATTCTTTGATATCTTTGTTATTAAATAATATCGTTCCTTTATCTAATGGAATTAATCCTAATAACATTCGCATTGTTGTTGTTTTCCCTGCACCATTTGGTCCAATAAAAGCATATAAACTTCCTTCAGGAACAGATAAGCTTAAATCTCTGACAATGGATTGATTGTCAAAAGATTTTGTTAAATTTTTAGTTTGAATTGCTAATTTCATTTTGTTCCTCACTTCCTCACTTCCTCATTCCAAAATAAAAGTAAGTATCTAATAAGTCCTCGACTTATTAGATACTCTATTTATCCTTTACCTAATGTTTGCAACTTGGATTTCGAAAATATTTCTCGTTGTTTTAATTTTTTATCAGTAAGCTCATAAACTCTATCTACACGTTCTAAAATACTTTCGTCATGAGTGATAATAATCTTAGTGGACGATAAGGCAAATATATTTTCAATAACAGTATTTGCTGTTTCTCTATCTAAATGGTTAGTTGGTTCATCTAAAATAAGAATCGGATATTCTTTCATGAACAGGCGTAACATTGCTAACCTTTGTCTTTGACCACCGGAGAAATTTGTTCCTCCCTCAGATATAAAAATATCAGTTACACTTTGAAATTGAATATAATTACTTAAATTCAATTTATCTATAGCATTCTGGGTTTTTAAAGGGTCATAATTTATATCAAAGTAAGATAAATTTTCAAATAGACTTCCTCTAAAAAGAACTCCATCCTGGGTCATTAGTCCTACCTTTTTTCTTAGTTCCTCACTGTTCCAATCTTTAATATCTCTATCGTCTATTAATATATTACCCTTATCGGGAGTATGTAATTTTAATAATAAGTTAGCCAAAGTGGATTTACCGCTGCCACTTTCTCCAACAATAGCAATACTTTCGTTATTTTTAATGTTTAAACTTAAGTTTTCTATTATTTTTTTATCATCAAAACTAAACGAAATATTATTGAATTGAATTGAGCCTCTAAGAATGTCTACTTCGGTATCCGATCCATTTTTTTCTAACACCTCTTCCAAGATATCTAAAGTTCTTAATAAAAGAGGTTTAACTGAATTCCAATTTAAAATTGATCCTATAATCGTTGAAACCGGAGAAAATATAATACTAGATATGGCAATAAAGAAGAAAATATTACTTAAATCCCCTTCTCCCTTACTAAAATTATAAAATCCTACAGCAAGCATTATGATAATAAATATTGTTGATAGGGAGCTATTAAATGATTCTAAAGCATTTTGTTTTAGCACTCTTTTATGTACCGTATCTAGATATTTATTATAATCTTTTTTCCATACAGATTTAATTCTAGAAAAAATCCCCGTGGCCTTTACATAATACATCGCTTTTAATGATTCATTAATTTTCCCTCTATGTTCTCCTAGGTAATACGTTTCGACTAAATTAGCATTATATATAAATTTCCCTAAGGAAATATTGATGAATAGGGAACTAGCAATAAAAAACATCAATATTAAAGTATAAAAAGTCTCAGTATATAATAGATACATCAATAATGGAATGATAACTACTATTGATATAATCATTTCAATTAGATCTTCTAAAATATATCCTCGTATTGACTCTAGACTCATGATTCTTACATTTAAATCCCCTGCGTGACGTGTAGTAATCTTTTCTATGGGGATATTAAACATATGCTCAAAAACTTTTGTTGTACTTTTTCTATCAATTTCTTTTTGAAATTTTACTTTTATAATTGAAGTTATAGATTTTATCCCTATAACAACTATTAAACTCCCCAAAATAATTAAAAGGTATTTTACATCAACTTCCTTTGAAGCATTCAAAATATCCATAAACTTTTTCAAAATAAAAGGGAAAGCAAAAATTGAGATTTGTGCTAATAATACTAATAGTGCTAGTAAAAGAATCTGACTTGGGGATACAAAATGATCAATATATCTAAGTAGTATATGTTTTTCACGCTTTTTAATATTTGGCTGTATATCTTCTTTGTTTTCTATTACTAAAATATAGTTACAAAACATCTCTTCAAAACTTCTTATATCGATTACCATTGGCCCTGCCTTAGGATCTACAATATAAAATTTATTTTCTTTAACCCTTTCAATAATTACAAAATGATTAAAGCCCCAAAATGCTATCATCGGCTTTTGTATCCTTTGTAAATCAGTTATATTTTCTATCCTATATGCAGTTGCAGAGAGTCCATACGATTCACTAACTTTTTTTATGTCCAACAAACTCCATGACGATTTTTTATTAATAATTTTACTGTTTCTAATTTCCGAAGCTTGTACTGCTAAACCGTAATAATGCATAATCATTGCTAGACAACTAGGTCCACAATCAAAAGATGTCATTTGCGGTATAAACTTAATTTTCTTTCTTAACATATTTATCACCTATTCTAGGCATTAAAGTATAAAATGCTATTTAGTTTATTATTCTCTAACCTTTGTAAAAAATACAAAATACTTCCTAAACCTGTAAATAATGAAATTTTATGAGGATTAAAATCTTCTATATCAAAATTATTCAAAAAGTTATTTGTTACTTTCATAACAATTTGTTTTTCATTTCGCTCTAGCATACCTCTATTTTCTAACTCCAATAAAAAGTCTAATTTCCCCATTAAACCATGACATAAACAATAATCACTGTTTTCATGTAATGTACTTAAGATTTGATTTTTAAAAAAGATTAAATCCGATTGTATATCTTCATTTTGATATGATTCTAAAATTTTAATTCTTGATATTCCCATTCCACTAAACCCTTTACACCAGCTATCAGTATACTCATATTTACTCGTACTCATTTTCTCACTTTTATGTATACCATGTATTACTCTATCGTACTTATTGGTTTTTAATATGTCTTTTAACTTATAAAATGCGAGAAGTTGACCTGATAATCCATGAACAAATCCCTTTAATGAATCTTCTAAATTTAGAGTATCGTGAGCTTTCCAATATACAAATTCATTATCTGTTTGCATATTATTGACAATGTAGTCACCGAGATTTTCAGCCACTTCAAGCAATATTTTATACTTAGGATTAACTTGATAAAACTTAACTGCAGTTAAAACTAGACCGGCTGAACCACCTAATATATCAAAATGTTTATCGTTATATCCACCTTTTTCGATATCGGAGTTGATACTCATAAATATTTGCAATATCACCTTTTCATTGAGAGAGGTTATATGCGGTAAATTTGTTAAATAGTAAGAAACAATAGCATTAACACCATTTACAAAACCATAATTATTCTTATTTTTGGTTAGAATTTCTAATAAGGCTTTTTGTTCGAGTTTATTTATAAATTCAATGTAATTAGGATCAGCATTATTTCTCAATAATGAACTTATTCCCAATAATCCATCATATATTCCACTATTCAAATGGTTTATCTCGAGCTCCCCTTGCCAATTTGTTTTTAGTCCAATAAAATCTACATCACCGCCTTTTGATATATAACTACCATCCAGAATTTTCCCTGTAATTGCTTCCTTTATTTTATTTGTAGGTAATTTAGTCTGAAAATTAATTGTTTCCTTTACTGAATTCAGCTTATATAGATTATCATTTTGATTGGAAAGGGATATTTCTATAATTTTTCTTTGTAGTAAAAAGTCAGCATATGAAATTTTTTGGAATTTCATTTCTAAATCTATTTCATTACTTGATAAACTCTCGCAAGCCCCCCATTCATACTTATTAAAGAAATATGGAACATCATAGGATAATAGTGCCTCTATCTCTTTTTGAATAATATCTTTCCTCGTAGCCAAGTATGTGTTTTTTTCGAGAATATTTCGTAAATATTTTATAGTCTTTAATTTATTCTCTAATAAATCCGGAACATTTAGTCTATCTAATAAAAGAGTATAGACTTTTGTATTTCGATATACTTTTCGATAATTCCATTTAGAAATACTGTTTTTTAAAATATACATATATTCCTCTTTATTTTTTAAAACTGAATTATATGCATCTTCGAAACCTTTAATAATATCATTTATATAATTATCATACTCGTATATATCATTGTTAAAAAAAGGTAAATTCTGAACTGTATCTTCTATTATTGTTTCTTCTCTTATTTCAATTGGATTGGATGTAAATTCATTTTTTATTTTAATTGTTTTTACCAAAGTCTTCATTACTCTCCCAATTGCACTGTAATCCCTTATTACCTCTCTACCTCCACTAAACCTTATAGGTAGCATTCTAGAATTTAATACTGAATTAGATAATATAAAACTACTGTTTTCTTCAGCGATACTTGGATTTAATGTACTTCCTAATGTCTCAAAATCAATTATGACTGGTGAGGATCCTTGAGCTATAATATTTTCATTATGTATGTCACTTCCATTAATCAGATATATTACAGAAAGCACGACGCCTAAATTATAATAATAATCTTTAATTTGCTCATTAGATTCACATGATTCATGATTAATAAATTCCATATATCCATAATTTTTTTTATTAACTACTTGTGGAATAAAGATATCTGTATTTAAATCTTTATTCAGTTGATTAATTAAACTGTGATATAAAATAGAATTTTTCAAATCAACTGGTTTTAAAATTATCTTATGATTAAATTTATCTTCTAAAAGGATTGTTCGCTTTCCATTATTATGATAGTCACCTAGGTTAGTAACTTTTTCCAGATGCATAATATTAAAACCCGACATTTTATGAATTTCTTTTTGATCTTTTTTAAGAGCTCCTTGTAACCACATCAAATAATTTATTTCATTTTCAATTATTGTAAAAATTTTTTCATTTAGTAAAGGTAACATTTTAAAGAAATTCACATGAATTTTTTTAAAATGAAAGAAATTCCTCGTAAAATACTTATATTCTTCATTGATATCCATTCCTATTAAAGCTTTTTCTACTCTAAGTTTATTTATGTATACAATTAAGGATGGTCTTAATACTTGATATAATCTTTTTTCTAAATCCAACATTATCGATTCAGAAATCCTCTCAACATTACCAAAAAAATCAATTTTATTTATTATCATATTTTTAAAGAATGCTACATATGTTTGTATTATTTTTTGAAAGTTATAGTTTTCATCATTCTTAATAACATCGTTACATGAAAAATCCTCTAAAAAGATAATAAAATTTTTTTCTAGGTCTTCTTTTGTTACTAAAGAGGACACATTATCTATTGTATTTAAAATTCCACGTGAATTATTTTTCATAATAACCTCTTCTTTTTATAGGTAGGAGAAATAGTTAGAAATTCATTATCATTAAAGAGAGTAAGGCCTTTTGCCTTACTCTCTTTAACTATTAGTAGCATCTTTTACAAGTCCAGATTCCATTAATTGGTACGCATATTTGAGGTGTCACTCTTGGACAATCTTTAGTTAAAGTTTCAATATAACCAGGTCCTATACCACCAACTAATTGTTCAAGCTCTTCATCTTCTACAACTTGTAAATATTTTTCATTCTCCATTCCAATACCTACCTTCTTATTTTTTTTGAAAATGTTGTTATAAATTCAATATTCTACCACAACATTGTCTGAAAATAATATACCATTAAATGTTAATTAAATAAAGATATATTTACAAAAAATAAAATAATAGGATATTTAACTATATTGATATAATAAAAAGAAACGTGCTTATTATAGCGTTAAAATTTAAACACTATTTTCTTAACTGATATTTTTTATTTTATAAATTTGTTATAATCGATGCTGATTATTAATTTAAATAATTCTTCTAATACCTAAATAGCCATTAAGAATTGTAATTACACTTATGAAAAAAATTAGATTTATAGAAGATAACTATCAAGAATATTTTACCATAAAAGGAGATAATCAACTCTTTTTTTTAATTGTATATGAACTCGCCAATAAATTTCAATTATGAAATAACTTTAATATATTTAATTTCTCTTACAAAATCCACCCTGCCTAAAAGGCTTTGTCAGAATCTAATATCAAGCTTGAATTGCAAAAATCGTGTCAAAAATAAAAAGATGAAATTGTAAGTATGTTCACTTCTCAATTCCATCTCTTTTAAAAATTGTATATCATCAATTCTCTTGTTCCTCGCTATTCTACCAAATTAATAGCAACACATTATGTAGATGTAGGTTTATACTATTCTACATTTAAATACATGTAATATTGCCTATACTTTGTTATCTTCATGTGAAACTAATTCACTATATATCTCTTTCTCTATATTTTTCAAGAGAATTTCCAACCTATTTTTTGTAGCTAGATTAAAATGTGGATTTAATTCTTTTATTATAAATTCAAGTATCTCAAAGCTTATGTACTCTCCTAATTCAAGTGAATATTGATCACCCAAGAAAGTTTTTAATTTTTTAGAGATCTCCACTTTATCTTTTTTGGTAATATTTACCCCATCCGATAACAAACCTCTCTTAGATTAGTCTTAAATACTAATTCAAAAAGTTTTTATAACATAATAAAAATATTTTGGAATTAATATAAATCATATAATGAAATTTTTACAAATAAATAAAAAATATACATCATAATCATTAAACAATATATCAAGCATCATAAACATATATTGGCTCGTCATAAAGGCGTAAACATTTTGACCAATTTCCACATAACGTTTCCCATTCACCAGCAGGATATACTTCCGTACGCAATATATGAAGTGGTATACGTAAATTCAATAACCGACCACTAAGCGTCGTACGAGTAACTCCCGCTGGCATTAAAAACTTTGCTTCAATTACCTTTTTCAGTTCCATCAACGAGTATTCTGGATAACTCATCAATATTTCATTTGAATGAGGCCAGACCTCAGTATCATTTGAATGACGGCGTACCGTATACTCATGTTGATATAAGCTGACAATACGATGCCATATCTCTAAATGATTAAATAAGTCGCTATTTAAATCCCTTGCATATAAAAAATGTACTTGTTTATTTGCTTCTGTAATTTTTGCAAGCAAACGTTTATTAGCAATAATCTTACCTGACCAAATTATTGTAGGTTCTTTCTTTAAATTATTTACCCATTCCCCCATTGGTAATAAATGATTCCAAGCACGAATTTTTATTTTTTCATCAGGTACTACCTGTACAGCAACGCGTTTACAACCTAATGCCATCATAGCCTTCATACGATGGGCACCATCAAGTAACAGATAATTACCATCACTAAGCTCAGAGACTAAGGGAGGATTCCGTAAAACACCTTCACTTTCCATTACACGACAAATTTGTTCCAATCGTTTGTGTTCATATGATTCATGAAAGCGAATTTGCTTGGGATGTAAGAGATCTAAGGCCGAAATAATTTCACTCATAAAAACAGCTCCTCAAATAATTACATAAATTCTAAGCTTATCAAATAACTAATTTTCTATAATGATTAGTTGTGTTTACCGATATTTAGCAGCTATTAGACAATTATTTCAAACTGCGCTTTAATAATTTTACTAGTCTTCTAATAAAACACCAATTTCCTTTTCCCTAGCCCTTTGATAGTAATAAGCAGCAATGGCTACATCAAAAATGGCCATACCCATTGGATTAAATAATATTGCTTTGTCATAAGGGAAGTTTTGCAGTGCTCCTCGGATTACAACGTCAGCAATTGATACTGTATCTTCTTTTTGTAAACCTCTTTCAAGGTGCATCCTTTCAACATCAGTTTTTTCACGACAGACTTCTTCCCAATTATCAACAACTAGGGATTTTGTATATTCTAAGATATCAGGCTTAAAATCACGAAGAGAAACATTGAGTAGTAGCGCTCCATCTTTAGGTTTCTTATCAATATAACCTTCTGCAGAAACAGTACAAGTAATAAAAATATCAGCATCATTATAGGCTTCTTCATAAGCATTAACCTTTTGAGTTTTAGAATAAATTTCCTCAGGAATTAATTCGTCTTTAATTCCATTGATATCATATAGGTAAACACTTTCGATTTTATCGCCTAATAGGGCAGTTACCATCTTTAAATGCATCTGACCAATAGGTCCAAATCCAATTATTCCAACTTTAACATTATTTAAATCTCTTAACTTGGCAAACTCTCGAATCATTAACCCTGTAACAGAAGCTGTTCGTATAACACTGACCATTGCTGTATTAAGCGTCGCAAATGGTTTTCCAGTCATAGCATCATTTAATATAGTAACTGAATGAGCACGTTGAATACCTTTCTCAATATTCTTCGGAAAACTAGCTATCCATTTGATTCCTGAAACCTTAAATTCTCCTCCAATATAAGCTGGCATAGCAATAATTCTATTAGCCGGATCATCGAAACGTAAGTATGGCTTAATTGGCTGAGAAAAATCTTCTGCATCAAGACTTTGTACTGCCTTTGAAATGACATTTATTGTTTCTTCCCAATTAACACCCATTTCATTGATATGTTTAGTATTTAAATACATCATAATTGCTTCCTCATTTCTATATCATTTTTATAAAGAAACTAATTGGTCTTCTACTGATTTTTTTGTATTAAGCCATTCTACCCATTCTACGTTGTAAATAGTTGATGTGTAAGCTTGTCCATTATCAGGACACAAGAAAACAACATTAGGTGTATTTTGAGCATCCCTATTTTCAAAATACTTTTGGATTGCATAATATGAAGTCCCTGATGATCCACCAGCAAATATTGCATGTTTATTAAATAGCTCATAACAACCTGCAACAGTATGAACCTCCGGTACAATCATTACATCATCAATCAATGCTTTTTTAACCATACCAGGTATCATACTGGCACCAATTCCTGGTATGTACCGTTTACGAGGCTTATCACCAAAAATAATGGACCCTTGACTATCTACCGCAATAATTTTAATATTAGGGAATTTTTCTTTTAATCGTGTAGATACCCCAGCGATAGTTCCTCCAGTACTCACTCCAATGAAGGCATAATCTAACTGTTTAAAATCATTAGATATTTCCCCACCAATTCCTTGATAATGGGCTTCAAAGTTATCAGAATTATTATATTGATTTGTCCAGTATGCATTAGGAATAGTATTTAAAAGTTCTTCCACCTTATTTAAACGCGTTAATAAATAGCCACCTGTTTCATCTCGTTCATCCACTTTAGCTACTTGATAGGAAGTTGCTCTCAAAAAATTCTCATAACTATCATTAATATTTGGATCAATAACTGGTATGAATTTCAGGCCGATATACCTACAAAGAGTAGCAAGAGCAACCGCAAAGTTACCAGATGAAGATTCAATAATTGTAGAATTTTCAGTCACTTCACCGCGACTTATTGCTGATTTTAAAATATGGTGAGCAGCACGCACTTTAACACTATTCATTAAATTGTGATATTCTAGTTTTGCATACAGATTAATCTTTTCATGCTCTAATTTAATCATAGGTGTGTTGCCGATTACCCTTTCTAAACTCTCTAATTTCTTGAGCATAATTTGCTTCCTTTCTTGGTTAAAATCTAAAAAAATAATTAAAGATAAATAGTTGTAAATGTTCTTTCGAATGTATTTCAAATAGAACTTATACCTGAAAGACAATAAATGCTAGATTCTTTAGTAGCGATAAGCTAAGCACCATTCAAGTACTGCCATAGCACTATTTAGCTTGTTTTCGGCCTGGGTAAATACAATACTTTTCGGTCCATCAATAACTGTTGCTGCTACTTCTTCCCCCCGGTGTGCTGGGAGGTCATGCATGAAAGTAGCTTCCGGATATAAAGTCAAAATTCTCTCTGTCACTGCAAATGGATTAAATGCATCTTTCCATAAAGGATCTATTTTGCTTGTCCCTGTTGTTTGCCACCTTGTTGTATATACAACATCCACTTCACTAGGTAACATTTTTATATCATGACATTCAATAACTTTAGCACCAGATAATCGTGCATATTCTTTTGATTTTTCAAGCACACTTGGAGACACTCCATAACCAGCAGGTGTAAAAAGATATAACTCCGTACCTGGAAAACGAGATAAAGAAAGAGCTAGAGCTGCAGCACTGTTATTACCTTCTCCCATATATAAAACCCGTAATCCAGCTATTTCACCAAATTTTTGTTTCATTGTTGTTAAGTCTGTTAGCGCTTGTGTTGGATGTTCTTCCGTACTCATTGCATTAATGACTGCCATACGACTTTGAGATGCCAGCTTTTCCATTTCCTTTTGACTATCTGCAGTTCTTGCTACTAGTGCATCCAGCATTCGCGAAAGTACTTGAGTAGTGTCTTCTATAGACTCCCCTGTATTTTCTTGCAAATCATTTGGACCATACGTTACAATTTGTGCACCCATCTTTAATGCTGCAACAGAAAATGCCGATCGAGTTCTAGTCGATGTTTTACGGAAGTAAATCCCAATTATATTTCCCGCTAATATTTGATTAGGTTGCGATTTACCTGTGGCAAACTCTACCCCACGAGTTACAATTTGGTTAATATCACTATCAGTAAGATCCTCAAGAGTAATTAAATGTTTTCGAATAGCCATTATTATATTACCTCCCTTTTGAATAATTGCATGTAACAAAAATGTATTTACATATGTATGTAAATACAAACTACTAAACAGCTAAGGTAAAAATAATAGATTGCAAATATAATTCATGTGGATCCATTACCACACTTTTCTATATTTGTTTTTAAACTAATGTATAGCAGTTGATATATAGCCTATATGAACTCGAATACTATTTTTACTCAGAAATACTTACACATAATTCTATTGTTAGTCTATAATCCTATTTTTTATGATATAGCTCTGCTGAATATATTACACACTACAACGCTAAAAATATACTTAAAATACTGAATTTTCAGCTTTCTCAATTCTTTTATCAATTTTCTGTCAATTTATACTATAATTTTCTTTTTTATACATTCTATACATAAAAATATTTTCTATAAAGATTTCATGCTTTCTATTTTTTTAACATCTTTATTACTATAATTGGAGATTTTCCTCATCTTTAAAATAATGCAACCAAGAATAAAAGCAAAAAATGAAAATATCCCAAAGGTAATATTTATAGTATTTAATGATAAGCTCCAACTAATTAGAAAGGAAACTAGAGCTCCTCCCAAACTTGCTGATGCAATAAATAAACTAGTCACTTCATCAATATTATTTTCCATAATACGGGAAGCTAAAATAAGTGTTATCGGAAAAATGCCAGCTATGACTAAACCAATAATGAAGATTACAGATAAATACATACCTGTACTACGAACAAAGGGGAATAGAAATAAGAGAATTACTAATGTGAAGCAACTAGATGAAATATATATCCAATAATTAAACTTATGAACAAGCTTACCTATAAAAATCCTTCCGATAACTATTGCTAGCCAGAAACAAGATATACTTATTGAACTAATTAATTCATTATTAGTAAGAATCATAATTGTAGATAAAAAATTTGCAAGATTGGTTTCTATACCTGCATATAAGAATGCAAAAAGTGATATAAATAATATAATTTTTACTTTTCCATTTTTAAAGCTAACAGTTAATGGGGATAGTGATACTTCCTTTTCATTCTTTCGTGGAGAAAGATTATTAAATTTAGCACTCCCAAACAAGTACCAAACTAATAGTGTGAAAATAAGAAATAGCAAGATTCCATATAAAATGAAATACCATGTATAAAATTTTATAAAATAATTGACTAATAAAGGAAACCCCAGTGCTCCAATCCCAAACCATACTTCAAGAATGCTGAATTTAGCAGCACTATTCTTTTCTGCTGAAATAACAAAGGAACCCATAGTAGTTTCTAACAAACCCGCTCCATAACCCAATCCAAATGCAATTACTGCTAAATATGCCCATTCTTTAACAAATATAAAACCTCCTAAAACTACTAGCATTGCTAATATCCCAAATGTTAGAGTTTTAAAATAATAATACTTTTTTACTAAAACAGGCGAACTAAGAACACCAAATAAAAATCCAGTAAATTGAAAAAATATTAATATCCCTAGTTGATCAGGTGTTCTTTCATAATATTGTAGTAACGAAGGAATTAAACTGCCCATACAAACATGTATTACTCCTACAATAAAATAGAACAAGCACCCAAAATAAAATATTAACCGCACCTTTTATCAGCTCCAATTCAAAAGAAAAAGGGATTTATGTTACAAATTATAAATCCCTCTTTTTACAATAAAACTAAATAGTTGTTACAGATAATTCTTTGTTACGTTTGTTTTTATTGAAGAATAAATCTAATATAATTTGTGAACGTAATCCATCTTCAAATGTTGCAAGTGATTTTTTAGAACCCCCTGCTGCATTAACCCAGCTTATAATTTCCTTTCTAAAAGAATCCGCCCATTCAAAAATCTCGTTTTCCGGATCAACTAATAACGGTAAAGGCAAAAAAATTTCTTGTTTTTCCAACCCATCAACAACTTCAAGTAACTCTTCATAACTATTAAAAACTTCCCCATCATAATCTTTTACTAACTCTCGAGCATTCTCGTAATTAACATCATATACTCCAACTAATTTACAATTATCAATTGTTGATAATGCTCTAGAATGAGCTTTTGCAATACTATCTGCACCTATAATTCCAATATTCATTATATGAACATCCCTTTAATTAATAATGTGCTTTAGAGTATTTAAAATTCCAATTGAGTATTCACCTTGAGCTAGCATTGCGTGTGTATGTTTAGCCTCTTCCGTTGCATTTTCTACTAAGTAACCATGTCTTACAGCTTGTAACATCCTTAAATCATTTCCACTATCTCCAAAAGCAATTGCATTTGCTTTATCTAGTTTGTACTTATCTAACATAAATTTCACAATTTCATCTTTACCTGTTCCAAGTGGAATAAAATCTACATCATAGCAATTTTCTGGATCACCAGCTAATGGATTACATTTGTTAATATTTACCCCCACTTTGTATAACTTCCCGATTTCTTCTATCTGTTCTAAATTTTTTGAATCAATAGCTTCATTTTGCTCTTCATAATAATAATTAAATTTGTACTTAGAACTTCCTAATTGTGTCTGAGGTCTTAAAAAAATTTCATATTTTGTTTCAAGTGATTCGATAATTCTTTTAATTTTCGCAGAATCAAACCCTCCCTCTACTATTCTCTCTTCCCAAACTTGATCATCCATAGTAGTCCCATTACTATCAAAGTACGTTATTTCCGTACCTAATCCACTCGCCACAAAATGAGGGAAATATTTAATACCACCTTTTTTCATTTTCTCAACAATTGATTCTAAACTACTTCCAGTTACCCAACCAATGACCAAATCTCCTTTACTTGCGTGTTCATACAAGTATTTTTCTAATAATTCCAAATTGTTTCTTCCGAAATTATCCATATTATGAGGATAATAAGTTTCATCAAAATCACAGAACACTATATATTTAGGATTTTTAACCTGTGGTAACCTTTCAAAAACTAAAGACTTTAAAACTTCATTACTTATTGACATTAATTAATCCCTCCAAAACAAAATTTTGTTCCTCTAACAACAAGTTTGGATGTAAAGGTAAATGTAATATTTCCTTATGAACTTGCTCTGTGTTTAATAAAGTATCCTGTATATAATTTTTCTTTACCAGCTTAGTATTATGTTTATGAGATAATACTGGATAATAAATATCTGTTTCAATGTTATACAACTGGTACAATTTATTTTTCACCTCATCTCTTCTTCCATTTATAATTCTAATCGGAAAAAGATGCCAAACATTATCTTCTGTCATCCTAGGTAGCTTTATTAATTCTCTATCCTCTAATTCTTTTAAATTGCGTATATATCGTTGAGCCAAAGATACTCTCTTTAAATTGTTATACGATAGGAACTTAATTCTCTCTAAATCAATAGCTGCTTGAAGGTTATCAATTTTAGAATTAAAGCCAAAATCTAATACTTTTTTATTTTTTATCAACTTCAAATCCATGATAACTATATTGATTACAACGAATTGCAAGATTTTCATTATTAGTAACTATTGCACCCGCCTTACCACATACACCAAAGTTTTTATATGGATTAAAACTCAGAATAATAATATCTCCATATTCTCCAAGGTTTGAGGAACCAATAGCCTGACATGCATCTTCAATAATTCTCAACTGATAAACATCTGCAATTTCACGAATTCTTTTCATATCACATTGTTTACCATACAAATGAACAGGTAAAATCCATATTGTTTTTTGGGTTATTGCTTCTTCTATTTTAAGTGGATCAATACAATAACTCTTGTGATCAATATCTACAAATACAGGTTTTGCTCCAATTGCTAACACTGCATTTTCAGTAGCAGCAAAACTATTAGCTGGCATAATCACTTCATCGCCTGGCTGAATACCAATAGATAACAAAGACACCATAAGTGCGTCTGTTCCACTACTTGTTGCAATTACAAACTTCTGGTTTAAATAGTCCCCAATTACTTCTTCTAATTTTTTAGAAAATGGTCCACTTGTGAATTGACCTGTCGGTAAAACCTCTTTTAAAGTTCCTATTATTCCGTCAATTTCACTTTGAGAAATCAGCCGATTAACTGGCATAAATTATATTTTCTGTATATTTTTTCTGCTATAATTGAAAATATCTTTTTCTATATCAATATCTATTTTCAATTTATTTTCTCTAAATAATTTCTCTTTCATTTTGAGATTCGGTAATACATTACTAATTTCAAATTCTTTCTCTTTCGTTTCTCCCTGCAGGCACTTTAATAAAGCTAAATTGTCTTTGCTATGGCCAGAAATTGTAGTAAGAGTTTTTACGTTAAATCACCTCTAAGAAATTATTTTGAAAATCATGAGTAGACTATATTTTATGTTATCGATTACATGTCAACATTTTTTTCGGAGGGATTCTTTATGGTAACAATTAATGAAATAGCTAAATTATGCAATGTTTCAAATGCTACTGTTTCAAGAGTTTTAAATAATCATCCTTATGTAAATCCAGAAAAACGCGAGAAAATAATACAAATAATGAAAGAATTAAACTATACTCCTAGTTCTATCGCTAGAAATCTTAGGGTGAATAAGACACAAACCATCGCTCTATCGATTCCAAATATAGATCATCCTTTTTTCGGAAAATTAGCTAGAGAAATTTCTAAAGAACTTCTAAAACACAATTACAAATCACTGATTTATCAGACTTTTTATGAAAAAAAAATAGAGCTTGAATTACTTTCATTACTAAAGAATAAAGCGGTAGATGGTGTAATTCTCGCATCCTTAGAAAATGATTGGGAAAATATAGAGCATTATTTAGCATATGGCCCAATATTACTTTGTAATGAATATGAGGAAAATGCACCTATTCCGATAATTTGCTATGATGAATTTGAAGCCGGATACAAAGCTGTAAAACATTTAATAAGTAAAGGACACAAAAAGATTGGCTTTTGTTTTGATTCCCTTAATAGTCAAGCACAATTAAAACGCAAACAAGGATATCTGCATGCATTAAAAGAACAACAATTATCTTACAAAAAAAGTTGGTTATTTGGAGATGCAATTACTATTAAAGATGGAATTCGAATCTTTGAGAGGTTAGATAAATTAAAAAATAGACCCACTGCGCTCTTTACTGGAAATGATCAAGTTGCTGCTGGAGTAATTAAAGGTGCTTCTTTAAAAGGATATACTATCCCTACTGACCTTGCCGTTTGCGGTTATGATAATCAATTAATTTGCACAGTTACAACTCCAACAATTAGTACAATTGATATTCCAATCGTTGAGCTAAGTAAACGAACTGTTAGTGAGATACTACTATATATAAATGAAGAGGAATCTATTAAGCGTAAAATTATCGAATATCCAGCAACCTTAATCATTCGTGAATCCACATAAACAAATGAAAAGCGTCATTTTAAAATTGAAATGACGCTTTTCTATAATACCTCAAAATTCCCACAAACATTTTATATAATTTTCTGATTTTATTTTCTAAAAAGTTCATTTAACTATAGGAACATAAGCCATTTTAAACTAAGTAGAAGTCTTTATTTTCGATAAAATAATAACATAAATCAACAAAATCAATTTCAATTATTGATTCTGGAAAACTATCTAAAGAAGCACAACAAGAAAGCTTATAATCTTTACCAATAGTAAACTTTTTATAGTAAACCTCATTAGATAGCATGTCACCATAAAATATTGTATTTTTATTAATAACAAAAGAGTTTAAAGGTATAGTTAGTCCTTTCCCTATCCATTTAACAAAGCTTTCTTTTATAGTCCATAATTCATAAAACACATCTAATTGTCGTTCTACATTTAATGAATTTAAATAATTAAATTCTTCCTCAGTAAATATATTTTTAATCATTGTAGTATCTAAGGGCCGTACTTTTTCTACATCTATTCCTACTTCTTCCTCATGAATAACTCCAACAACCCAACTTTCGGAATGTGATATGTTAAAATGAAAATTATTTAACTCATCAACATAAGGCTTTCCGTATTCATTGTATTTATATTTAATATCTTTATTTTCTTTTGAGAAATTTGTAGTAATTAAATATCTTATTAAAATATCTCCAATTAAGGCGCTATATTGATCGGGCTTTCTTTTATATTTCTGTATTTTCATCTGCTTTTCTTTCGAGACCAGACGTATAAGCTTCTTCATAATATCATGTTCTATATTTACTGGCACACGTACCTTATATATATTCATTATATCCTTCCCACCTAATCCCTTATATAGATACAAAAAAACTCACAATAAATAATTCCCATTCATTTTCTAACCTCTTTATGTCTATTATTGAAGGGGCTCAAAGAAAAAAGTCTCATAATATGTTATACACGAATTTATGAGACTTTTAGAAAACTAATAGTGTACAATTTCAAATAATATTTCACTTATTTACATGTGCTAATAAGAGCATTTGTTTAAAACTCTTTTTTATACTCTTTACCAATTCATGAATATGCGGTTTCTCTAACATACTCAGATGGGAACCTGGCACTTGCAAAGCGTATACTTCCCCTGATGTATATTCATTCCATCTGTTATAATCTACTAGTGGGTGAATGTCATTAATAGATGCATTAAATAGAAAGATATCTGCTTTTATTTTTTGTTTACAATTATATTTTAGGTATGCATATCTATTAGCTATCATTACTTTTAACTTATTCATCATTGGATCTTCAAAATTTTGCTGACCAATTTTTTCATTCAATTCAAATTTTTTCAGTAAAGATTCTATTAATTGTTCTTCACTCATTTGTTCAAAACTAATTTTCTCAATCCCTAACTGATCATTAAATTTTTCCAATTCTTCAAATGCATTCTTAATATTTAAACTAAGAATCTCCTTACCTTGTTCAATAGGATGAACATCAAGTAAACCTAGAAAACTAACTTTATCACCTAGTTCTTCTAATTTTCTGGCCATTTCAAATGCAACTATTCCTCCAAAAGACCATCCTAATAAGGTGTATGGCCCTTCTTTTTTTACTTGTTTAATCTCTTCTATATATCTTATCGCCATTTCCTCTACAGATAAGTTTGGAAATCTATTATCATCATATCCTATAGATTGTAACCCATATACAGTCTTATCCTCTCCTAATTCTTTAGCCAAATCATAATAGTTTAATATACCCCCTCCTTGTCCATGAACAATGAACCATTGACTATCCTTGTTTGTCCCATTTTGAATTGGAATTAAACACTCACTGTCTATTCCTTTATTCCTACTTATTACATCACTTAATTGTTCAATAGTAGCCTTTTGAAATAATAAACTTAATGGCAGTTGCACATTAAACATTCTCTTAATATTTTCGAATAACTTTAATCCCTTAAGAGAATGACCACCTAATTCAAAGAAATTATCATTTATACCAATACTATTTACGCCTAATATACTACTCCAAATATCAATTAAACTACTATCTATTTCATTTCTTGGTGGTACATAATTACTATTGCCCAGTGTATTTAGCTTCGGTAACTTACTTCTATCTATTTTCCCATTTTGTGTTAATGGTATATTGTGAATTGGTATGAGTTGTTGAGGTATCATATAATGTGGTAACTTTGTTGCCAAATATGCTCTTACCTCTGGAATAGGAATATCTTTTTCTGTAACTACGTATGCACATAAATACTTTTCCCCAGCTTCATCTTCTTGATCTATTACTACGGCCGTTTTGATTGTCTCATATTTTAACAAACTCGCTTCTATCTCACCTAGTTCTATTCGATATCCCCTTATTTTTACTTGATGATCGACTCGGCCCAAGTATTCAATGTTACCATCAGGTAGCCACCTTGCTATATCCCCTGTTTTATATAGTTTCTCACCTCGTTCAAATGGATGATCAATAAATTTATCTGCTGTTAATTCTTTTCGATTGATGTATCCTCTAGCTAACCCTATGCCAGAGATACATATTTCACCTGGAACACCTATAGGTTGTATCCTATGAAATGAATCCAATATATAAATTTTAGTATTTAACAATGGCGAACCTATCGGTACGTTTTGTGTTGTAATTTCTTTATTACTCTCATATCGATAAGATGTACAACAAACTGTAGCCTCTGTAGGTCCGTATCCATTTAATATTTGGAGGTTCCCCCTAAATAGATGATCGTATTTTGCGAGTAATTCTGTTTTAATGGGTTCTACTCCCACAAGTAGCTTATTTAACACTATCTTCTGGTTATCTCTAACAAAATAATCATATATTTCATTTAATAAAGTAGGTGGAATATATGATAATGTAACCTGTTCCTCAAGAATGACTTGTACAAGTTTTGATACATCAAACTTCTCACCTTGATAAATAGTCATTCTTGCGCCATATATCAATGGGACAAATATCTCAAAAATAGTAACATCAAAAGAAATACTACTTGAGAATAGAACGTTATCAGTTATCCCTATATCTTGAGAGAAATCTTCATACATTGCACACAAAAAGTTAGTCAAGGATCGATGTTCAATCATTACTCCTTTAGGTTGTCCTGTAGAACCTGATGTATAAATAACATACGCTAAGTTGTGAGGTTCTATCATCATGTGCATGTCTTCTCCTGGTTCTTCTTCAAAAGACATATCCATTAGATCTATTACATTACCTTGGAATTCTATCCCCTTTATAATAGAGTTTTGATGTACTAATACATGTGAACACCCACTGTCTGTCAGCATATATTCCACTCTTTGTTTTGGTAAGTCGGTATCAATTGGTAAATACGCCCCACCTGCTTTTAAAACACCTAATATACCTATAACCATCTCGATGGACCGTTCCATCATCACACCAACAATGGATTCTCTTTTAACTCCTTGGTCTAATAACCTTCTCGCCAACTGATTAGCTTTTATATTTAATTCATTATATGTAATTCCTTTTTCATTACATACAACGGCTATTTGATTAGTGTTCCGTTTTACTTGTTCTTCAAACATTTTATGCACTAATAAATGATTAGAATTTGAATTCTCTTTTTTGTTAAATTCATTCATAATACAATGTTCTTCTTCTATAGATAACATATTAATATTAAGCAATCGTACTCTAGGGTTATTAGTTACTTCCTCAACTATATTTGTAAAATGTACCATTAACCTTTCTATTGTCTCCGCTTTAAATAACTTAGTACTATATTCTACTTTTAAATGAATGTTATTATCTATTTCCGTTGCTACTAATGACAAATCAAATTTTGAAACTGGCTGCTTAAACGGATACGGTGTAAATTCTAATTCACCAATAGATATTGGATTCATATCCATGTTTTGAAAAACAAACATGGTATCAAATAATAGATTTCTACTTGTATCCCTATGCAAGTCTAAACCTTCTAATAGTTCTTCAAAAGGATAGTCTTGATTTTCATAAGCTTCTAATGTAATGAGTTTTAATCTACTCAAAAACTCAATAAACTCCTCGTCATTTTCTAGATAATTTCTCATTACCAAAGTATTAATAAACATACCAATCATATGATTAGTATCAGAATGAGACCTTCCAGCAATAGGCGAACCTACAATAATGTCTTCTTGACCTGTGTATCTAGATAAAAGTATGTTATAAATGGCCAATAAAATCATATATGGCGTGGTACCAGTTTCAGTTGCTAGCTTATTTACTTTAAAAGTTAAATCTGTTCCCAAATTAAAAGAACAAACATTACCTTCAAAGCTTTGTATAGTCGGTCTTTGAAAATCGGTTGGAAAATTTAAAACCGGGAGTTCTCCTTTTAAAGTTGTTAACCAATAATTCTTTTGTTCACTAATTAGATTCTTATAGTAAGGTCCATTTTGCCACATCACATAGTCTTTGTACTGCACTCTCAATTTTGGAAGCTCATTTCCTTTATACAATTCTACAAACTCTTTTATTAATATCCCCATTGATAAACCATCAGATATTATATGATGCATATCTACTACAAGAATATGTCTTTCTTCTGCTATCCTTAAAAGCAACACCCTTAATAATGGAGGTTTTGATAAATCAAATGGACTTATAAACTCATGTATTAAATAATCCGCATCTTTTTCATTTACATGAACGTATTCAATATTGAAATCTACATTAGGCTCAATTTTCTGCACTAATTCCCCATCTAAAATTTGAAAAGAAGTTCTTAATATTTCATGTCTCTCAATTAAAGATTGAAATATATTTTCAAACTTATCTTTACAAATATCCCCTTCTACTTTAAGTATTGTGGGCATATTATAAGTTGTATTTGTACCATCTTCGAATTGATCTACTATAAACATTCTCTTTTGTGACGTAGAAGCTAAATAATACTCTTGTTGTTTTACAGGTTCTATGGAAATATAATTACTTTTTTCCATTTCTAATATACATTTTGAAAAATCAACCAAAATAGGAAACTTAAATAGGGATTTAATAGATAATTGCACATTAAATTCTTTATTAACGATAGAAATTAGCCTAGCAGCCTTTAATGAATGACCACCTATCTCAAAAAAATTATCCCGTATTCCTACCCTTTGTATTCCTAATACATCTTTCCAAATCTCAACTAATTTTCTTTCTGTAGAATTTGTCGGCTCTAGATGACTAGATTTCAAATTATTTATAGGTTGAGGTAATTTTTTTCTATCTATTTTTCCGTTTTGTGTTAACGGTATGTTTTGAATGGATATGATTTGTTGAGGTATCATATAATATGGTAACTTGGTTGCTAAATATGCTCTTACCTCTGGAATAGGAATATCTTTTTCTGTAACTACATACGCACATAAATACTTTTCTCCACTTTCATCTTCTCGCTGTATTACTACGGCGGTTTTGATTGTCTCATATTTTAACAAACTTGCTTCTATCTCACCTAGTTCTATTCGATATCCCCTTATTTTCACTTGATGATCAACTCGTCCCAAGTATTCTATGTTACCATCAGGTAGCCATCTCGCTATATCACCTGTTTTATATAATTTCTCACCATGTTCAAATGGATGATCAATAAATTTATCTGCTGTTAATTCTTTTCGATTGATGTATCCCCTAGCTAACCCTATGCCAGAAATACATATTTCTCCTGGAACACCTATAGGTTGTAGCCTGTGAAATGAATCCAATATATAAATTTTAGTATTTAACAATGGCGAACCTATTGGTACGTTTTGTGTTGTAATTTCTTTATCCCTCTCATATTGATAAGATGTACAACAGACTGTAGCCTCTGTAGGTCCGTATAAATTTAATATTTGGAGGTTCCCCCTAAATAGATGATCGTATTTTGCGAGTAATTCTGTTTTAATTGGTTCTACTCCCACGAAAAGTTTATTTAACGATATCTTCTGATTCGCCCTTACAAAATAATCATATATTTCATTTAATAAGGTAGGTGGAATATATGCTAACGTGACCTGTTCCTCAAGAATGACTTGTACAAGTTTTGGTACATCAAACTTCTCACCTTGATAAATAGTCATTCTTGCTCCATATACCAATGGGACAAATATTTCAAATATAGTAACATCAAAAGAAATACTACTTGAGAATAGTACATTATCAGTTATCCCTATATCTTGAGAGAAGTCCTCATACATTGCACACAAAAAATTAGTTAAGGAACGATGTTCAATCATTACCCCTTTGGGCTGGCCTGTAGAACCTGATGTATAAATAACATATGCCAAATTTTGAGGTTCCATCGTTATCTGCAAATCTTCTACTTGTTCTTCTTCAAAAGGAATATCCATTAGATTTATTACACTACCTTGGAATGCTACTCCCTTTATAATAGAGTTTTGATATGTTAGTACATGTGAACACCCACTGTCTGTCAGCATGTATTCCACTCTTTGTTTTGGTAAATCGGTATCAATCGGTAAATACGCCCCACCCGCTTTTAAGATACCTAATATACCTACAATCATCTCAATAGAGCGTTCCATCATCACACCAACAATGGATTCTCTTTTAACTCCCTGGTCTAATAACCTTCTCGCCAACTGATTAGCTTTTATATTTAATTGCTTATATGTAATTTCTTTTTCATTACATACAATCGCTATTTGATTAGGATTCTGTTTTACCTGCTCTTCAAATAATTGAGGAGCTGTTACAGTCTCACAAAGTAATGTTTTATGAACTCTAGTCGTATGATTGAAATCATATAATATTTGATTCTTTTCTGTTTTAGACATTACATCTAGATCCATTGCAGATTTATTTGGATCTTTCATTAATATATCTAAAATATTATATAAATGATTAACTATTCTCCTAACTAATCCTTCACTATATAAAGTAGAATTGTAATCCACTTGAACCTTTAACTGTTCTTCATTTTTCATAAACCTAATAACCATATCAGAGTTTATTTTATCTGTACTCTCATAACAATGAATATCATCTAACATTACTATTGTATTTAATACGGGAAGATTATTACTCTCTCCATCTAGACTTAATAATTGAGTAAGTTTATTAAAAGGAAAATGACAATGTTCATTTGACTCTAAAATTGTTTCTTTAATTTTATATATTATTTCTTTGAAATTATCTTCTTGATTTATTTGAGTACGTAATAATAAAAAGTTGTTTTGAAAAACCGTCTCTTCTTGACCTTGCTTAAAAACTGGCATTCCAATTACTACATCATCCCTATCGGTATATCTACTTAAGAGATATTTCACACCTGATAATAAAATAGTGTACAGTAACATATCAGAATTATTGCTAATTGCTACAGCTCTCTTCGCAATATCCGATGGGAATTGACAATAATAACTTTCCTTAGAAGCCTGAATATTATTTAAAGACAGACAATCACAAGGAAATCTACTTAACTCAACATCACCTGATAACTTGTCTAACCAATATTCTTTTTCTTTTTTAAATTTTTCACTAGATAATAAAACCTGCTGGGTAAATTTATCAAGCATTTTTTCTTCCCACCATTCTCTATGATATTGATACTAAATACTACATATTTAGTGGTTATGTTCCCCATAGACCCATCCGTTTTATCATGAGGGAGCACAATCATACTCGTCATTGGGAGTTTTCTTCCTCGGTAATAAAACTCCCAATGACGACCAGTTAGATTGCTACTTTAACGATAGAAGTTTCACATAAAGCATAGAAATGCACTTTTCTCTTACTCAGATACATCTCTTAATTTTTTTACTTCACAGATTTTACCCTATCTAGTATTTTCATAATTAACTCGCCCACGATGTCAGCTTGATGTAGTAAAAACATATGACCACCATTAACTGTTAGAAAATGAACCTCATTGCCCCATTCTACCCACTTCTTAGCCCCTTTTACTGTATAATTAGAGTCTGTTGTTCCACTAATAATATATAGGGGCGCTTTCAACAATGTTGTGTCATCATTTATATAATTCTCAATGGCATGAAAGTCTGATCGAATAACTGGAATGATATAGTTTAAAAGCTCCTGATGTTGTAATACTTCATCCGGTAATCCTCCCAAAGACTTTATATAATCTATAAAGTCTTTATCATCTAAATGATTTGTTTTTCTTCTTATTTCCGGTGGATTCATAGCAGAGATAATAACATTTTTAGGATTTATGCCCTTACTTTCTAAAATTTGAGCCATACGGTGAACTATAATTCCTCCCATGCTATGGCCAAATAATGTAACCTCTCCCTCTAAAATTGGTTGCATCTCCATTAAATATAAATTAACAAGATCATCTATGTTATCAACTAGTGGAGAAAGATTAGGACCATGGCCTGGAGGATCAAATGAAATAAGTTTTATATCTTTCGGTAAATAATTCTTTAAAGGTAAAAAAGAATTCGAATAGCCCCCAGCATAAGGAACACAAACCAAATATTTGTTACTATTCAATCCTGGCGATAAATCTTTCATTAATTTTCTCAAGTGACTTCTCCTTTATTAAATAAAATTTTCATCAAATAGTTGTTTAATCAAACAAATTATCAATTTCTTCATCACTAAGGTTTAAGGTTTCAAAATCTGATGAAGTAAATTCTTTTGTTTGCATTTGACAACAGGATTGGATATATGTCTGTAGTCGTTCTAGATAATCTGAAAATAAATTTTCTACAAAATTCTTTTGAAAATGACTTGTACTAAATGTCACATGAATTTCTAAGCTTTTATTCTTAACCATGGCCACAATATCCAATAATGCAGTAATATGATTATCTTTTGATTGTTCACTGCCACTTTGATAATCAACAATAGTAAACCATCCATCCCCGAGAGAATTATCTATCTCTCCTAAATAGTTAAAACGAATTATATTTTGAGTTAAATCTTTGCAAGAAGGAAACTTCTCTTTAAGAATTCCATATCCAATTCCCTTATTAGGTCTTTTACGAACCTCTTCTTTAACACTCTTTATTTGATTAGCAATATTATGCGAAACTTGTAATACAATAGGATACATCGTTGTAAACCACCCTACTGTACGTGAAATATCAAGATGCTCAAATAATTCCTCTCGACCATGACCTTCTAACTCAAATTTAATTTGATCTTGGTTTGTATATTTACCTAAATTTTCTGTCAACACAGCAAGTAACAACTCCATTGGTTGTGTATTGTAAGGCACATTTGCAGTAGTTAATAGTTTTCTTGTATCATCTGCATTCAATGTAAAGGTAAGAGTCGTACAACTTTCAACAGTACTATTTTCTTTTTCTCTATTAATTTGAAAACTATTATCTAGCGTGTTATCTATGGATTCCCAATAATCTAATTCAGCATGTACTAAATTAACTCCTCGACTATTTAAAGCTTCAGACCAATCTTGGAAAGAGTTAGTTTTTAATGGTAGCGATGGAACTTCTCCTAAATACAAGCTATTCAAACATCGGTTTGCATCTTCAATTAAAATACGCCAGGACACAGCATCAACTATAAGGTGGTGTGCAGTTAATAATAACAACTGTTGATCATTTGAAAGCTGGAATAAGGCCCCTTTAAATAATGGTCCTACATTCAAATTTAAACTTCCTTTTAACTCTTCACCTTTTATATGAACCTGATTCAAAGCTATTTCAATTGGAATTTCAGACAAATCAAACATGGTAACCTTAGAATCAACAATGGACATATCTTCGTCATAATAGAAGTAATCCTGCTTATCCTCATACCTTAACCGTAACAAATCATGATGATGCATGATCGTATTTAACATCTTATTAACATATTCTTCTTTAACCGGCTTCTTCAAAGACAGTAATACCGATTGATTCCAATGATGCGGGTTCTTAAACTGTTGATCAAGGAACCAACGCATAATAGGAGTAGGCTCTACCTTTCCTGTTACCAATGTTTGTGAGACTGTAACATCTTTTTGTTTAACTAACATTGCTGCCAATTCACTTACAACTGGATAATTTAGTACATCTTTAACTCTAACTTTCCATCCCAGTTCTTGTAATCTAGCGCTCACTTGGATCGCTTTAATAGAATCTCCACCTAAATGATAAAAATTACTATGCAATTCGATTCTATCAGTCTGTAATATTTCCTTGAGAACTTCACTAACCATTCCAGTAACATCTTCATCTACTTCTTCTAAATGAGTATGATTAGAACCGTTATTTAACATCGGATCTGGCAACGCTTGACGATCTACCTTTCCATTGATAGTAAGCGGTAGCTGATCCATATAGATAAAAAATGAAGGAATCATATAACTTGGTAGCATATGCGAAATAAAACTGCGTATTTCTATATTTTGAACACTGTCTTTCAAAACAATGTAAGCAACTAGATGATTTGAATTATCCTCACCTTGCCAATTCACCACTACTACATCTTTAACAGACTTGTGTTGTAACAGTGCATTCTCAACTTCCCCTATTTCAATACGATATCCTTTAACTTTCACTTGAGAATCCATCCGTCCTTGATACTCAATTAATCCATTTGGCAACATGACAGCTAAGTCACCACTTCGATACATCTTCTCACTCGAAATAAATGGATTGGATAAAAAACGTTGCGCTGTTAAATCCGGACGATTTAAATAACCTTTAGCTACCCCATCACCCGATATATAAATTTCTCCTTTTACACCAATAGGAACCGGCTGAAGATTCTTATCCAATAAATATATTTGAACATTATCAGCTGGTGTACCAATTGGTACGGATGCTCTTCGATCTAGATCTGGATCATAACGATGAATCATACATCCAACCACAGTTTCAGTTGGTCCATATTCATTAATTATTTCAACTTTACCGCTAAAAAGATCATATATCTTTTCGGCTACTGAGGTTTTCAAATCCTCTCCACCCACAATCAATCTGCGAAGAGATGAAACTCTTGGGGGTGAATAGTTATTTAACAATGCTAAATGTGAAGGCGTAACTTTCAACACTGTTACTACATTTTCCTTGAGTATTTTTGACAAAATAAACTCATCTTCATTATCATGATATATTACTAACAATAAACCACTTATTAAAGGAGTGAATATTGAAGTTACTGTTAAATCAAAAGAAACGGATGAATATAATGCAAAAACATCATTCTCACTACTAATATAGTTCTTTTTAGCCCAGGAAATATAGTTAACCAATCCACGTTGAGTGATTACAGTTCCTTTAGGATTCCCCGTGGTTCCAGAGGTATAAATTATATATATTGGATCATTTGGTGCAGTTACTAGGGTTAGATTGGCATTATCTCCTTCATAAAGTTTCTGATCACATATATTAATTTTCTCACCTAAATATTCTAAATTACCCTCATTTGTATAGTCAGTTAAAAGTAATGTTGTGCCGCTATCATTCAAAATATAACGAATTCGGTCCTCTGGGTAGGAAGGATCTATAGGCAAATATGTACCTCCAGCCTTAATAACTCCCCAAATTGCAATTACTATCTCAAGTGAATGTTTAGCTAGTATACCCACGACTTGACCATTTTTGACTCCTTTTTCTCGTAACTTTCTTGCTAACTGATTAGATTTCTTATTTAATTCAAGATAAGTCATTGATCTATCAGCATGTTGAATTGCTATTTTTTCTGGTGTCTGTTTTACTTGTTCTTCAAATAATTCTTGAATAGTTTTTTCTTTCGGATACACAACAGCTGTATTGTTAAATTTCTCTAACATAAACTTTTGCTCATCATCCGATAACAAAGATAATTCTTTTATCGATTGATCTTCATTACGTAAAACTTGTTCTATTAAAGCTAAAAACCTCTCATGCATACAATTGATTTGATCTTCTTCAAAATCCGCGACTTTATAATCATATTGAATTTCTAAACCTTCATCTGCCCATTCCTTAATAACTAACTGCAATGAATAGGCTTGGTAACCACTGTAAAACTCCACGTTTTCTAAAGAAAATCCATCAATAGTATTTTTAAGTTTTGTATTATAGTAATTCACACTATATTGAAATAAACCATCGTATCCTTTACTAGTCAATTGCAAGTCTTTTACCAATAAGTTATAAGGATAACGCTGGTGAAATAGACATTGTTTTATTTCATGATTTACTCTTTTAATGAAAGATAGAACACTCTCATCTTCATCAACATTTAACCGTAACGGCATTGTGCTAGTAAACATACCTACTATTTTCTTTTCTAGTACACCGGAACGATTTAGTACAGGAGATCCAATGATTATGTCTGATTGATCATACATTTTATGAATATAAATAAGCATAAAGGTTGAAAATAATGTATTCATAGATATTCTATGTTTTTGTATAAAAGACTGTAGAGCAACCGATTTTTCTTTTTCAATTAAAAATATCTTTCGTTTCCCTTCTAGAGAATGAGATGTTTTTGATAAAAAGAAATCTGGCAGATTCATAAATTTCTCATTCCAATAATTCTTATTTTTTACGTATCGAGGGGATTCCAGATATTTCTCCTCTGCTTGTAAATAAGACAGATAAGTAGATTCAACCGTATCATTTATATGCTCATCATTCTTTAACTTAGAGTAAAAATCGATAATTTGACTCGTCATAAGTTGGATTGTCCAACCATCAGCTATAATATGATGAAACTTAACAAAATAGGAGCTTTCTACATCACTTATTTTCAAGAGCACAAATTCAAACAGAGGGCCTCCTTCAAGTGGAATTTGTTTTTGAAATTCATCCTGGGCCCATTTTCTAGCTTCTAAACTTGGATTATGATGATTAGAAAAATCAATTAAACGTATTGATGTAGGTTCAAATGGTGATATATATTGGTGGGGTTCTCTATGTTGTTGAAAAATCCGTAGACGTAAACCATCATTTTTCTTAATGAATAATTGAATTGCTTTTTCTAAAATTGTAAAATTAATTTCCCCATTAATAAGAACCATCCCTCCGATGTTATACATAGATGTGTTTGGATAAATTTGTTCATTATACCAAACTCTTTTTTGTGGATGCGTAAGAGAATGCTTTACAATTGTTTGTTGCATATTTCCACTTCCCCTCTATCCACATCCGTTGGTGTTTCCGGAAATTGTATATTAATATAGTGAGGATAAGGATTTATATTCTCAAGATTATGTTCTAAAATTAATATTCCATTTTCGTTGCTAGTTTCCTTAAATCCAGCTAATCGGTACGTAACAAACATCATACGGTTACGGTCAGTCTGTCGAAACTCAGCCAAAAAGCGTTTACCTGCCTGTTTTGTCCTTTCCATTAGATATGTGAGGAGTATAGTACCAACACCACGGGACATTACACGACAAGACATGAGAAGAAGTTTTAGGCAGTCGGCTTCCTCCGTCCTTTTTACAAGTGTTAAACCAATCTTCCCATAGGAGCCATATTTGTCTGATAACTCACAAACTAATAATAAATAATCTGGATGATTACGATAATAGTTTAATTCATCATAATCATAGGTAATACCAGTCGAATTTAATTGATTCGTACGTACTGTTAACTCCTCTGCACGCTGCAAATCTTCCTCACGAGCCTCACTAATCACAAAATTCATCCCAAGTGAAGCTAAAAATTCTTCTTTTGGGCCTTCATATTCTTCTTCATCCTTCGTTCTCTTAAGATTTTCTAAATACATCAGTCTTCGACGACGTGAATCTTCTGTAATTCTTTTTGGTTGTAATCGTGGCAAGTCTAATAACGACTTATATTCATTTACATGTATACACAGAATATCATTATGAACACTCTGTACTTCTTCTAATTCAAAAGGTTGGTCATCAATGAACGCAAAAGTATCAATACCTATGTTTAAATTTTTTCTAATTTTCTCAATGGAACTAGATTTAGAGTTCCAATGAATCTCCGGATATAAAAAATACTCTTCTATTCCAAATTCCCGTAATTTAGCTATTGCATCTTCGTAGTTATTTTTACTAGCAACTGATTGCAGTATTCCACGTCGATCTAATTCACATATAATTTCATAAATTCCAGGTTTTAAAGTAACTGTACCACTCTCTAATAAAACACCATCCCAAATTGTACAATCTAAGTCCCAAACAACACATTTAATTTCCTTACTCATGATAATGCCTCCTTTGTTTTATTCATTTTCACAGTTCCCATCTCCATCACTATAAGCTTATCTGCCAAATGAAAATATTGATCGTCGTGAGTAATAGCAATAATACATTTACCCTTCGCTCGCATTTGAGGTAACAATTCTTCATAAAAGAAGCGTCTATAACCAGGATCTTGATCCGCTGCCCATTCATCAAATAAAAGTATAGGTCGTTCTTCCAAATACGTAACCAGCAATGCCAACCTTTTCTTTTGTCCAGTTGATAGTTGCGTAGTAGTAAAGCGCCCATTCTCAATGCCAACCTTGTCACTCAGTTGGAGAAGTTCTAAATAATGATCGATTTCTGCTTTCATTCCTTCTGTATTAATTCCATATAGCCTATCAAAAACATGAAAATCACTCAGGATAGCTGAATAGTATTGATTCAATTCCTCTGGAGCTATTTCTTTTCCATTTAATAAAATGTTACCTTCATTAGGTTCATATAACCCAGTAATCAGTTTTGATAAAGTAGATTTTCCACTCCCATTACCACCAGCAATAAAGACTATTTCTCCAGAATTAAACTCCATGTCTATTGGACCAATACCAAAACCAGTAAAATCTCCATCTTTATTCTTATACTTATAACTTACATTTTGTAGCTGCAAACAAATTGGCACATCTAAGTACTCTTTTGTTGTCGCGATTTGCTCATTTGCCTTTATATGATCTACACTCTTCACCATTTGTTGAATACGTTGCCAAGAAATACGTACATTTACGAGCTGAGGGATACCGCCCAGTATTTCATTAACTGGACCTGTCATATACAGAAAAACGATTACATAGTTACTTATCGTCTCTTTCGGCATATTAACAAAAATTTCTGGAAATACGAAAACTACAATACCAATAACAAAAATGAATAATAGTTCTCCCAGAACAAACACATTTGCAAATTTAATATCTCCTATCGTTCGTTTAACACGATAGTTATTACAGCTTTCATTCATAACTTCTCGAAAATCGTTTCGTTTTCCAGTATGAAGCCTAAGCTCTTTGAAACCATGCCTTAGATCACCAATCAAACGAAAATATACATTCTGAATATCTCTTGTTTCATTCCAAACTTTATCTGCTTGTCGTCCGATCAAAGAATATACCCCTGCAGTAATAAAGATGATACACAAGGATAGTAAAAAGGCATACATATTCATTACACCAAGATAGAGAAAACAAAATAGTAACGTTAATAAACTTGTTCCAGCAGTAACTAATAGATTGAGAGAACGAGAGATAACTTCCGTATCGTTATTTAATGTCGCCTCTATTCGGCCCTTCTCAATCAACTCCAATTTGTAATAAGGAGTCTGTAACAACTTATCTGTTAATTCCATCCTTTTTTCATAAACTAGCTCGTTTGTATACGATACAATGCTAGTTCTAATAATACGTTGTGAAAAGACATACATAACGATTCCAAGTACAAAGTAAAACAACAAGCCATTTTCCAAATTATTTGATCTAACAAACGTTTCATTAATCACAAAAATGAGAAAGGCATTACCAAATCCTGATATTAATCCCAAAACAATTAAAGTCAAAAGCGACTTTCCTTTTTGTCTTGGAAAACAAAGATTTAAGAATGTATGGATAACATAAGCCAAACCCACCCCAGCAATTGCATATATTGCAAGTACAACAGTTGAAGGAGCCCAAACTTTTATAAATGCCCACGGAAGCCCTCCAAACAAGAGATTTGGTAGTTGATAAAGTGCATAAATCATTAGCCCATATATCGCAACAACTAATACCATATGTAACCATGTTTTTCCCGTTGGTAATATAAACTTTCTTTTTCTAAAAATAATCTCCCTGATTAAATGAAATAACATGACCAATAACGTTAGTAAACACAAAGATGAGATCACAAATAAGGCTGTTCCTATTTGATCCGTTTTCTTATATTCATCATAGAGTAACGGTTTAACTTCTTTATCTATCATCATATTTAAAAGACTGCTACCGATATAGTAAGTGTAATTACTATTCAGATTCGCTAATACTACGACCCCTATCTGTTCCTCATCACGGAAACCAATATACGATGAATAATTTGGGTTACTTCCACCATGTGAAATTTCCCCTCCACCACTTTGATAGACCTCCCATCCAGCTGCATATGAAGCTCCATTGCTATCTGGGGCAACCTTTCTATTCGCTTTATGAGAATCGTTAATCAATTCCTCCGGAAACATCCTAGGCTTTTCAACCCCAAGCTGTAATTTTAACCATCTTTCCATATCATTTATATTTGAAATAAAATATCCAGCCGGTGTATTCCCCCTATAATTAGGAGCGTCATAGGGTAATGATTGTAAGAAATTACGCTTGTAACCTTGGGCCATGTTATCTAATGGGGCCATCTCACGTCCAGCGTATGTACTCAATAAATCCAACTTTGATAGCACATGATCTTGAACATATCTTTCAAATGATTGATTAGTTGCCTTCTCGATTACTAAGCCTAATAGATCGTAGTTAACCGTAGAATATTCAAAACTGCTACCCGGCTCTCGGTTTAGTCCTATTGGCATAACATTCCTAATCGTTTTCTCAATAGAATCTTTGCCATTGGTTATAGGAATATATCCAATGGCCTTTTCCGGTATTCCACTAGTATGGTGTAATAAGTCATAAAGTGTAATTTCATAAGGTTTGCCTTTATACTCCATTTCAAACCATGAAACATATTTAGTTAAAGAATCACTAAGTTTAATTTTCCCTTCTTTTTCTAGCTGCAATACAGCTAATGCCGTAAAAGCTTTTGAAGTAGAACCTAGCTCGAAAAGCGTCTCATTCGTAACTTGACGTTTATTGTCTATATCGGCATAACCATAATTCTTCTTATAAATCGTTTCGTTTCCTTTTACAATTACTACTGAAAGTCCAGGAATACCCGCTTGAGATATTTGTTCTTCTATATGCTTCTGTATTTTCTTCTCATTAAACTGTACCGTTTCCTGCGCTTCCACCTGTCGATAAGGGAGTACTATTAAAGTCATTAAAATGATAAACTTCAACCATATGTTTAACTTCATATTTTTAGCCCTCTTTTAGTTAACTTGGATTAACTTTTCAATTTTCTTTTTAAATGGTTGCACAACATTTTGACCAATACGTTCAATTTCATGCTCACTAATCTGAGAAGTAATAAGAAAATAATTTGCCCCTATTTCCCAAAAATCAGTTAACGTCGAGATGACTTCCTCATAGCTACCAACAATAGAAATTGAATTAGATGGGTTAACTAAACTTAGACCTCCCCAAAGATGATCATCTATCCACATACTATCTTTTGTAATTAAATCTTTGTATCGGCGAAGTCCAACAGAATCTGCATTATCTAAAAATAGCTTAGTCATCCGCTTTAAGGCTGCTGGTGTTCTCTCAAGTAATTCATATGCTTCTTTATATGCTTCTTCCGAAGTCTCACGAGCAATGATGTCTACTAAAATAGCACCTGGAATTTTCTCGCGCCCATATTGCTTAGCGTAATTATTAACTGTTTGATAGTGTTCTCTAAGACTTTTGCGGTCTGTTGCATAAAGTATATAAGCATCACCATACTCTGCAGCTACTCTCATTGCCTCCTCGGAGGACCCCGCTACAAAGTAGCGGGCACTTCGAGAGAGATCTTCCTTTGGATAAATATCACTATTTTCTACTTGATAAAACTCACCTTTATAGCTAGTTACTCCTCGTCTTAATTGTTGTAACAGCTCAATATATTCTTTTGTCCTAGCATATCGAACATGGTGCGGTTCTGGTAATCCATCACGCGCAAGGACAAGCGAGGCACTTCCAGTTACAATGTTAATATCTGCACGATTACCAATTAAACTATTTAAAGTATTCAATGCTTTTGCTGTTACGGTAGGAATCATCTGGTTTGTATTTTGCGCAACCAAAATCTTTACAAACTCCGTATTCATTCCAATCATAGACGCTGCTATCATTGGATCAACAGATGTTGGTGCAATGGAAACCAATACCGAGTCAAAGTTATTCTTCTCAGCTCTTTTAGCTTGATTAACATATTCCTCTAGAAGTTCTTTTGTTTGTGGTGTTGGAATAACAGGTAATCCCCAACAAAACTCAACTTTTGACGGAACTACTTCTTTATTAATCATGTTGTTCCCCTCCCTTTACTACTTTCTACTTTTTAAAGCAGATAATGTATTTTTCATAACCGATTTCGCTTTCAATAACTCTTTTTTATTTGTTAAATTGTTATTTACTTCTTGATTACTTAAATATTTAGCAAGAGATTTAATTGACGTATGCTCATAAAGAACAACTATAGGTAAGTCTCGTTTAAAGGCCTCTTTTAATTTCACATTAATACGAACAAGATCTAAAGAACTCATTCCTAGATCGAAGAAATTATCGTAAATTCCTATTTCTTCGATTCCAAACATATCTTTTAATAATTCGTATAATTGTTGTTCAATTTCATTAGTTGGTGGTCTATACGTTGTGGAAACATCTGAACGATTCTGCTTTAATCTATTCTTACTCCCTTTTTCCAATAGTTCATTATAATAGTTGGCACCATTTAAAAGTTTCCAATGTAAATCTATTGGAGAAACCACGACTTGTTGTTGATTTCTATTGATAATACTACGGAATACTTTTAAACCCTCTTCTACAGTTACACCATCATGTAAGACACTTTCCATATCCATATTAAATTGCTTTGCCCATATTTCAGCCGACTTAAGTGACATACCCACCTCTTGCCAATCTGGCCAGTTAATAGCTACAGTGAACACTCCATCATGAGCCCGCTTATAAAACGCAAATGCATCTAAAAATTCATTCGCTGCATTATAACCACTCTGACCAAATTTCATATGATACGCCACATTACCAATTGATGAACATAGCACGAAGAAATCAATTGGTTCATCTTTTAATAAAGCATCGAGTACTAGTGTACCTTTAATTTTCGGAGCTAAAATTTTATTATTAGATTCTTTTTCACGATTCATCATAATACCTAGATAATCAGCGACACCTGCTGCATGAATTACACCATTAATAGAACCAAAACGAGATTTAGCCTTTTCAATTGCCTGTTTCATATCATCTTGATTGGAAACATCAGAACTTAGGATCATGTATTCTGCACCTTGAGACTCCATTGTCAACAAATCAGAAATAACTCGGCTTACACGCTCGTCTTTATTTTCTAAGTACTGTTCCCATTGATTACGAGGTGGGAACTCTGAGCGGCCAATCAATATAAGTTTGACATTTGGTACTCTATTAGCTAAATCTTTTGCAATTTCAAATCCAATTCCACCAAGTCCACCAGTAATTAAATAGACGCCACCCTCTCGTAATCTATCAATTTCTACATCTTCTTCCTCAAAAGGACTTTGAATAATCGTTTGCGCCCATCGATGACGTCCTCGATAAGCTACAACTATATCAGTAGAATCCACAAAACTCTCCATTAAACCCGCTTCTTCAAACATTTGTTGAGAATCTGTATCCATATCAATGGTACGACATTTTATATTTTGAAACTCAAGATTGCATATTTTTGAAAAGCCTAGAATTGTAGCTTGTTCTGGCTTTAAGTTCAGCTCTGTACCTGTAACTTCAAACATACGGTCAGTAAAAATGTTTAACTGTAATGCTCCCTCATAATTAATTTTCCCAATTGCTTGTGCAATATAAAGTAACGAATAATATCCTTCATCCATTGATCGTTCAATTCTCTCTTGATCGAGAATAACCTCATTAACTGGATTAAAGCTCCAAGCATGTATAATCTTATTTGGTAATAAATCTTTTTGTTCTAATTCTGAAAATAGCATTTCATAATGCATTTTTTGAGATGGACATACCGTATATAAACCGTCGGATTTTTCAGATAAAATACCACCTGTTTTAACTTCAATTACATCATGACCTTCTCTTTTTAATTTTTCTATCAGTCGATTGAATCGATTTAGATGATCATTGAAAATAAGCCATTTATATTTTTGTTCTTTCTTTATTTGTATAGATTTTAATGTTTTGCGTTCCCAAGAAGGCAAATAAAACCAGTCTTTAATATTAGCCTGTTTATTATGGCCTCTTGTTTCCTGAGTTAAACTCTGAGATTGAGTATTAAAAAATGGATCAGCTTTAAATCGTTTTTTCATGAAAGGATACGTTGGTAAATCTAATAACCTTTTATTCTCACTGTTATTAAAAGTATTCCAATTTATAGTTCCACCTTGCATCCATAACCGTCCCATTTGCTTGCATAAATGCTCGAAGTCATTTGATTTATCTAGAGGATGACGTAACATGTTTAAAGCCAATTGATCTTTACTTCTATTTAAATGTTTTAATACAAAAGTTGATAATGCATTACCTGGGCCAATCTCAAGGCAAATTACATTTTTTAAATGAAAAATTTCAGATAATCCCTTTGAAAATTGAACAGTACTTCGTAGATGCTGTGCCCAATAAGAAGGTGATGTGGCTTGATTTGCTGTAATCATTTCACCTGTAACATTAGATATATAAGGTATTTTAGGACTTGATAATTTTATATTTCCTACAGCTTGCTCAAATGCATCTAGAACTTCATCCATCATTCGAGAATGGAAAGCATGCGAAGTAAATAGACGCGTTGTCTTTACTCCATGATTTAAAAGTAATTCCTCAATCTTATTGATTGAAAGTACAGTACCAGAAATTACTGAATGTTGAGAGGAATTTACAGCTGCTATATCTACATCATCTGTTATATAGGTTTGTAATTCATCAACAGATAAATTTACACTTAGCATAGCGCCTTCTGATACGCTATTCATTAACTTCCCTCTAATCATTACTAAATGTAATGCATCTTCATAAGACATTACTTCTGCTAAACAAGCTGCTACAAACTCACCAATACTATGGCCAAACATGACCCTTGGATAAACTCCCCAATTCATTAGAAGCTTGGCTAATGCATATTCAATAGTGAATAGTAGAGGTTGCGTCATTGAAGTTCTATTTAACTGTTCAGTTGCTTTATCCTCTGTCTCCTTTGTAGGATACAAAATATTTTTCATGTCTATATCTAACCAATTTGAGAGTAAGGCTAAACCTTGATCAACGTGTTCACGAAATACAGGTTCATTTTCATATAAATCTCTACCCATATTGATATACTGTGATCCTTGCCCTGAAAAAAGAAAGGCTAAAGGTCTACTCTCCATTGCGTTTGTTTTCTCTAGTCCCGTATCACCAAGTTTTTCTATGGCATCCTCTATTCCATTAACAACTACAGCAGTTCTATATGGAAATTCACGACGACCTTTTTGTAATGTATAAGCTGTATCAGATAGTGATATCTCTGGATTCCCCTTCAAATGCAATAATAGATCGTTAGTAGCTTTATCTAAGGATTCCTCTGTTTTTGCTGAAACAGCTAATAAGTTCCAAGATTGTTTTTCAAAATTCTTAGCATTGTCAGGAACAGACTCTAACACTATATGTGCATTAGTTCCACCCATCCCAAACGAACTAACACCCGCTCTTCTTACCTCTTCTTTCCATGGGATAAGTTCCGTATTTACACGAAACGGATTTTTTCCAAAATCAATGCTAGGGTTTGGGTTATTATAATGAAGGCTCGGCGGAATTTTCTTGTTTTTCAAAGCTAAGACCGTCTTTATAAATCCTCCAACTCCTGCTGCAGCATCTAAATGTCCAATGTTCGTCTTCACTGATCCAATTAAAACTCTACCTGGTTCTTGCTTACCAAAAGCTAACTTCAATGCTTCTACTTCTATAGGATCACCTAGTTGTGTACCAGTACCATGAGTTTCTATATATGAGATTTCTTCAGGCTTAACGCCAGCTATTTCATGAGCAGATTTTATAACAGCAGCTTGTCCATCAACCCCTGGCGCTGTAAATCCAGCCTTATTGGACCCATCATTGTTTACTGCAGCTCCCTTAATAACTCCATGTATTAAATTCCCATCTCGAAGAGCGTCCTCTAACCTTTTCAGTACTACAATACCAGCACCATTTCCACCCACTGTTCCTTGAGCATCCTTATCAAAAGCTCGACAATGACCATCTGGTGAGAAAATCATACCATCTTCATATAAATATCCTGTTTTTGTTGGATAAGTTATACTTACTCCCCCGGCCAAGGCTATGTCGCATCGTCCATCGATAAGATCTGCCCATGCGTTTTGAATAGCAACTAAGGAGGTAGAACAAGCTGTTTGTACTGTAATCGCTGGTCCTTTTAGATTTAATTTATAAGCCAATCGAGTAGCAAAGAAATCTTTTTCGTTTAACAACATTGCTTGGAAATCTTCTAATGTATTAGAAGATTCACTAGCAATAGAACGAAGCCAGTGGAAATTTGGTGATCCTCCAACATAAACTCCTGTATCCATATGAGAAGAATTAACCTCACCTGCTTGTTCTAGTGCTTCCCATGCGCATTCATGAAGTATTCGCAGTTGTGGATCCATCATTTCAGCTTCTTTTAGACTGTAATCAAAAAATTCATTATCAAATGCATCTACATCTTCTAAATACCCTTTAGATTTTATATAATTAGGTTTTTGAATCACTTCTTTTGGTATGCCCATCTCACTAAGTTCTTCATCTGTAAATGTACAAATGGATTCTATCCCTTGTTCTAAATTTGACCAGAATTGCTTAAGATTAGAAGCGCCTGGCATACGAACCGCCATACCAACCACTGCTACATCATTTTTATTCATAGATAAAAGATTTTCTTTCTTAACTTCTTCAGGTTGGTGTTCCATAGCATTATCACTTCTAAAGTAGGAAGCTTGATCATGAACTGTTGGGTATCGGAATAACATAGGCATTGTAAGTTCTTTTTCAAACTTGCTTCGTAAACGAGAGAACAATCGAACCATTTTTAAGGAGTTCCCTCCAACATCAAAGAAATTATCATACAACCCTACTTTTTCTACCCCCAAAACTTCCTTCCAAACATCAGCTACCGTTGTTTCAAGCTCATCTAGTAAATCATTTGGTTGTACTAACTTAGTAGGCTTAGGTAAAGCACGACGATTAACTTTTCCATTCGTAGTTAATGGCATTTCACTTAAAAGTACAAAATACATAGGTATCATATACGAAGGTATTTTGTCAGTAAGATAATAACGTAATTCATTTTGAGATATATCTTGATCAGTTAGTATATAAGCACACAGTTCTTGTTCCTCTCCAAAAGCAATAGATAAAACTACCGCTTCCTTCACATCCGCATGCTGTTGTAAATGATGTTCTATTTCTCCTGTTTCAATTCGATATCCACGTATCTTCACTTGATGATCACTACGACCTATATACTCCATTTCGCCATTTTCAAGAATACGGACTAAATCTCCTGATCTATATAATCTTTCACTTGGATTATAAGGATTCTGTATAAAACGTTCACTGTTTAGTTCAGGACGATTTAGATATCCCCGCGCAACTCCATACCCTCCAACATAAAGTTCCCCTTGCATTCCCTTAGGTGTAGGATTCATATGTTTGTCAAATACATAGCACGAATACGTAGGAAGAGGCACGCCTATAGCACTAAGATTACTGTGCATTTCTTTTTCTCCAATTTCCTTATAAGTAACATGTACTGTTGTCTCAGTTATTCCATACATATTTACTATGACCGTATTAGGTGAACGCTTAAACCAACTTTGCAGTAAACCTGGCTTCAGCATTTCCCCTCCAAATGTAATTAACCTAATTTTAAAAGCAAGTTTAGGCATCTCTTCAACTACTTGTTGAAAAACATAGAATGCAGATGGAGTTTGATTCAATACCGTTACTCCCTCATCTGCAATCAACTGAGCAAGTTTATACGTATCACGGATTGTTTCTTTTGTTGCCAGGACAAGACGTCCACCATAAGTAAGTGATCCAAATATCTCCCAAACTGACATATCAAAACAGAAAGAATGAAATAGTAACCACACATCATTACTAGAGAATTTAAAACTATTTGGTTGATGCATGACAAGTTGTATTACATTACTATGTTCAATCATAACCCCTTTAGGACGTCCTGTTGTTCCAGAAGTATAAATGACATATGCTAAATTATTTGGGGCAACATCTACTCTCTCGAAATCTTGCATCGGTGTCTTATTAAGTTCTTCAATAAAAAGTATTGTGCTATCAAATTTAACTTTATCCTTAAATAAATTTGAGGTTATTATTACATTTGAACCACTATCTTGAAGAATAAAATCAATGCGTTCCTGCGGATAATCAGGATCAATTGGAACATAAGCCCCACCTGCTTTTAAAATACCAAGTAGAGAGATAATCATATTAAATGAGTAATCTAACATTACAGCTACTGGCGAATCTAAAGTTACACCTTCTTTTAGAAGAGCAAATGCCACTTTATCCGCACGCTCATTCAATTCTCCATAAGTCATCTCACTATTCTCAAATGTAAGTGCCACTCTCTCAGGATGCTTTTCAGCTTGCATCTCAATTAATTGATGAAGTGTTGTGTGTGGGAATGTAGCACTTTGATTTTGACCACCTTGAAGCAAAAACTTTTCTTCTGCCTCATCTAACATCTTAAGAGTTTGTATTGGTTGTCCTTCATCTAAAAGCATTGAATCTAATAATTGTATAAAATGGTTAGTTATACTGGTAATAATGGATTCATCAAATAGATCTTCAGGCCACATCATTGCAAGTTTAATAGAATCGAAACACTCTATTGAGACGGTTAAATCATAGTTGGTCATTTCATTTACTTCATAACCTGAAATTCTTACACTTTCATCAATTTCTTTCAGCTTTTCTATATCAAGAGGATAATTCTCAACTACCATAATAGTGTCAAATGACACGTTTAAATCAACAATTGGAGTCGTTTCATATTCAGTTCTTCTTTGGACATCACTTTGAATTCTTTGTAAAAGATCTGAAACAGTCATTCTCCCATCAGCACTTACACGAAGTGGTGGTGTATTTATAAATAAACCTACCATTTCATTCAGACCGTGCATTGGAATTGAACGCCCGGATACTGTTGTACCGAATATTACGTCCTCTGAATTTTTGTACCTTTGTAATAATAGACCCCAGGCTGTATAGAATAATGTAGCCAATGTTACACCTTGATTACTTGCAAAACTTCGAAATCTATCACTTTGCTCTTTATCTATCTCTTTTACATATGTTTTTGCTTTTTTTAGTTGATTAGAATTTTTATTGGATAAATTTATTTGTTCAGTTAATTCATTTAAATATTGTTCCCAAAAAAGCTTTTGTTTTGATTTATCTTGTTTTTGTTGCCATAGTATATATTCTTTAAATTTCTTTTTATTTATAGATGATGGTACATCTCCCTTTATTAACTCTCGATATACCTTAATAAACTCTTGTAAAATAATACTATTACTCCAACCATCAAACAAAATATGATGATGACGTAAAACCATTTCATATTCGCCTTCGTTCAAATGGCACAGTTCGATAGAAAAGGGAACTGTTTGTAAATCAAAGCTTTCTGTATCATTAGATACTTTGCCATCACTATAAATAATGTTCGGAGTATGCTCTTTTAGTATAAGTTGTACAGGTTGTTTAACTTTTTCCCATCGGAAAATTGTACGCAGCATTTCATTTTCCCGCGTTACATAATTCCACGCCTCTTCAAACTTTGGAATATTAATTTTTCCAGTTAAGCAAAGTCGAAGTTCTTCATGATACAGCTTTCCTTCGGGTTCTTTCAAATAATGATAAAGAATACCTTCCTGCACTGGTGTAAGGGCGATTACATCTTCAATATCTTCTTTATGAATCTTTACTGCTTTCCTCATTAACAGAACCTCCTACAAGTGTGGTATGGTGTGAATATTTATCGGAACCTAATAAGGCAAGTGCTTTTCTATCTATCTTTCCGCTATCCGTTAATGGCATTTCATTTACACGTACAAAACGGTTAGGTATCATATAATCTGGTAAAAATAAGCGTAGATATTTTTTTAACCTCTCTAACTCAATATCATTTTCTGACTCATAGAAAGCGATTAACTTAACTACCATCTCAGATTCTTGTCTTACAATTACCGCACATTGTAAAACTCCTTCACAAGACATTAAACACGATTCTATTTCCCCTAACTCAATACGAAGGCCATTAACTTTAACTTGAAAATCAATTCTTCCATGAAACTCAATATTCCCATCCGATCTTATTAAAGCTAAGTCACCGGTTTTATATATACGGGTATCAAGGGAATATTGTACAAACTTTTCTGCCGTTAATTGCGGCCTATTTACATATCCACGTGCTAATCCTATACCTGAGATACATAATTCTCCTATATGGCCTTCCGGAAGTTTATTACCATATTTATCAACAACAAACATCTCAATATTCTTAATTGCTCGCCCTATTGGAACGCTCCCTTCTGTAATCTCATGTGTCGGACAATCATAAGCAGTCACATCAATGGTTGCTTCAGTAGGTCCGTACAGATTAGTAAGAAGTGTACCATTAGAGAAATTTAGCAGCTTGTTAAAACGGTTTACATGTTGAGACAGTAGTGCCTCACCACTAACAAATACTTGTTTCAACGATTTTATTCGGTTAGTTTCACCTGTCACATCAAGATAGTGTAAAAATGCACTTAACATAGATGGTACAAAATGCATAATTGTCACGTCATTACTTTCAGTTGTCTCAATAATAGCCTGTGGAAACTTCTCCATCCCCGGCGCAAGAATACATACTTTGGCTCCAACTATGGCCCACCAGAACATCTCCCATACGGACACATCAAATGTATAAGGGGTCTTTTGTAATATAGTATCCTTTGAACTAATTGGATAAGCCTCTTGCATCCACTCAATTCGATTTATTAAGGCCGAATGCTCAATCATAACACCCTTAGGTTTCCCGGTTGAACCGGAAGTGTATATTACATACACAAGATCAGAGGGTTTGTTAATACACTCTAGATTTTCACCCTTTCCTTCATAGGAAATCGAATCTAAAGCCAACATATCAGCTTTCAAACTATCTTGAAAACGATGTAGGATTTGCTTTTGCGTCAGTATTAATTTAGCACGGCTATCTTCTATAATGAATTGTAATCGTGATGATGGATGATTCGGGGAAAGCGGCAGATATGCTCCGCCCGCTTTTAATATCCCGAAAATTCCGACAACCATTTCGATAGATCGCTCTACCATAATACCTACAACTGTATCTGGTCCAACTCCACCTTCACGTAAAAGACGAGCTAATTGGTTACTTTTTTCATTTAATTCTTTATAGGTTAATGTTTCTTTTTTAAAAATAACAGCAACCTCATCTGGCGTACGGACTACTTGTTCTTCAAACAGCTTCTGTATACATGTACTCATCCGGGTTGTATCACTCCTTTTGTTACAGGTATTTTTTCAATGGCACGTTTCGCTTTTTTAGCAAATCCCTTACCAAGTAATAGCTGATGAATCTGATTACTCCCCTCAACGATCTCCATTGTTTTAGAATCTCTAAAGCACCTTGATATTGAATAATTATCATTACAACCAAGTGCTCCCATAATCTGTACAGCATTCGTTGAATGCCTTGTACCTGAGCGCGATGCAAAATATTTTGCAATCATAATCTTTTCAGTAGCATCAGCTCGATGCTCATTTTTGGCCTTACAAGCTTCTAAACTAAGTAGTATAGAAGCTTCTAAATCTACTCCCATATCCGTAATCATATGTGAAATCATGCCATGATCAATTAGAGAGTTACCAAATGCACTTCTATGTAATACATGATTCCCACATATTTCTAAACAAGTACGTAATACACCAAGAGCAGCAAAGGCAATTGAAATACGCCCAAATTCTAAAGCATACGGTGCAAGGTAAGTAAAAGCAAATCCTGGTCTACCAATGATATTTTCTAAAGGTATTTCTACATTATTGAATTCAATTTCTGCCAAATATGCAGCTTTAAATCCAAGCATGTCTCTTATATGAGTAACATTTACACCCGCACTATCTTTTGGTACTAAACAGGCAACTGGTTGTTCACCATTTAGTTTTCCAAATACCAAAAACACATCAGCAGCTGCACCAAAAGTGATCCACTTCTTCACTCCATTAAGTATTAATTTATCCCCGTGTTGATCGAAGTTCGTTTTAATCATATTTAAATCTGATCCTGCTCCAGGTTCAGTAAGGGCTAATGCAGCTATTTGGTTACCAGATGCAAGTAATGGTAACCACTGATTTTTTTGATTTTCTGTTCCCCATTTTAAAATCGTTTCTGTTACCATCGTATGGACATTAAATAATCCCGAAAGAGAGACACTACCTCTTGCTATTGCTTCAGTAAATAACCCATACGTTACATAATCCCATTCTAATCCACCATACTCTGTTGGAAGTGTTCCACCTAAATAACCATTTTTAGCACAAGTCTTTATTATGTCTGATGGAATGCCCTGTTCAATCTCCCAACTATTAGCGTAAGGTTCTATATTTTCACAAACAAAATCCAAAAAATTCTGATATATTTTATATTGAGATGGCTCTAAGTATTGTTTCATGTCCATTACCGAACCATTTGCTTATTTCTTATAAAATTACCAATAGAATTTACAGACTTATAGTTATCCATATCTAAGTCATCCATAGTTACCTTTATGGCAAATTCTTTTTCAAGAAAAGTCATCAATTGGATTGCAAATAAAGAATTAACTAATCCTTCTTCAAAAATCTCAGTATCATCATTAAATTCAATACCTACATGATCTTGAATATACATATGAATAATTTGTTCTAAATTTTTATCTTGCATTTTATACACCCCTATTTGTAATTTTTAATTTTAATAAGCGTAAAAACCTTTACCACTCTTTCTACCACATTCACCTGCATCCACCATCTTTTTAAGTAATGGACAACATCTAAACTTTGGATCTTGATATTCCTCATAAAGTACATTCAAAGAATGTAATACTGTATCTAACCCAATTAAATCTGCTGTTTCTAATGGACCCATTGTATGTCCAAAGCATTTTTTAAATATATCGTCTACCTGTTTAGGCGTTGCTACACCATCCATTACAACCCAAGCCGATTCATTCATGAATAAGTGGGAGATACGGTTAGAAACAAACCCAGTCTGATCATTAACCACAATTGCATCTTTATCTAATTGTTTGAGGAAAGATTGAGCTTTTTCGACCGTTTCATCTGAAGTTAAATACCCTCTAATAACTTCTATAGATGGTTTCATATATACCGGATTCATAAAATGCATTCCTATTATTTTATCTGGACGCTTTGTTACTCCTCCTACTTTTGTTATTGAGATACAAGACGTATTGACTCCAAAAATTGTATCCTTTTTACATATCTCATCTAATCTTCTATAGATCGGCTCTTTAATTTGCCAGTTTTCTGGAACATTTTCTACTATATAATCACATTCAGCCACTTCATCAAGATTAGTAGAGCTACTTATTAACGAAAGTACTTCTTCCTTATGCATTCTAGGAAATGCTTTATTAATTAGAGGAGCAAAGCGAACTGTCTCTAATATTTTCTCTTCCGCTATTTCTAACTGCTCTTCTGTAACATCAATTAATACCATTTCAAGACCATGCAGCACTAAATCTACTGCCATGCCGATCCCCATTGTTCCAGCACCTACAATACCAATTTTCTTGAACATTTATTCATCATCGCTCCCTTAATATATTTATAATTTATATCTAAAAACTTTTACATTGAAGAACTCTTTGCAGGTAACGTTTTTGTTCTCTCTCTTTAATCTGTTTTTCAGTAAGTGCTGTTTTCATCATTTGGATTGCTTCTTCTACATCACTTTTCTCCACTGAATACCCCGAATTAATTTTTTCTTCCAATTGACTTTGGACCTTTTGAAATGGGAGTACTACCTTTTTCTGATAATCACTTAAATCTGTATTATAATTTTTTGTACTTACAACTACAGTTAAACACCCTGATATAACTTCTTCATAATCAGATTCTTGTAATGTAAAAGAATTTTTTGTATTTAGGATATCTTTCTCCCTTTCATAATTACATGTCGATATAGCAGGGTTAATAGCTTGCAGAAGATACTTCAAGACTTCCTTTGGTCCCATTTCAATAGCTTTCATAGACCCTTGATTCATTAGATAATGAATCATGTCCAACCATTTCACAGGCTTTATTAATTGTAAGTAAAGGTTTTCTCTTATATTTTCTACACCTTTATACATTGAACTATCATGATTCGCTATGACAGGTACTAATGGCTGTTTCATATCTATATTTTCTAGTACACTCTTATATTTTTCAGCAGCAGGTTGCATCATAGGAGAATGAAATGGCCCACTTAATTTAAGGGGGATTGCAATTCCCCCATGCTCTACTACCATTTCACAAGCTAACTGAACCGCAGAGTTTGTACCAGAAATTGATGTTTTATTTGGAGTGTCATAAGCCGATATATATACTTCCTGTCCCTTGGTTAACAATTCTGAACAAATACCTTCAACAATTTCTGGAGCAAGATTGTTAACCCATGCCATAGTTCCATCTATAGTCAATGCATAGCTACTCAAAATCGTACTACGTTCTTGTACTAATTTTAAGGTATCTGAAAATGCAATTGCTCCAGAAGCACATAGAGCTGTATATTCTCCCAAAGAATATCCAATCATTGCCTCTGGTTTATTGCCTATTTCCTGTTCAAAAACTCGAAAAGCTGCCATGCTAGTTGTTACTAAAGCAGTCTGTGAATTTTGTAACTTTTCAAGGTCAGCTTTGTATATCTTCTCCATACAAAGGGAAGCCATGTCTATTTTTAGAGTGTCACTTGCTTCTTCAAATATCTCACGTGCTACAGGGAAGTTTTCATAAAGGTACTTACCCATTCCAGAATAATGGGATCCTACGCCAGGAAACATAAATACAATATTCATCTTTTTATCTCCCTTTTTTTCATCTTAAGCTATCTTCAACTCTATCTAATAAAGCTCGTCCCTCTTCAGTTTTTCTTAAATTCACTAAATCAACTACATAGCGAATATCTGATACATCATTCCATCCTAAATCCAGTGCAAGATTCATATGCTTTAACGAAAGATCGATTCTATCAATTAATGAATAACCACATGAAAGTAAAAAGTGATGCCATGCATTTAAATCTCCTATAGTACGAGCTTTTTGTACAAACTCACTAGCTTTATTAAAATCTGAATAGTATCTTAGTTGATGGTATGCGGTAAAAACGAAATTATCTAATTCGTTATAAGGAAACACATAAGCTGTATAGGTTTGAAGATTTGTGAATCCAACTTTTCCCGCTAGTTTAATAGATGGGATACGAAAATCCTCTGTCTTCCAATGTGGTGTTCTTCCTTGTTTTAAACAGTCATCCAAGAATGCTCTTGCAGCCAACCAAGCATACCCTTTACCTCGCTGGAATAAATCATAAGTATTAATTCCAATTTCCACATCAGTATCTGTTGCAAAAACCGATAAGCAACTAGTTACAACTTGTTCATGTACCATTACTACATAACCAAATCCATTTCGGATGAAATCCTGAGTTGACTCCCAAAAATCAACAATATCATCCCGTACCATTGCGAACTTTTTATCTGATAACATGTCGATTGTAATCCGTTCCACCGTTACCTCATCAGGCATATTAGGTTTAGATAACTTATTATAAGACTCCGGATCAAAAGTAAATGTTACTCGAGTGTAAGGTTTAGGAATAAACATTTGCAATTGTTCCTCGACAACCTGTTTCCATTTTGATTCGGGTAATAATTCAACCTGAAAAAAGTCATCCCCTATCTGCTGAGCCTCAGGTGCAATTACTTCTTTAATAAAAGTTGGTAGACTTGAAACAAAATTACTTGTAGGATCACCTAATAAATAAAAAATTTCTTGTTCTGCCCATACAAGTGCACATCTAGGGTTATTAGGATTATCCACATAAATATGTCCCTTATTATAACCATGAGCTATACCATTAAGTATTGGATGGTTCTTATAATCAACGAGAAGTGGAGATATTTGTTTGAATTCATCCTTTTCTTTTACCAATTCATAAATCATATTCTTAAAAGTCCTCCCTTTTGAGAACAAGTGTGAAGTGCATGCTGCGCAATAATTGGCTGAAGTACCTGCGAGGTACCTTCAATAATTTCTAAAACCTTTGCTTCCCTAAATAAACGCTCAACAGGATATTCTCTTGAAAATCCGTTTCCACCAAACACTTGGACAGCGTCTGTAGCTATCTTCATAGCCATCTTTGAGGCAAAATATTTTGCAATGGTTGTTTCAATTACAGCATCAGTATGTCTATCCTGACGCTTTTTCCCAGCCTCTTGGCATAACGAACGAGCTGCTTTTATATTTACACTTGCTTCTGCTAAAATTGTTTGAATTGCTTCATATTCACATATATATTTATTTCCTTGTTTTCTTCTTCTTGAATAAGCTACCATTGCTTCTAGTGCTTCTTGAGCAATGGCTACTCCCGCCCAGGCAATACTATATCTACCATGATCAAGAGCTGTGTTAACTACATAACTCCATCCACCCCCAATTGGTCCTAACAAATTTTCAGGTGGTACCTTTACATCTTGCAAATGAATCTCAGCTATATGCGAGGAATTACTTGCTAACAGTTTACTCATTTTATTTGTAGAAACACCCGTCATTGACCGTTCAACAATAAAAGCGCTAACTTTTCCCTCACTAGACGCAAAAACTAAAAAACAATCCGCAATGTCAGCAAAAGAAATCCATTTTTTGTGCCCATTAAGAATAAAATGATCATTAACTTGTTTATAGGAAGTTCCAACAGCTTTTGCATCAGAACCAACCTCTGGCTCAGTTAGGGCAAATGAAAATAATAGGTTCCCCTTTGCCATCTCAGGTAACCATTTTCTCTTTTGCTCTTCAGTCCCCCACCTTTTAATTGACTCCCCTACTAAAGATACATGAACTGTAAGTAATTCACGAACCGAATTACAAGCTTTACCTATGATTTCAGTAAGACGACCATAATCTAAAGAATCAAGAGAAAGCCCACCATATTCTTTTGGTATCGTTGCACCCAATACACCATAACTTGAGATTTCTTGTATCACATCATAGGGAAGCTCTTCATTACTTTCAAACTCACTTGCTCGAGGCCGAAGCTTCTTTTCCGCAAACTCATCAACTACTCCCAGAATCTCTTCTGCATTACTCATACTGTGAAATTCCCATTCTTCTTTTTGTTAATTAGATCAACCATATTATTAATAGTAGAAAAGTTAATAATATCAAGTTCATCATTATCTACTACTATATCAAACTCCGTTTCTATAAAATTTAACATTTGCATAGCAAAGAGCGAATTCACATAACCTTTTTCAAATATGTTGTCATCATTAGCAACAATAGTTTCCTCTGCATTAAAAATAATAAGATTTTTTTTAATGTATTGACGTATTTTTTCATGATTATCCATGTAATTACTCCTTCTGAGACCTAGGAAATCAATTAACCAATATCCCAATTAAAATCGGTCTCTATTATTATTTTTTCTTTCTCCTGAGTCGCAGATAAAACAAGTTCTTTTTCCTCACTTGTTAACATTTGAATATCTTTTAGACTAACATTAGGATGAGTTGTTATTTCTTCTAATAGAAGGTTAAATCGCCGTCCAAATTCTACTATTGTTGATTTATCAAATAAAGATGTAGCATATTCAAAAGTGAATTCATATATATCTTTATTTTCTTGAGCAATAAGAGTTAAATCAAACTTACTTGTTAGTGTATCTGTGTTTGTTTCTGTGCTAATTTCTAATCCATCCACAACTGTATGTTTTTCATCCGAATTTTGTAATACAAACATGACATCAAATAAAGCACTTCGGCTTAAGTCTCTAGAAAGATCTAATTTTTCCACTAACTGATCAAATGGATACACCTGATGTTCGAAAGCTTCTAACGTATCGTTTTTCACTTTTTTCAAGTGATTAATAAAAGATTGATCTGGATTTATTTGATAACGTAATGCAATTGTATTTACAAACAGCCCCATAAGAGGTAACAAATCAGCATGCGGCCTACCTGCAACTGGTGTTCCTATAATGACATCCTTTTGTTCCCCATGCTTGTACAGAAAAATAGTGAAAGTAGCCATAAGTAACATAAAAGGTGTCGTATCAGTTTCTAGTGCTATTTTTTTTATTTTTTGAGTAATTTCCTTGTTTACTTGGAAATTGTATTGTTCACCCTCAAAACTCTTTACTGGTGGTCGACCTCGATCGTATGGTAATTCAAGAACTGGTATATCCCCTGAGAATAATTCCTCCCAGTATTTCTTATGGATATCAAATTCTTTAGAAGATAATAATTTTTGTTCCCACACAGCATAATCTTTATATTGCAAACGATTTTCCGGCAATGTTTCCCCTGCATATAGGGCCTTAAAATCATGCATAAAGATACTTAAAGACACGCCATCTGTTATGATGTGATGAAGGTCAATTACAAGTAAATAACTATTATCTTTTAGCTCCTTTAGTCCAGCCCGCATTAACGGAACCTTAGAAAGATCAAATGGTTGTAACCATTCTTTATAATCTCCCTTTATCATTTCTAGCTCAAATGTTACCTGTTCTAATACTCTCTGTACTAATTGATCCCCCTGCCACTCAAACTGTGTTCTGAGTATTTCATGGCGTTTAATAAGCTTTTCAAAGACTAATTCTATCCTTTTCCGGTCCACCCTTCCTTTAAGAATAAACCAACTTGGTACATTGTATGTCATCTGTACCCCATCCATCTCTTGTAATAGCATCATTCTTTTTTGAGTCGATGAAACCGGGTATACTTCAGATTTCGGTACTACTTCTATATCTTGCAACCTATTTTCTTTTGAATTTTTAATAAAATGACTTAAAGTGCTTATTGTTGGATACTCAAAAAGATTTGCCAATGATAATTGCACGTTAAATTCTTTCCATATTTTAGCGTTGATTACAGTAGCATGAAGGGAATGACCACCAAGTGCGAAAAAATTATCTTCCACACCAATACAAGGATTACCTATAACTTCTTTCCATATATCAACTAGCTTTCTCTCCATATCATCGAGTGGTTTTACATAATTAGTAGTCTCCATCGATGGAGAAGAATCTATAATTACATTCTTTGTATTACCTTCTATAACAGAAATAAGAAATGTCATTATTTGTTCAGCTAAATTTTGCTCGTATTCTGCAGCATGGTGAATTTTATCTGAAATGTTTACTATTCCTTCTTTAGTTACTGATTTTGTTAAGTGCATTTTTATCAATGATCCACGAATTACTCCCCAATTGGCAGCTGCTGTCTTCATAGATTCAGCGATAGTTTGGAAGTCCGAGTGATAACGCTCACCAAGAAACGAAAGCATTTTTGAAAACTTCACTCGGCCATCTACAACTTGACCTAAATGTGAGAATAACGGAACATCATTAAAGTCTGAATATCCATCTGTCTCTTTATTTAAATCAAACCTACTTATTAGTTTCGTAGCAAAAAGGTGCATTTGTGAAAAAATATGTTTTTCATCTTTTATATGTTTTATCCAATTTGACAAATCGGTTGTAATCGATTGTATGTCTGTGATTTCATCTTCAGTAACTTTTAAAGTACTTACTTTTTGATAACCCTTATGAAAAAGTTCTGTTGAAAGTTGTGCATTTTTAACCATAAAATATGGATCGGTAATAATTAAACAGTCTTCTTCGGGCTCATATCCTACAATAACAAATGAATGAACAATATGATTTTTTAGATAATTTTCATCCCAAGGAAGCCAGTATGCATTCATGGTTACCACCACAGGAAATCCCGAGTATAATTGTTCTAATATAATTTCAAATCCTTCATCGGATGAATCTTTATCAAATATAGTACTTTTTATACCATGATATTTTTCTAAATCACTTACAAAATAACCAGACTCTGTATATAAACCATCCCCTAGATTTCCATTATCGACAGGAGAAAAACCAAAATCCCATAATCTAGCGTACATTAAATAATGTTTACGCTTAAACCAATTAGCTAACGTAGCAATTACATCATCAATACAATTCTGTTCAGAACTTTTACAAGGCTCAACATCATATAAGATTGAAGAAGTATAATTTCCCATTTACTCACCTCTATATTTTTACCAGCAGGAAAAACTATTGTAATTTGGTTATTTCTCTATACTAAGTTGACAGAGATATGTATATCTTCTTTAAAAAGCTATCAATTATTATTAATGCATTTCATATAAATAATCTTATTTCTCTAATCATTTTTTTATTTTAATCATTCTATAATAGGGAGGAGAATTCCCTAACTCATAGTCACCAGAACAAACACTAACATTCCAGAAAGCTAAGAGGGAAAGCTCCTTTAATCCCACAGTATAGCAAGTGTAAATTTAAACTCTTAAAAGTCGTGTTTACAATATGAAGTAATACTAATTATTTTTCTTTTCTGCTATATAAGCAGCTAGTTGTTTAATATTGCGTTTTGTATATGCGACTAAGTCGTCCGTATTAAGATTCTCGTTTTCTAAAGCAAGATCAAGCTCAATAGCTAGTAGAGAATTTCCTCCTAAGTCAAAGAAATCATCCTCTACACCGACAGCTTCAATCTTCAATATACTTTTCCATATTTCAACCAAACGAGATTCTAACTCATTACTAGGAGACATCATACTCTCCTCCTCATTCTTAGGTAAAGATCTAGGTGAAGGTAAGGAATGTCGATCAACCTTTCCACTTGGTGTTAATGGTATGTTTTCAACTTCAACAAAGAAAGTAGGTATCATATAACTCGGAACTAATTTCGCAAGATGCAATTTCAAATCAGAAATGGATACAGGTGATTTTGCTACGAAATAAGCTACAAGTTTTTTCTGCCCATCTTCATCTTGAATGTCTACTATCACTGCTTCTTTAATTGCATGATGTGAAGATAAAGCATCTAAAATTTCCCCTGGCTCAATTCGATATCCTCTAATTTTTAATTGTTCATCATTTCTACCGAGGAATTCTATATTCCCATCAGGTAACCAGCGTGAAAGATCTCCTGTCCTGTACATTTTCTCCCCTTTTACAAATGGGTCTGGTAAAAACTTTTCTTCAGTTAATCTCATTTGATTTACATATCCTCTTGCAAGCCCTTCTCCCGCAATATACAGCTCTCCTACCGCGCCAATAGGCTGAAGTCTCTGTTTTTGATTAAGTATATAAAGCCTTACATTCGGAATAGGCTTTCCAATAGGAATAGTATTATAGTTTTCACTTTCTTGAAGTGAAAATGTACTTGCGATAACCGTCGCCTCAGTAGGACCATACATATTTTCTATTTGAGTCGATAGTCGATGCTTTTTAAATTTATTAACCACCTCATGTGTCAAAGCTTCACCCGCAAGTAATATATACTTTACTTTATTTAAAACCTGGCAATTTTCATTATTAAGTGTATTTACGAATGCTCTAAACATAGACGGTACAAAATTTAATAATTTTACATCATATTTATCTATAGTTCTTAAAATTGCCCTTGGGTTTCGATGTTCCCCATTTTCCATTATTACTAATTTACTACCTACTATGGTCCACCCAAACAACTCTAAAACAGATACATCAAATATATAAGGCGTCTTCAGTAAATACGTATCTGATTCATCCATAGGATATAAATGAGTCATTGAAAATAAGAAATTCACAATACTACAATGTTCAATCATGACTCCTTTTGGTCTACCTGTAGAACCTGAGGTATATAAAATATAAGCTAAGTTATTTGGTTTTCCAGTAACCTCCAGGTTACTTGTATCACCAACGTACAAATTTTCTTGCTTTAAATCAATAATCTCTCCTACAAATGGAATTTCACCTACGTATTTAGATTCTGTAAGTACAAATTGAGGATTACAATCCTCTAAAATATGTTCCATTCGACGCTTTGGATATTCAGGATCAATTGGTACATATGCAGCTCCAGATTTTAGCGCAGCAAATATAGCTATAATCATTTCTACGGATCTTTCCACAACGATACCAATTTTAGTTTCCTGATCTACACCTTTTTGTCTAAGAATACGAGCAAGCTGATTTGCTCGATTATTGATATACGAATAACTGTACGGTATATCATTTGAAATAACTGCGATTTCTTCTGATTTATTTTCAACCTGATCCTCAAAAAATTGATGAACTAATTTACCCTGAGTAAAATCTAATTTTGTATTATTAAGTTCATTTAACATCCTTGTGGATTCACTTTTACTTAAAACATTAACGTCTTCAATTTTCGCTTCAGGATTAGCTACCATCCACTCTAGCGTATTTATAAAATGCATCATAAACCGCTCTATAGTTTGCGGATAATATAATCCTGTCGCGTATTCCAATTCTAATCGCAGACCCTCTTCTTCCGGAAATACTTCTATACTCATATCTACCTTTGAAGCTTGATGCTTAATTTCGTATGATTTAAATGTAATATCTTTTATTTTTTCTGATGTTCTTCCGATATTCTGCATTACTAACATGACATCAAATACAGGATTTCGATTAGTATGATAAGCCATGTCTAACTTATTTACTAACTCATCAAATGGGTATTCTTGATATTGAAATGCTTCTAGCGCATTTTCTTTTACTTCATTTAAGAATTGAATTATCGTCTTTTCCGCTTTAGGATGATTTCTCATAGGTAGAGTATTTACAAACATACCTATGATAGGCTCAAGATCATGATGAATTCTTCCTGCAATTGGAGAACCTACTATAATATCTTCCTGTTGCGTATACACATGCAATACTATATTTAGTGACGAAAGAAGTACCATATATAAAGTAGCTTCTCTTTCATCCGCAAAGGATTTTAATTTATTAGAAAGTTCAGGTGTTAAATGGAATACTAATCTATCACCTTCAAAAGTTTGATTTAGCCCACGTGGCTTATCGGTTGGGAACATAAGAATTGGTAACTCACCTTTAAACTTCTCTACCCAATACTCTTCAATTTCTTTCAGCCCTTCATCATGTAAACGGTTGGTTTGCCAATTGGCATAATCTTTGTATTGTATTTTAATAGGCTCTAAGGCTTTGCCTGAATATAAATCTATAAACTCTTTTTCTAACTTCGCTAAAGATACTCCATCTGCTATTATGTGATGAAGATCAAATAGTAACAGATATTGATTGAATTCTAATTTCATTAAACCGACGCGCATAAGTGGAGCCCTATCTAACTGAAAAGGACGAACAAATTCCTGTATTAGCTCTTCAATTGTTGATCTATCAGATTTATATAAATGTTCAATTCTAATATCTAAACTATCATGAATAAATTGAACTGGTTCACCTTTAATAAATTGGAATGAAGTTCTTAATGATTCATGACGTTCTACTAATTCTTTGACACATTGTTCTGCCTTTATAAAATCAAACTCACCTTCTATTAACATTGCACCTGGTATATTGTAGGCAGTTCCTATTCCAGCAAAGCGGTTTAATATATATAATCTTTTTTGTGAAGAAGAAGCTTGATAAAATTCTCTATCAGGTACGATCTCAATTTGAGAATAATTTTTCTTCCCTTCATATTTCTCTATATACTCCGCTAATAGCATAATTGTAGGCCTTTGAAACATTTCACGTATAGGTACATCTACACCTAAACGTTTATATATGTGTGAAACAACAGAAGTAATTTGTAATGAATTACCTCCTAATTCGAAAAAGTTATCATTCACACCTATTTTCTCTATTCCAAGTACTACTTTCCATATCTCAGAGAGCATTTGTTCAATTTCATTACGTGGTTCAATAAATAAAGCTGTGGATTGCTCCCAAATTGGATCTGGAAGAGCTTTCCGATCTATTTTACCGTTTGATGAGATTGGAAACTGCTCAATCGGGATGATGTATGCAGGAATCATATAAAAAGGTAAATACTCTCTAAGGAATTGGCGTACCTCTTCTACTTTAGCTGAAGAATTCATAACAACATATGCACATAAAACCGGAGCATCTTCTCCCTCTTTTTTACGTGTAATTACAATAGCTTCACCAATTTCAGGATATCGTAATAGTTGCTTTTCTATTTCTCCCAATTCAATTCGTAATCCACGAATTTTGACTTGATCATCCATACGGCCTAAATATTCAAGATTTCCATCTGGTAACCAGCGTGCCAAATCTCCAGTACGATATACCTTGTCATCTATAATAGAAGAACCCTCTTTGTTGATTTGTATAGGAACAAATTTCTCCATAGTTAACTTAGGTTGATTTAAATAACCTCTTGCTAATCCTTCTCCTGAAATACACAATTCCCCAGGAATTCCAACGGGTTGTAATTGTTGATTATCACCCATAATATAAACTTTTTGATTAGCTAGAGGTCTTCCTATTGGTAATTGATTCATAAATTCTAACTCAGCGTTCTGAACATGATAACATGTAGAATCTACAGTTGTCTCTGTAGGTCCATAAGCATTAGTTAAATTTGGTCGGCAGTTTTCATTAAATAAACCAAGGAACTTCCGTGCTAATTTCGGTGGTAATTCCTCTCCAGCAATAATAAAATGTTTAAATGAATATTCTACCTCTTCATCTATAAAATTAGTTAATAATCGAAGATGCATCGGCGTTCCATCAGCAATATTTATTTGCTTTTCTTGATAAAAATTAATTAACTCCTGCCCATCAGTTCTTGCTTCCTCAGGTACTATAAATAAACTATTTCCTAATAGAAGCGCACCAAACATGTTTTGTACTGAAGCGTCAAACTCAAAAGGTGAAACTAACCCGATTCGCATAGAAGAACTATATTTATCATATATTTCATTTTTTAACCCAAATATTAAATTTACAACACTACGATTTTCAACCATAATTCCTTTAGGATTACCTGTAGTTCCAGAGGTGAAAATAACATATGCCAAATCGTAAGGTGTACTTACTGAAGGGAAACTAATCAACTCTGTTTCAAGTAGTTCATTAAAACTCACCATACTACAATCCTGGATTTGTCTTGTAAAATCTTCACTAATAACCTCTGGTTTTACTATACAAAGTGGAGATTTACATTCTTTTAGCATCGCCTCTATCCGTTTATACGGCAAATATATGTTAATAGGTAAATAAGCAGCCCCACTTTTTAAAATACCTAGCATTGCAATGACTGCATCAATGGATCGATCCATCATAAGACCAACAATGTGTCCTTTTCCAATTCCTTTTTTATGTAGAGAACTGGCAACCAGATCTACCTTTTCTTTTAATTGAGCGTATGTTATTTCTCTTTTGTCATCAGAAACAGCAAGTTTATTTGGATTATGCATGACTTGTTCTTCAAATAACTGTATCACCGTTAAATGATGCGGGTAATCTAACTCAGTTTGATTAAATGTCATTAACTCTCTTATATCATTATCACTAACCCAATCTAAATCTATATGCGGCGTATTCGGTTGTAGTAAAGCTTGCTCTAACAAGTCTATAAAATGATGACCAAATCGCATAACAGTAGATGTTTTGTATAGATGCTCATTAAAATACATATCAACTTCTATACACCCATTTACTTGACGGAAAGAGAATATAATCTCAGCATTGCTCTCACTTAAATAATTTAAATCTTGAATTTCCTCTAGCAAAATTGCAGTACGGAACGGATAATTACGCCCCTCTGGAAGGTAGTTACTCAAAACCGGTTGTAAACTTTCCAATGGGAAATTTTGATGTTCTAAAGCATTAACCATTACTGTACTAACATGCTGGAGAATTTGTCTATATGTCATATGTTCCTCAAGACCATGTCTTAAAACTAACAAAGTATTAATAAGGTTAGTATCACTGTCTTGTTTTAAAACAGGTGTACCAATGCATATATCTTGCAATCTAGTATATTTATTTAACAGCAAGGTAAGTCCAGCAGTAAGAATCATGTGCAACTGAAGATCTGATCCATTTGCTAACTTTAAAATCTTCTCGGACAATTCCTCTTTTAGTTTTATGTTAACATTTGATAAATTCACCTGTTTGTTTGATGTCCGGTAATCATAAGGGAAATGGCAGTCAGCCAGTTCCCCTGATAAGTTTTCTAACCAAAATTCTCTTTCCTTTATTCGTTCATTTGCGGCAATTACTTTATCTTTATTTGCTAATCGTTCAACCATAGTTACTCACTCCTGACAATAATCAATTAAAAGTTAAAATCCCCAAAATCTACTGATACCTTAACTGGTTGCAGTTCTTGAATTTCTTGTTTAAATGAAATATCTTTTAATAAAATTTCAGGATGATCTACAATTTGTTCAAAAATCTCAACATAACGCTCACATAACTTTTGAACCGTGTCCCTAGTATATAAAGAGGTTGCATATTCCATAGTCAGTTCAATTGTATCTTCCAATTCAACCACTCTTAGCAATAAATCCATTTGTGCGCGCTTAAAGTCGTGATCATATGTCCTTAGTTCTAAACCATCGATAAACATATGATCTGCATCCATATTTTGCATAACAAATGAAACATCGAAAAGTGGGTTCCTATTATACGTGCCCTGAAGTCCTAATTGATTAACCAGGTCCTCATATTGACATTTTTGATGTTCAAATGCTTGTAAGACCTGCTCTTTTACTTCAAATAGGAATTGAGTAAACCTTTGTTCAGCTCTTGGATAGTTCCTTATTCCTAACATGTTTACAAATACTCCTATAATATCTTGTAAATCCGCATGCGGGCGACCAGTAATTGGTGAACCAATTACAACATCCTCTTGGCCAGTATATTTACCTAGCAAAATATTATATACAGAGAGCATTAGCGTATATAATGTAGTTTCTTCTTTTGCTAATAAACGCTTAATTTTCTTGGTAACATTTGAATCAATAGTAAAGGATATTTTACTACCTTTCAGATCTAATATTTCAGGTCTTGTATAATCAGTAGGCATATTCAAGACAGGTACACCATCTTTAAATTGCTCTAGCCAATACTGTTCATGTTTGAGAGCAATTTCTTTTTCTTTTTCACTCTGCTGCCATTCTGAGTAATCCTTATACTGTATTTTTAAGTTTGGTAATTTCTCTCCTGAGTAAAGCGCAAATAGATCTCTAACAAAAATATCATAGGAAACTCCATCGGTTACTATATGATGTAAATCAATAATTAAAATATGTTTTTGTTCTTCCAATCTAATTAACCCTACACGGAAATATGGAGCATTATTAAAATTAAATGGGCGAATAAATTCATTAATTATTTGTTCCACTTCAGATTCAAAGCCCTCAATTTGAGTAATATGGAAATCAGCATGATCATGAATAATTTGTACCGGTTTATCATTTTTCATTTCAATAGTAGTTCTAAATATCTCATGACGCTTAATTAATTGAGTGAACGCCTTTTCTAAACGTTCAATGTTTAATTTTCCATTTAAAAGAATAACGGAAGTATCATTATAAGCTGTACTTTCTGGATACAATCGGTGTAATACATAAAATCTCTTCTGAGCTGAAGAAAGCTGATAATGAGATTTAGGTTCAGCTGGAACAATAACATCAAATTCACTCTTATCTGCCCTTGAAATATAATTTGCTAGTTTCTCAATATTTGATAGAGTAAAGAGTTCTTTAATAGGAACTTCAACATTAAACTCTTTATGAATTTTTGAAACAATAGTAATAGCCTTAAGTGAATCTCCACCTAGTTCCAGAAGATCATCATGAACACCAACTTCTGAAACTTTAAATATATTTCTCCAAATTTTTGAAAGCTTTTCTTCTACCTCATTGCGAGGTGCTACATATTCATTCAAGAGTTGTGGTCTAGAATGGTATAACGTAGAATCTAATTCTTCTTCCTTCTCATCATTGAAAGAATTTAATAACACCCATTGATCAATACGCGCTTGCAGTTCCCCTGGAGAATGAATCAGTACTTCCCCTTGTTTCCATGACAGTGCTATATTAAAGGCCTGAACTCCCTCTTCAGGTGTCATAGATAATTCATGTACACTTGCACCTATTTGCATATCTTTTTCTTCATCTTCCCAGTATTTCCAGTCACTCCAATTGACACTTATCCAAGGCAGTTTGGAATAACGATTTATATATTGTGCAAAAACATCCATGTATATATTTGAAGCAGCATATGAAACATAACCTAATCCACCTAAGACCGCTGAAATTGAAGACATTAGAACACAAAAATCTAAGTCTTTATTTCGTAAGCACTCTTCTAAATTGAGAAGACCATAAATTTTTGCAGAAAATTGTTCCTCACAGTCCTCTTTTTCAAGTTCCTGAATCAAATTAAAAGTCTTTCCACCGAGAATACCTGCACCATGAATTACACCATTAATCTTTCCAAATTCTTGTTCTGCCTTATGAATTGCTTCGTATAGTTGTGATTGATCTGTAACATCAGCAGCAAGTACATAAACTTTAGATCCCGTTTCTTCTATCTCTAAAACTTTACGAATTCTGTCCGAATACATCGTATTTTCCTTCAAATGCATATCCCACTCATCACGATTTGGCAGACCTGTACGTGTAAGAAGAACTAAGTTGGCTTGTACAGTTTGAGCCAAGTGTTTCGCAAGAATTGTCCCAATACCTCCGAGTCCTCCTGTAATAAGGTAAACTCCATTTTTTCGTAAAGGCAGTTTCTCTTTAGCTGGCTGTTCTAGTTGTAAAGGCTCGTAAGTTTGAACAAATCTTTTATTTCCTCGATAAGCAATCATCTTATCATTCGTATTTGAAAGGCATTCCTCTACTAATTGATTTATTAACCTGCTCTTCCATTCTTTGTTTAGAGGTAAAACAACATCAACACTTGAACAAGAAAGATAAGAATACTCTTGCGGAACAACTAATGACGTTCCAAGTACAGTTGATTTTTCTGGAATTAATTCTTCATCACCAATCACTTGTTGAACACCATTTGTAATGATTCGAATTGAGATTGAATCAGAGATATTCTTGTCTCCTAGTGCCTGAGTTAAGTAAAAAATTGAATAGAATCCTAAGTTTTGTTTACAATTTACATATTCAATTGAGGCTTGTCTTTCCTCATCCGTAATTCCCCACATATGAACTATTCTTGTAGGTAAACCACATATTTCTTGTACTTCATCCAATAACTTAACGTAATCTGTACGTTCTTCAGGATTTATAATGAAGCGATCGTTATTCTCCTTATTAAAAGCAAAGCCAGTTTCTACTGTAACTACTCTCTGCCCTTTATTTAATAAGTCCTTAACTAGTTCATTACCTAACCCTTCTTGATCTACAAAAACAATCCATGTCTCATTCACATCATGATTTGGTTCAAACAATGTAGAACTTTTCCATTGCGGCGTATAGAACCATTCAGAAATGTTGTTATTCTTACTAATTTTAGATTGCTTACTATTAAGCTTTTGACCTAAATCATACGGATTACCTTGTAATTTATAAGATATTTTATTGAAAGAATACATTGGTAATGGGATACGTCTTCTCTTCTCATCTTTATAAAATTGTTCCCAATCTATAGAAATACCTGTTACCCACATTCGAGTGATGTGACTAAATAAGAAATACATATCTGATACATCTTGTTGAACAGATCGAACCGTATTAAATATTCTTTCATTACCATTTTCATAGTCTAAAAGGCGACTAGTAAGCCTACTAAGGTCATTTCCAGGACCAATCTCTATGAATAGACTTGTATTGTCGCTATTCAACTCTTGAATTCCATCAGAGAATCGAACAGTTCCACGCATATGTTTTACCCAATAAACTGGGTTTGTTGCTTCTTCAGGTCGTATCCAAGTACCAGTCAAGTTTGATAAATAAGGTATTTTAGGTTCTCTAAGTGTCAATGTACTAACATAGGAAGCATACTCGTCCAGAATTGAATCCAGTTCGTGTGAATGTGCTGCTCCTTCTATTGTTACTCGCATACACATTAAACGCTTTTTCTTTAATTCATTTTCAAAATCTACAATTGCTTCTTCTGTCCCAGAAACTATACAAGCTGGACCATTAACTACCGCTAAAGAAATGGTATGTTGATATTCTTTTTCAAAAGAATTAATTAAATGAATTAATTCCTCTTCTGGAAGCGGAACACTAAGCATTACCCCTGCAGGAAGACTACTCATTAGCTGACCTCTTTTTACAACTAATTTAAATGCATCTTCCAAAGTAAATACTTCTGCTAAACAAGCAGCCACATATTCGCCAAATGAATATCCAATCATTGCTTCAGGTTTAATTCCCCAACCCATTAATAGTTTCGCAACTGAGTATTCAAACGCGAAAAGAATTGGTTGACTAAATTCCATTCTTTTCAATTTTTCCGTTGCCTCATCAATACTGAAAGTAGTTGGGTATAACACTTCTTTCATGTTTACATTCGTAACAGATTGAAGGATTGCAAAGCATTCATCCATAGCTTCACGGAAAATTGCCTCTTGTTCGTATAATTCTAACCCCATGTTTACATATTGCGATCCGTTCCCAGAAAACAGGAAGTTGATTTTAGGATGTTCCTCTTTTACATTTGCATATTGTACTCTTCTTCCGTCTGGCTGGTTTAATTGTTCAATTCCTTCTTGAGTACTGGAACAAACTAAAGCTCTCCTATGCTTGAATTCCTTACGTCCAATTTGCAATGTATAACTAGCGTCTGCCAAATTCACATGAGGATTCTCTTCAAGGTGATTTCCTAAATTCAAAGTCATACGATCCAAAGCATCTTTCGATTTTGCCGAAATCATTAACATCTGGTATGGTCTACTATTTGAGGTTGCTTCAAGCTTTGGTGCCTCCTCCAAAATAATATGTGCATTTGTACCACCAATACCAAATGAACTAACACCTGCACGTAATGGTTTATTATCCTCTTTCCACTCATTTAATTGTTGATTTACATAAAAAGGTGTCTTTTCAAATCCAATTTGCGTGTTTGGTTTTGTAAAATTCACACTTGGCGGAAGAATCTGATCTTTCATCGCAAAGACCGTTTTAATTAAACCAGCAACACCAGACGCTGCATTTAGATGGCCTACATTTGCTTTAACAGATCCAATTGGTACAGATTGTTTTTCATTAGAGTTAAACACTTCACTAAGCGCCTTGATCTCAATGGTATCTCCTAGTTTAGTAGCAGTTCCGTGTGTTTCAATATAGGAAATGGACTCAGGTTCTACATTTGCTTCATGTTGCGCCATTTTAATAACTTCTACTTGGCCCTCTACACTAGGTGCAGTGTAACCAATTTTCCGATTCCCATCATTATTAATCGCCGTTCCTTTTATTACTGCATGTATAGTATCCCCATCATTTATAGCTTCCTGTAAAGGCTTCAGAACAACAATCCCAACACCGTCTCCAAAAAGCATTCCATTTGCATTTTCATCAAAAGGACGACAATGACCATCTGAAGAAAATAGCATTCCTTCTTGGTAGGTATAACCTGCTTTTTCAGGTTGAGTTAATGTAATTCCCCCAGCTATAGCAATATCACAATGCCCCTGTAATAATGCTTGGCATGCATTATGAATAGCCACCAATGATGTTGAACATCCCGTAAAGATATTCATACTTGGTCCTTTTAGGTTAAATTTGTAAGAAATTTGAGTACTTAGCGAGTCTTTGTCGTTAAGTAATGAAATTAAGAATTGTCCAGCTGGTTCATTTGCCTCTGAAAGAGTAGATAACACTTGCCAATATAAGTTAGGAGATGCCCCACTATATACACCAATTAGGCCCGGGTATGTCTCAATATTATATCCAGCATGTTCAAGGGCAGACCACGCACATTCATGAAATACTCGTAGTTGCGGATCCATTAACGATGCATCTTGAGGTGTATAATCAAAGAATGGAGCATCAAAATTATCAGTTCCCTCTAAATACCCTTTCGCTTTAACATAATTAGGGCTTTTTACTTCCATAGGATTCACACCAGATTCAATTAACTCTTCATCTGTAAAAAATTGAATAGACTCTGTTCCAGACTTTATATTATTCCAGAATTCATTTACATTCTGTGCTCCAGGAAAACGTCCATCTATTCCTATAATTGCAATATCGTTATCTTCTTTCGTTTTTCGATTAAAACGTTTTGTATGTTTGACTGGACTCTTTTGCTTATCTCCACTTAAGTATCTCGCTAAAGAACGAATACTTGGATACTCAAACATAACTCCAATTGAAATCTGTTTTTCTAATCTATTAATTAATCTCTCATGAATTTGAATTATATGAAGTGAAGTTGCACCAAGATCAAAGAAATTTTCATTTACATTTACAGTATCAACACTGTAAAACTCTTTCCAAATCCCTATAATTATTTCCTCTACTTCATCTTGATTTCTGAACTTATCTCCCGTTTTCGTTTGAGTTTGAGTTTCCAATTCAGAAATTCGTTTACGAGAATTCAGATTAATCCATTGATCAAAACGTTTATTTAAATCTCCTGAAGAAATAATTACCTGATTTAAACCACTTAAACCAAGCACACATTGGAATGTTTTTTGTCCTTCCTCAGATGTCATTTCAAGCGCTTCTATACTTTGAGCATTGAATATTTTATTAACCTGTTGAGCTCCCGTATACTGCCAATCTCCCCAGTTAATACTGGTCCATCGATTATTAGATGTATTACTCACTTTGTCTGAAAAACTATCTAAGTAAAGGTTTGCTGCTGAATAGGCTACAAAACCTAATCCACCCAAAATAGGTGAAAGTGATGAAACAAGATAACAAAAATCAAGATCATAATTACTCAATAACTTATCAAGAACTAGCACACCATGTACTTTAGGAAGAAATTGCTCTTCACATTCAATCCTACTTATCTTTTCCATTGGACACTGAGATGATTTAACACGTAAGACACCTGCTGCATGAATTACCCCATTTATGTGACCAAAATTAGCCTCAGCCTGATGAATCACGTTTCTCATCTGCTCTTCATCAGCTACATCTGCAACAGCTGTCATTACTTTTGCTCCCAATGAATCCAACTTCTGAATATGGTTAATACGTTGACATACTTGTTCATTTTCAAACTGTGATTGAAGAATTTGATCCCATTCTTCACGATCAGGAAGAGCTGTTCTACTAACTAATATTAGTTTAGCCTTTACTGTACGCGCCAAATATTCTGCTAATTTAAGACCTACTCCTCCCATTCCACCAGTAATTAAATAAACCCCTTCCGATCGAATATTCGGAATTTTTGAAGCTAATTCATTTTCATTTATTACTAGCATTTCACTTACTTTTTCATCAGGTATAGGCTCATAGATTCGAATGTAACGAGTGTTATTTCGAATTGCTATTACAGTGTCAATAATGTCCGTTTGAATCTCAGAATATAAGTTTGATATTAATGCTTCTTCATTATCAGACAACATAAAATCTACACTACGGCATCTAATATTTGGATACTCTTGCGGAAATACTTTTATAGGAGCCAAAAGAGTAGATTTTTCTGCAATAATAGACTCGTCTCCTACTACCTTTTGCATATTATTCGTCATAACATTTATATTGATAGGATAAAGTAAATTAAATTTACTAATTGTCTTTGCAAGTGATATTAATGAATAGAATCCAGTATCTAAGGTCTCGATACCTAAATCCTTATTATCCACATTCCATAGGTGAACAATCTCCTCTGGTAAACACTCTTGTTTTTGTAGCTCATTAAATAACTGATAATAATCTTCTTGTTCAGTAGGGCATATTGTAAATTCATTTAAACTAATCTTTTTATATGAAGGACCCACACCGACTGTTATAACACGATGTCCATCTCTTTCAAGCTTTTCTTTAAGAGCTAAGCCTATATGCTCATTGTCTAAAAATAACAACCAACTTTTAGTAGATTCTTTAGTTACATCTACAATTTCTTTTTCCATCCAACCTGGAGTATAGAACCACTCAGCTATATTAGAACGTTTCTTTATCGATGTTTCTTCACTATTAGTTATATTTTGCTGTTCAGCTGGATCTATCCAATATCGCTTTTTCTCAAAAGGATATGCTGGTAAGGCAATACGTAATCTATATTCCTCTTCATACAGTTTACTCCAATTAATTTCTACGCCTAACTCCCACGCTTGTCCCAATACCTCTAACAAGTCGCCTCGCAAAATAATCTGATTATTATTAATCTCAGAATTTAAAAACTCTCCAATATGTACAATCACAGAATTAAGATCTACATCCTTAACTTGTGTTAGAAGTTCTACTTTTTCTCCATGCGCCCATTCTGCCTGTAACTCTGTATAGTTTTCAACTAATGGATTCAGGACATCTTCTGACTTAAGAGATTTATTATAAATATCTGAAACCATTCCAGCTAAGCCTGTACCAATAATGTTAGAAGGACGTACATCACATTCAATTAATACATCAATAATCGATTGCAAGCAGACGAAGAAGGTTAAATCTTCAACCAAGCTATCATCTGTTCCTTTAAAGAATGCTTCTTTCAATGCTTTTCCAGTATACATTTGGGCATCAGTCATATTACGCTCAAATACTTTTAAGAATAATGGTTCCTTTTGGTATAGTTCTTTTACATTCTCAATAATTGATGAGTATTCGCTAGGTAACACAAATACCAAATCTGGATTTTCTTGCGTTTTTACGTGAAAATCTTTAACTGTTTTTAAATTGTCTATGGCGCTATCTATATCCTTACATAAGACCGCTCTTCTATACGGAAATGATCGACGGCCAGTTTGCAATGTGTATGCTACATCTGCTAATTCAACATCTTTATTAGATTCCAGATATTCAACCATATTTACTGTAGCATTATTTAAAGCTTCTTTTGATCTAGCAGAAAGAACCATTAGTTTTTTCTCTCTAGTAGAAGCAGAACTTTTAACTTTAGGGGCTTCTTCTAATACAATATGAACGTTAGTTCCACCATATCCGAAAGCACTTACACCAGCTCGAAGAAGATCATTATCATCACTTTGCCAATTTACCAAATCAGTATTGATATAAAATGGGCTATCTATAAAATCAATTTTCGAGTTAGGGCGCTTCACATTTAAAGTTGGCGGGAGTTGTTTATGTTTCATAGATAAAACTGTCTTTATAAGTCCGGTCACCCCTGCAGCTGTATCTAAATGACCTACATTACTCTTAACAGAACCAATTGCACAAAAAGATTTCTTGTCCACATCTTGAAACGCTCTCTTTAGAGCCTCTACTTCGATAGAATCCCCTAATGGCGTTGCCGTCCCATGCGTTTCTATATAACTAATTGTAGAAGGATCAACTTCAGCAAAACTATGTGCTGCTTGAATTACTTCAGCCTGTCCCTCAACACTCGGAGCAGTATAGCCTACTTTTCGACCACCATCATTATTTGCTGCTGACCCCTTAATTACACCATAGATTGTATCCCCATCAGCAATCGCATCTTCTAATCTCTTTAGTATTACCATACCTACACCATCACTAAAAACTGCACCCTGGGCTTCTGCATCAAAAGTACGTACTTTGCCATCAGGTGAACTTGTCATTCCTTCATGGTATTTATAACCATTCTTTTTAGGATACGTTATAGATACTCCACCTGCAGCTGCAATAGAGCATTCTCCAGTTAACAATGATCTACATGCAAGATGAATGCTCAAAAGAGATGTAGAGCAAGCTGTATACAATGTAAAACTCGGTCCCTTAAGTCCCAACTTATAGGATGTAAGCGTTGAAATTGCATCTTTATAGGAAAGAGTACCCGCCTCTGAAAACTCAACCACACTATCACTGTTTAATAATGGCGTGTGCTTCATCCAATTAAAATTAGTAGATGCTCCTACATATAACCCTATTAATCCTTCATAATCAAATGGATTATAGCCTGCCATCTCTAATGCTTCCCATGTTGTTTCCTGTAACATACGGATTTGGGGATCCATTATTTTCGCTTCTCTAGGTGTATAAGAAAAAAAGGATTCATCAAAATATTCTACTTCCTCCAAATACCCTTTTGCTTTCACAAAATTAGGATGTTGTAAAACATCTAAATTAACACCTTCTTTAATTAATTCGTCTTCAGTAAATGTAGAAATTGAATCAACACCATTTTTTAGGTTATCCCAGAATTGGTTTATTTCATTTGCACCTGGAAATTTACCTGCCATTCCAATAATCGCTATTTCTAAACCAGTTTTACTATCATCTTGATGCTTCATTTTCACTTTCCTCCTATTTTGTTTAATTCGAATTTTCTATGCTTTACATACTCTTAGCTACAATATTTAGCGCTAATACTCCTATTTCATAAACTTAAGCAAAAGAAAAAACACATGAAATTACCCATAAAGTAGCTAAAGTGATTTACATACCTGACAGAAAACAAAAAATTTTAATTACGATTTCTATTCCTGGATTTCAATGATATTTTGAGCACTCATTTTTATTCTAAAAACCTAATATTTTGGTAATAATTCTGTTAATATTACACTTTATGTAGTTAGTAACATATTCACAAGAAGTTTTCTTTAAGAAATTAATTTGTAGAGTAATAATTTTGTAGGGGATTTATGTTATAAAATTAAGCATACTTTTTCCAATATCATATAGAAAAAAACAAAAAAGTGACATACAGTGAATATTGAGAAATAAAATTCATTTATTCCATATCTAACCAAAATAGAACGAATTTTCAATTTTAAATTAGATTTTCTTGTATTTATAATTGCATTCTCTATAAATCATCTATGGTGAGCTTTTAAACTTTAAACATAAATGAAGTTATATGCGAAATTTTTTAGTTTAGATGAGGATCTATAAGTGAATTCATTCAAGAGGAATGATATATGCTACAGATTTAATGTTCTTCATAAAGTTATAAACATAAACTAAATTCCTTCAAACGTTTTAAGAAAATATTGAGGATGAACATCGTTAGTGGAGCGCTTACTACCGAAGGCAAACTTATTTTTAGGATTGCTGACTTACAATTTTGCATTGTACGACTCCTAAGACAGACCAAATAAGTTCATATGATACAGTACTGTTTATCCTTCCGTTCATGTTGTTGAGTTTCCGTTATGTTTTGCTATACACATACAATATTTTCATCTTATACCCATAACTATTGTCCTGCAGACGCTTTATATTATCTTCAAACCCACTATTTCACTAAACTGTAAAATTAAAACCACTAAATTTCCGAATAAACTGAAAACTTATGAGAAATTGACAAGAAATCTTAATAAGATCTTTTCAATATATCTTAACTTTAAACGCATGAAATCAGGACCCAATAATGATGCTATACAGGGGAATATTCTACTAAATAAAATTACTAAAAGAGATATCTATAGAGAACTCAGATGTTAAAGAGAATGCTTTGGATTTTGTTGAAGAAATAGCACAAAATGTAGAACAAGGTGCAGCTGTAAAACCCTCTCTTCTTAGATGAGCTAAAGCGGCTTTAACTGATATTAACTCAATGGTTGCTCATGGCTCCCAAGTTACAGCTAAGATTGGCCAATTCATTAGTATAATGAGTGGATTTATTTCATAATTATCGTTTTTTAAATTCTTTTTTATTGCTAAGAATTTAAAAAACGGTTCTAGTACAAACATATATAATTTTAAAATCATCCATGGTGGGTGCTTTTTGCTTTGCTATGAAATACGTATCCAATTTGTAATATCACTTTTTGGGAAAATTCAACTACAAAAGTAAACTAATTTTACATTTTTTATAATTTGTAAAACCCGTCATTAAATAACCAAATAAAAATCCAGTGATATCAGCTTGTCTGCTTAACATTAATAGGTTCTATGAGTTTAACATTTTGTGTGTTTTGTAAAACTTATTTTTCTTTGTAATCTTTAAATATGTTCGAAAAGGTGTACCTTTTGAAACACTTAAAAAGATAGCGTACGGAGGCAATTAATAAGACGGGCTAGAATCGTTTTTTGACTAATCATTTTCTGAACCAATAAAAAATAAGAGCACTATGAAAAGTGCTCTTTGAAAAATTTGTATTGCTATTTATTGAACCTTAATAATAACTAACAAAAAGAAATTGGAGTTTGCTTACTGTTATATAAGATATGAAAAATTTATTGTTGCTTAAATCACTAAGAACATTCTTAGTGAAATTGTTGTTGACCACCTAATTGTTGATCTTGTTGACCACCCATTTGTTGGCCTTGCTGACCGCCCATTTGTTGGCCTTGCTGACCACCCATTTGTTGGCCTTGCTGACCACCCATTTGTTGGCCTTGCTGACCACCCATTTGTTGGCCTTGCTGACCACCCATTTGTTGGCCTTGCTGACCGCCCATTTGATCAACTTGCGATTGAGCTTGAGAAATGGCTTGATTTATTTGGCTTAATGTTTGATTAGACTGTAAATACTGTAACCCTTGGTTTAGTGTTTGAATTGCTTGTTGAATAGTTTGCTGTAATTGTTGATCAGCCTGTTGCATTTGTTGTTGAGATTGTTGGCTAAATTGTTGCAGTTGTTGCATGAGTTGATTGGCTTGCTGTAAGCCTTGTTGCCCCCCCATTTGTTGACCGCCCATCTGTTGGCCTTGAGATGCTTGAGATAACGAGTGTTGCAACTGTTGAATTTGATTTTTAAGACTAGTTAATTCTTGTGAAACTTCTAAATCAGCAGCTTTACGTGCTACAGCTTCAACTTTTTTCTCAGTTCGTTTGTCCATTTTATATCCTCCTTTTGTACCCATATAATAGTGCGGAACATTTTTATAATGTTCCAATTTTTATTTTTAATACTAACAAATAAAATTTAGTGAATAAGGAAAAGACACATAAAGATATTGTTCGGAACGCAAATAGGACAAGCTAACCGCTTGTCCTAAAGAGAGGAAAGTATCAACATAACTCATATTGGTAAAGGGATTCATGAATAGTATGAGTCAAATCAAAAAAGATATACAAATATGACAGGCAAAGAATCTTTTCCTGTATGTGAGGTTAATGAGTCAGTCAATTATGATAAGTTGCATTCTCATTACCAAAAGAGTGAAGTCAACAATTAAAAGGACTTATAAATAGGATATGTAGTTTTTCTGAAAATATGTAAAACAAACTAGCATTCAGTTTTTCAAACAATACATGGTACTACTAAACATACATTTTCTTCTAGCTGCTGTTAAAAATACTAATATCCAAAATATTTCTTCTAACAAAACAATTATCATGTTAATACTCGCTGGAATCCCAAAACGTAATAATAGTTTTAATAAATCCAAATCCATACGAAGATATTTTCGTACTGTCTCATCTACTGTAATTAGATGATTCTTCTGTTATCTCAACAAATGTTACAATTGTTGAGATAACAGAAGAATCAAGAAACTCATATATATAAATTAAATATTCCCATCTAGTCAAAAATAAGAATAAGTAATAAAATGATGTTTATGGCTGACTAACAATTAAGAACTAAAATAACGTTTTAGAATCTCCTGTATCGCGCATAAATATTGAATAGGCAAAATATAAGAATAAAACTGGCATGGAAATAACTAAAAGTACTTAAAAATTTGCTGAAGTTGAGCGAAATAAATAAAATTCTTTTTTCATTGTCAGCCTTTATGTCTGAACCGATTCTTCTGTGCTAACGGATTGTTGCTTTTTCATGAACATAAATAACATAAATACCGTTATTATCGAACGATAAATATGAAATGATGCTGTTAATTCACACCTAGATGCAAAACCTTTCCCTTGAAATACAGGCGTAATTTCAAGCTCTGGTATATCAATAATATACATATATTCTCCAACAACTCCGACAACCATTCCTTTTATTGACCACGCAAAACCGGTTATGATTCCAGTACTAGCTGCGTCCCCTGTTCCAATTTGTGAATGCCATCTCCATTGATTGATTTTAACTTTTTTCAGATTTTTTTTAGTACAGAATGAATCTCTTGCAACTTTTTTACTATCTCTCCAATACTATCAATCTGTGCCATTACTTTATTTTCAATACCGCCCTCTTCTTCTGCTTTTTCAATTTTTTGTCCAGTCTTTTTTTGCTGCTTTTCTATTCTTCCTAACACATCAAACGTATATTTAAATTTCCATATTTTCACTTGTAGTAAACACTGTTTTTCTATTTCTGTATATAAGAAAGTAATTTTCAAAGATATTTTCAAAAACAATATAAACAAAATAATCAATAACAGAATCCCGATCCCAATTACAAGCCACTTCATGCTTATCATCCTTTCATTCCATATCCTTTATCGACATGTCCAAAGAATATTATACATATTCTGAAAATTCGACGTAAGCAAGCATCTTTAAACAATAAAAGGCATGTAGCGTTCTATATTAAAATTTTTGTTGTACAATCAAAACACTTATAATCAAATAACATGGTTGAATGATGATCGTTAGAAAGAACAAAAAGTATACGAGTTTTGAAATGCTACTTTTATAACAAAAAACACCTCTTACTATCGTATTTAATTAAATACGATAGTAAGAGGTGTTTTTTGCTTGTTCTATTCCATTTAATCACTTTTCATATTACTCTACTCCAATTAGGCTGTTTGATAACAGTATATTAATGATAACTCCTATATTAGGCTATTATTGATTATTATTTTCGCGAATTTCTTCGGAAGGTTCTTCCGTCGGATCTGGCTCATCTTCATCGACGCCATTGCAACCAGATAACAAACCTACAGATAAAATAGTAGACATAAAAGCAAGTAAATATTTTCTTTTCCTCACGGGATTATTCCTCCTTTCAGTTAAATATTTATGTTATTATCATCTACTTTAAAAAAAAGAATTTGCTGAAGTTTTTTCAGTATTTTTTCCCATACATCCAATTAAAATTAAATATAATTATTGAAAAGGTAAGATTTTAAGATATCTGTAAGCCTATCTTAAAATGGAAAAGGGAGTTAACAATCATAATTACTCTGTATACGAAATTGTTTTTTTCAAATACTTTAAGCAAAAAACTTCAATAGGAGTGAAAAAATTGATAAGAAACAAACGTACAGTGATTCACCTATTTTTATTATTGGTTGTTATCGCTGTTTTTATATGGTCTGTTATTAACCCCGCAAAATACTCGACATGGGCAGCAGAAGCTATCCCTGCTATTTTCGGTTTATTCATTGTAATTACAACGTACAATAAGTTTCGTCTCACCACTCTCTTTTATATGATTATTACAATATTATCCATAACAATGTTTGTCGGTGGTCATTACACATACTCAGAGGTGCCTCTTTTTAATTGGATACAAGATATTTTTGATTTAAAACGAAATCACTACGATCGATTTGGACATCTGATAAAAGGTTTGTTTATCATTGTGATAAGAGAAATCTTATTACGGAAAACTCAACTAACCGAAGGCCCTTGGTTAATTACGATTAGTATAAGTATTTCACTTGCTATTGCTGCATTATACGAAATCATTGAATGGTTAGCTTTTCAACTAGCAAAGGGAGGACAAGCAGCAAAAGACTTTTTAGGTATGCAAGGCGATATATGGGATGCACAATGGGATATGTCACTTGCCTTGGTAGGCTCGATTTTTGCGTTACTCACCCTCTCGACATTACATAACCGGCTATTAAAAAAGAATTTATAAAATTCCAATTCAATAATATATAGCTTTTCATCTCATTTTTGAATTTCACATAAAATATTTTTACATATTTTAACAAAAATACTCTGGTAACATTAAGGGTTCCAATTTAAAAATCAAGAATTATTAGTATAAGTTGGTATTATAAATTTCTATAAAATATCGCATTATAAATAATGTGGAAATGAACCTAGTGTTTCTTTTTACGATTTTTTATAGGGGGGACAAAATTGAATATACTTAACTTTTTGATGTCATCATTGAATTATAGGAAAATAATCCAACGAATACTTGAGTTATTCGGAAATAAAAAGAAGAACAATAAAGGATGGATTTGGGCTTCTTTACTAGGATTAGGAACAGTTTTAGGGTTATTGGCAACACGTAATTCAAGTATGATGAAACCTATAAAACATACGTTCCAAGGTTTTCAAAATAAAACAAGATCATTTATTCCATCCAAAGTAAATTTAGCAAATATGGAATTTGCTGATGAAATTACACCTAACAACCAAAAGAGACATGGTGACCAAACTGATAATCATCACCATTACAAGACAAAAATCCCATCAAAACAACAGTAAATAGATAGCCGGTTCTTTATCTTACAGGGAACCGGTTCATTTATGTCTAAACGTACAATCTTCTTTTTTGAAATGGTAATCCCTAATACATCCTTAAAGTAATCATTGATTTATACAAAAAACTGCAAATTATCATTATATATTTTTTATATCTTTTATAAAAATGAGGATACTACATTATGAAGAAATTTTTAAAGTTTAGCTTGATAGGAATATTAAATACATTTATCACAATTATTAGCTACATAGCTTTGGTTAAAGTTGGTATTAATTACCTTACCGCTAACTGCTTTGCTTATTTAATTGGTGTTATTAACAGTTATTATTGGAATAAAAATTGGGTTTTTGAATTCAAAAATAAAGAGATATCATTATTTTTGAAATTCCTAATCGTAAATATAATTGTATTAACTTTTAATACAATTAATTTATTCATATTAGTTGATAAATTTTTTATAAATAAGTTTATCTCACAACTTGTTTCTATCAGTGTTGGTATGATAATGAATTTTTTCCTTAATAAACTTTGGACATTCAACAAACAAAATCATTTGCAATAATTTAATATATTCCTACTGCAAGGAGGATAAAAGCTTGGAGAAACTTATTTCAATTATCGTTCCTATGTATTTTGAAGAAGAAGTAGCACAAGAATGTTATAATTGCTTAAAGTCTGTTATGCTACAAAATAATATTAATTATGAATTTATCTTTGTAAATGATGGTAGTACCGATCGGACGATGGAAATTTTAAAAGGTATTTCAGCCGAAGATTCTCGTGCTAAAATCATAAACTTTGCTCGTAATTTTGGACATCAAATAGCTGTAACAGCAGGAATTGATGTTGCTAAAGGTGATGCTATCGTAATCATTGATGCTGATTTACAGGATCCACCTGAAGTCATCCCAGAACTTATCGCAAAATGGGAAGAAGGTTATGAGGTTGTTTACGCGAAAAGAAAACGGCGTGATGGTGAAACTTGGTTTAAACTTGTAACAGCTAAATATTTCTACCGTTTCTTAAATTTCATGTCTGATATTAATATTCCTAAAGACACAGGTGACTTCCGTCTTATTGATTGTAAAGTAGCAGATGTATTCAAACAAATGACAGAACGAAATCGTTTCGTACGTGGAATGATGTCTTGGATTGGATTCCGCCAAACATATATTGAATACGTAAGAAATGAACGTTTTGCGGGTGAAACAAAATATCCCTTAAAGAAAATGATGAGATTTGCCTCAGATGGTATTATTGCATTTTCTACAAAGCCACTAAGAATGGTTATAACTTTAGGTTTAATTTCTGTATTAATTTCTATTGCAGTTTTAATATACTCAGTTATTGTTAAATTTATTGGACAAGATATTCAAACTGGATGGGCTTCACTTATGGTTGCTATCACATTCTTCAGTGGTGTGCAACTTCTTGGTCTTGGTATTGTCAGTCAATATATTGCTCGTATTTATGACGAAAGTAAGAATCGACCAATCTATGTTGTAAAAGAGACTGTAAATATAGAAGAGGATATAGCTGTAGACGATAAAGAAAAATTGAATAAATCTTAAATATACTAAAAAGAATTGTAGCACGTGTATTTCACTGCCATAATTCTTTTCTTTATTTAGATTAAATAATGGCTGCAATCTAGTCTTTGATCCACTTAACTGTTAAGACTTTTCTTTTTTATAAAAATAATCAAAATTAAGAAGTAAATCCATTTCCCTCCGGTATTCTTCCCTCTTTCACACTTAAGTTTATACAAGAAGTTTCTTAATTTATATAAATCACAACATCTTATTAACCCAGGAATAATTTCTTTCGTTTAGGAAATTTTATAAATAAACTTTTTGAAATTTTTCGAGGTGTTTTCAATGTTTTTAAAACAGAATAACAAAGAAATAAAGTTACTGGTTTTTGCAGCAATCATACTCATTCTTTATTTGTCTCCTTTATTTATTCTTGGAGAAAATGCGCATATTCGTGTTCATGATAATCTTGATTCCAATTTGTCCTGGTATAAGGTTTTGGCAAGGAGCGGAGAGATAATAGGTCCGATTGATGCTACCATTCCACAGGTGATAAACAATCAATTGTCAAGAAACGCATTTAGTACGGAATTTAGTGGTATCGTTTGGTTGTATGCTTTTTTTCCAAATATGGTTGCGTATGCATTGAGTCAAACGATTACAAGAGTGGTTGCATTTATAGGGATGTATGTTCTTTTAAAACAACATTTTTTACCTAGAGAGGAATGGAGGGTCATTGCAGTAGGAGTTTCATTAGCTTTTGCTCTTACTCCTTTCTGGCCGTCAGGAATGCTTAGTACTCTCGGAATGCCTCTTGCACTTTGGGCATTTTTAAATATTCGAAAAGGAGAAAGGTCGTGGAAGAACTATTTCGTACTCACTCTTATTCCTCTATACTCGAGTATTGTTTTAGGTTTTTTCTTTTTTTTAAGCGGAATGGGAGTCCTTTGGTTAGTGGACTTAGTAATAAAAAAAGAATGGAACTTTCGTTTTCTTTTTTCAATTATTTATATGACGCTCATTTACATGATTGTAGAATATCGCTTAGTATCTTCCTTCTTTTTATCTACTGCACCTAACAGTAGAGATGAATATTTTCATGCAAGATTATCGTTATGGCGATCTCTCCGTCTCACATTGAAAAATTTCCTTCTAGGACATACCCATGTCATGACAGTCCATACATTTGTTATTTTACCTGTCATACTTATTGCGTTGTATTTTATTATTATTAAGAAACAATGGAAGCAAGAAAAAGTCTTTGTTTTTTTGTTTTTGTTTAACATAGCTTTGTCAATTTGGTATGCTTTTTGGTTTTATAAAGGTTGGCTTCCATTAACAAAACGTTTTCACATTTTAGATACATTTAATTTTGCACGTTATCATTTTTTACGCCCGTTAGTTATCTATGTTTTATTCGCTGTTGGATTAAAAGTTTTATGGTTACAAGGGAAAATATGGAGACCCACTGTAACAGGTTTTGTGATTGCTCAAATTATTTTGTTAAGCTTTTATAATGAGGAAATTATTTTTCAAAATAAACCTTCAGTAAAGGAATTTTTTGCAGAAGAACAATTCCAGAAGATAAAAGAGTATATCGATTTACCTTTAGAACAGTACCGTGTCGCTAATATTGGTTTACATCCTGCTATCGCTCAGTACAATGGATTCTATACACTTGATACATACAATAATTTTTATCCTCTATCGTATAAATATGAATTCCGAAAAATAATCGAGAAGGAACTAGCGAAAAATGAAACGCTTCGTACATATTTTGACGAATGGGGTGGTCGCTGTTATATTTTTACCGAGGAACTTGGAAAACACTATATGTTTACAAAAAAATCAAACAGACGCTTGAAAAATGTAGAACTAAATATAGAGCATTTCAAAAAAATGGGTGGTCGTTACATATTTTCTGCTGTCCCAATTGAAAATACAGCAGAAAACAATTTATCTCTTGAAAAAATATTTACATCAAAGACATCGGCTTGGGAAATTTATTTATATGAAGCAATATAGATACTTGAAATAGATTGCCTCTCTTGATATAAAATAATAAAAACCAAACAAATATTTGTTTGGTTTTTATTATTTTATATTAAATTGAACTACTCACCATTTAACATCCTAACAGGCCATTTGAAATAAAAAATTCCTAAGTAAAAAACAAGCGGTTTCTAATTGAGTATCCTCTTTTTTTTAAATTAAGATTCTTAACAGTATTTAAATCAAATTACATGAATTCAAAATTAATTGTATGCTTAAAAAGATTGACTAACAGGTTGGTATATATTAGCTAAAGTTTGCACTTCTGATTCTGGAGCTGTAGATAATGGATAATATCCTTTTTTGACCATATATTGCCATACATCGTATGCATGTCTACCACTATTTAAGAAAGCATTTTCTAAGAATGTTCTTAAGCTAGGGTTTGCACATTCTAATACAGAACCAGCATAATTTAAAGCTGCCGACTTTTGATTTAATAAGTATCCAGTTGCAATTGCTCGGTCATTAGGTGTTACTCCGTTTACATCCGGAGTAACAGGTGGCAACTCTTCAACAGGTGTTTTTAAGTAAGAAGATAGTACAGACGTTAACTTAGATGGCTGAAATTTTTCAATATTTGGTTCACTTTGACTCTGTACGAATTCAACTTTTAAATTATAATCCTGCACATGTAATGGAAAATGTTGTTGCAATAATTGTTTTAATTCTGGATCTTGTGCTTGCTGAATGTATGTACTCATCATGTTAATTGTATTATAACAACCAGCAATTAATTCACTTAAATCACGTAATTCATGTGTAGCTAATTGCATATTTTATTCCTCCTTTTTCACATCAATTCTATGTTTTACTAAAACAATAGAAATTATGATTAAAATAAAAATAAATTTTTATGAAAAATGAAAGATATAATGAATTTCAAAGAAATTGAACATATTTCTTGCTACTAAGATCAATTATAAAGATTGAAATACATATGGAATTAGTAACTTTTATTAAATTTTCGGGGTGATTCCATACATGCTCATGGTAGATGTAGACGGTAGTAGTTTGTATTACATAGTTAAAGGGGAAGGAACACATGTCCATCAACTTAGGCATTTAGACTATTTTTAAAGTTAAAAGCACGTTACTATTTTCTTATGTTAATGAGAAAGGGTGACGTGCTTTTTATGAATATGCAACAAAAACAAGAGTTATCTTTATTTGCCGAAGAGCTATATCGATATATGTCTCCCGCTACACTTAATTAATTAGCTATAGAAGCCCAGTTACGACACTTCTTCTGTACCAATACAATTAAAAAGGATTTAGTATTCACGAAGTTGCGAATCAGCTAGGCATTCTAACATCCTTACAACATTACTTTACACATATCCAAATCAACTGCAGTTAAAAAATAAAATGGAACTCTTATAAAGGAGCAATGGGGAAACAATGGGAGTTAAACAATTACTGTCAGAGGCACAACGAAATGAGTTAATGGATTTATCATGTTTAACAGAATGGAATTTGGTAACATACCATACCTTGAATAAGATTGTAAACATGTAAAACGGGATTTTACCAAGTCTACCAGAATTCAAAATCTTCTTCATGCTTTATATACATAAAGGATGCCCCCCCCCCCCTTTATACAAAAAAGAAGCCCGTATATACGGAGCTTCAATAAAAAATAAACAAAATAAGTAGTACTTGAGCACAACTTGCTCTTGATTGACAGGTTATATAAAATAATAAGAAAGTATATCCAAATCAACAAAATAATATTTTATCAATACAAATCATTTACTTGTAATTTAAACGGTTTTAAAGGCCAATATTTACTATCGTTTGAGGGCTTTGCGTATGCATAAATCATAATTTCATCATTTGGCATATCATATCCCATATTATTATGAATGTTGTACAGGTGATCAAGAAGCTCTTCTTTTGTGCCATATGTAATTCGTGCTTGGTTTCCAGATAAGGTACTTTTCCCTGGTGTCACAGAGATTATTTCCTGTTCTCGATCAATTCTTTTTAAATAATCCCTATTTCCAGGATCTTCGATTGTAAAGATAATTTCATCATAGTATTTATTTTCAAATCTATTTGCTAAATTTTCAGCAAGAAATCTAACATTGCCGTTACTTCTTATTTCAACATTAACAGATGCACTACTTTGTTTACTTTTAATGCTTTTTTCTACTACATTATTAGAATAATTATTTAATGTACTTGTCTCAGCAGCAAACGTATTTCCCACACCAGACAGCATAATTCCTGTTGCTACTGTTCCCACTAATAATTTCTTGAACATTTTAACATCCCCTTTTATTCAGAATATTAATTCAAATTAATAATAACCATAAACAATTGTAATGTAAATATATGTAAAACTTTCTCTATTATTTATAGATTTTTCTGTAATTAATAGAAGTATGATCCAAAACACAATTAAGGAGATAATTTTATATAAATATTTTTTAATCTATTTATACAAAGAAAAATATTGTATTCAAAAGAATTATACAGTTTATAAAGGTATATCTTTATAAACAGAAAGGGATTATGTACGAAACATTGGAATATCAAGTTTATAAAGGTGATTAAGTTTATTTTATAAACGTTTTTTTCATTGAATACCTTTACAAACCTTCGTCTTTAATTAACTCCAATGTTGTATTCAAAATCTTTTCTTTCGTTGATATGTTTTCATTTTCCCTCAACTTATCTCCCCCCCTCTAGAATCCATAAATTAAACAATGTTTTAAATGTCGTTTAACTTCAAGGTATCACCTTCAATTTTTAAAGATAATTTAAAACCATCTATCAAAAACTTTTCAACTATATATCAGATTTTATTACTATAAAAAACGCATAATTGTATATTCATATTTTCAATAGTGCGTTCCCAACCCTCTTGAGAAGAAATCTGTTCCGTACCACTAAGTAGTTATCTTTCCAGAAAAAGAACCTGTTCTCAATGGAAAACAGGTTCTTTTTTGCTCAAAATCGATAGAATATACTACAACAGTATTGGTTCTTTAATTAATGGTAAATACCCTATACTCATAGCATAGTTTAATAACAAATTGATATACTCTTGATTTGGCTCTAAACAATGTACATTCTTCAAATATCCTTGCGTGTATAAACAAGATGGTATAGCTACTGATAGCTCTTCTACAGATTCTAATAAAGGCATTATGAGCTCTAAAGCTTTCTGTTCATCAGTAGTTAGATTCGTATTAAAAAACTTCTCTATATACTTCTCTTGTTTCATTAACAGGATATCGTATCCAAAAGCTGGTAAACTATTAATAAATTGGTCCCATTTAAGCTGATGTGGATTACAAATATGCATGGTTTTATTTACTGTATTGGCCTTATAAGATAATTCAGTAATAGCTAAACTTCCATAGTCTACAGGCGTTAAATCTACATACGTATTAACGTCAGGAGCTATGCTAGATAGGCATATCCCTTTTAATAATCTATAAAATGCGTTTTCATTAATATTGTATTGAAATTTACCTGTTTTAGAGTTACCCACTAAATTCCCCACACGGTATATCGTGGCACGAACTCCTTTTTCCATTGCTTCTCTGACCATTTTCTCGCTTTGAAACTTACTTTCCAGGTACAGATTATCTAAATTTTGCCCTCTATCAAAATTAGACTCAAAGAATTCAAATTCTTTTGGATCGCTTTCAGCCTGACCTACTACACTTAAAGTCGATATATAATGAAAACGTGCATTTGTGTTCTTAGCTAATTCCAATAAGTATTTTGTAGATTGAACATTTACCTTTTGAAAATGCTCACGTTCTCCATAGTGTCTAACTTCTCCACCACAATGTATGATTGACTCTATCCTATTCTTTAAATGGTCCAATTGCTTTGAATCTAGACCTAGATTCATCAAAGATAAATCTCCTTCAATTAATTCTACTCTCTCCTTCAACTTTTGGAGGATTTCTTTACCGAAATAAAACTCCATTCTTTCTTTTAACTTTGCACCAATTACTTGATCCTCATTTTTTCTTACTAAACAGTAAATAGTCGTAGATGGTAACTGTAATAACCGTTCTAAAATATGTGCTCCTAAATATCCTGTTGACCCTGTAAGGAAAACTGTTTTTGGATAATTCACCATATCTAACTCACATTCTTCTATTTTAGTTGTTTCATAAACAGGAGTCGTTTTCGTTTCATTTTCCATACATGCTACATTCATATTTTTCTCTTTCTTGAAAGACATATCTTCCATCTTTTCAATATGAGAGGCTAATTTTTCTATGGTTCTATACTTAAAGAAATCTTGAATTTTCAAGTTAGGGTATAACGGTTTTAATTTGACTAATGCCGGCATAACTTTTAAAGAATGTCCACCCAAATTAAAGAAATCGTCTTTTAAACCTATAGATTTTACGTTTAGAACTTCAGACCATACCTTTGCAATGCTTTTTTGCACTTTAGTTTGAGGCTTAAGTATACACTCATCCTTTTGTTCATTATCAAACTCTATTTCTGGCAATTTTTCAAAATCAATTTTCCCATTCGCCGTTATTGGTATTTCTAACACATGAGAGTAATATTTAGGGATCATATATTCTGGCAATACATTTGATAAATGGAAAGCTACCTTATTTTTCTCTACCCCTATACCGTCCACTGTTTTATAATAAGCTTGCAGTAACATTCCATCTTTCGTTTGTGTTACCACAGCCTGACTTATCCCATCAAGTTGTAACATTGCATCTTCTATTTCCCCTAACTCAATTCTGTGCCCTCTAATTTTAACCTGCTTATCTTTTCTTCCCATAAATTCTATATTTCCATTTGGTAACCATCTTGCTAAATCACCAGTTCGGTATAATCTTTTGCTATTGTCTTCTGAAAATGGGTTTGAAATAAATGCCTGTTTTGTTTTCTCTTCCTGCTTCCAATACCCTTGGGCCAATCCTAAACTTTCAATATATAATTCACCTATAGCCCCTACCGGACAATGTTGCATATATGAATTCAATATATGAACCTTTGTATTAGAAATAGGAATACCAACTGGTATGCTTCCTAAAAGATTATTGTCGCCTTCTAAAACTGGTATGAAATAATACATTGCTGAAACGGTTGCTTCAGTAGGGCCATACTCATTTACCAGCTGTACTTGGTTTTTAAAAGTATTTTGCCAACTTCTAATGGCATTTGTTGATGCAGCTTCCCCTCCCATTATTATAAATCTTAAAGAACGTATCTTTTCGCTATCCAGTTTAGTTAATGAAGTCGATAATTCATTGAAAAATACTGTTGGTAAGTCAGAAATAGTTGCTTGTGTTTCTTGAATGGCTTGTGCATATGCGACAGTTGAATAGCGCTGTTCATCACTTAATACATATAGTTCTGCCCCATTTAACAAGGTTGAAAAAATTTCCGATACAGAAGAATCAAAACTATGGGAATAAAACTGTGTTACTTTATCATTTGGAGAAATCTGAAATACTTCATTTCTCCATTCAACTAAATTTAATACTCCTTTATGCGTTAATAATGTACCTTTTGGTTTTCCTGTTGATCCTGAAGTATAAATTACATATGCCAAGTCATCTGGTCTATTTAAAATTTTCACATCATCATTTATAGTCGTACGATATATATCCTCTATTATTGAAACATTATAATCACTTACATTCAAATAACTTTTGTATTTATTATTCGTGATAATTCTACATGCCTCACTATCACGAACTATATAATTTATTCTATCCTCAGGGTATTTTACATCGATTGGTATATAGGCAGCACCGGCTTTTAATATTCCAAGCATAGAAACGATACTATTCATACTTCTATCTAAAAATATGGCTACCTTATCACCTCTTTTTATACCTTTTTCGAGTAAATGTTGAGCTACTTGATTAGAGCTCATATTTAATTGTCTATATGTTAAAGATTCCGTTGCAGTCGCTATAGCAATCCGATCGGGTTGTCTATTTACTTGCATATAGAATTGCTCCTGTATATTTTGAAAATAAGGATATGGTCTTTCTGTATGATTTACCTTTTTATATAAAGATTCTTCTTCCTGTGATAGGAATGAAAGATTTTCATATGCTACTGTTCGTTGATGAATAAAGGCGTCCAGTATAGTAAGTAAATTTTGAGTAAACCTATTAATTGACTCTTCCTTGAAAAGATTAATATCATACTCAAATGAAATCCCTACATAATCCAATCCTTCTTCAACAGCTAAAGAAATGTCAAATTTACTAATATCTTGTTTATTAGGTAACAATCGAAGCTTGTACGCATCATGTTGCTGCAGAATATCTTTCTGATAACTAAACATAGTAGAAAAGATCGGGTTATTTCCAAAGCTTCTATCAGGATTTATTTGTTCAATTACTTTATCAAATGGGTACGATTGATTTTGGAAAGAATTCAAACATTTTTCTCTCACTACTTGTAATAGCTGTGTTAAATTTTTCACATCATTTAATTGTATTCTAATTGCTAGGGTATTTACAAAAAATCCTTGTATTTGTTCAAATTCTTGATGATTCCTTCCAACAACCGGTGTACCTACAATAATATCTTTTTGATCCGTTAGATAATGTAACAATTGAATATACGCTGCTAAAAATAGCATATACATAGAAACATTCTCTTGTTCACATACTTGTTTCAAAGACTCTTTCATTTCATTATCTAACTTCATTTCAAATACTGTACCCTTATTTGTACTTTGACGATTCCTACTAAAATCTAAAGGAAGATTTAGTATAGGAAGAGGTGCTGCAAGTTCGGCCATCCAATAAGATTTTTCCGTATCCCACCGACCTAAATTTAACTGCTCCTGTTCCCACTCAGCATAATCTACATATCGATTAGAGATAGTTGGCAACTCAGGATTTCTACGTTTTGCAAAGGCACTATATACCTTCATTAATTCATCTAATAAATTCCTTACACTCCACTCATCTGTAATAATGTGATGTAAATTGATATATAAATAAGACTTTTTCTTATTCAGATTAAAAATTCTAATCCTAAAAAGAGGGCCATTTTCTAAATCAAATGGTGTATGATCCGTTTGATTTATTGTTGTACGTATATATTCTTGTTGTTCTTTTTTAGACATGTGTTCAATCTCATCGTGAATCAAGTCTATCGCTATTGAGTTTAAGATGACTTGTCTAGGCTCCCCATTTCTTTCAATAAACACTGTTCGTAGCATCTCGTGTCGTTCAACTAAAAATCTTATGGTATCTTGTAAAATATCCTTTTTTAAACTCGGCTCAATATATATGTGTAGTGGTGTATCATATACTCTATTAATGGCATTATACTTATTTAAAAACCAGATTCTTTTTTGAGCACTTGATAATTGATAACTTTCCTTATCTGCAACTTTTAATACTTGCTTCTCCTGTTCTTCCCTATCATGATTTACAGTCATTAATTTATCGATGTAAGCAGATAGACTAGCAATCGTTGTATGCTCAAAAATATCTCTAATTTCAATTTTTAGATGAAACTCTTTTTGAATTTGATTTAACACTTGCACAGCAATTAATGAATGTCCCCCAAGTTTAAAAAAGTCATCATCTCTGCCGATTCTATATTTCTCTAAATTTAAAATCTCTGCCCATGTTTTTGCCAATCTTTTTTCTGTTTCATTTATCGGTGGAACATATTGCTTCTGCATGTTTGCAAGTAAAGATGGGATTTGTAATTCTAATTTTTTTCTATCTAGTTTCCCGCTTGGTGATACAGGAAAACTTTCAAGGTGAAATACATAATTTGGAATCATAAAATCTGGTAAACTTTCACTTAAGAATGTTTTTAATGCATCTTGTTTTAGTTCTGTATTGTCTTTTGATAAATAAAAACTAACAATTTTGTCGTTTTGATAAGTGAATACTACAGCATCTCTCACCTCTGGATGTTTAAATAATGTTCCTTCGATTTCATCAAGCTCAATTCTATACCCACGTATTTTTACTTGATTATCTTTCCTTCCGATAAATTCTAAATTTCCATTCGGTAAAAGACGTACTAAATCTCCAGTACAATACATCTTTTTATCAAGATTTTGGGATTTATCAAAAGAAATAAACACCTCTTTTGTTTTTTCCTTTTGATTTAAATATCCGTTGGCAACTCCATCACCGCCAATAAATAACTCACCTACTACACCTGACGGACATAACGTATTAAACGGACTAACCACGAAAACTTCACTATTAGCAATTGGTTTACCTATTGGGATATTAGAGATTTCTTTTTGTATCTCACCATTTACTTCATACATGGTTGCACATACAGTAGTTTCAGTAGGACCATATGCATTAAGAACTGGAATCTTTAACCCTAATTTACTTTGCCATTTACGAACTGATTCAGCAGGTAAAGTTTCCCCTCCTACAAATACACGTTTTACAGATTTTAATTTAAGTAACATTTCTTTTGGCATATCAGCTATTAATTTAAAAAATGCAGTTGGTAAAACTACATATGTAATACCATTCTTTTGAATTACATTTATAAATTCCTCTGCTGAACGTTTTTCGATTTCAGAAATTAAATGCATTCTCCCTCCACATAGCAAAATCGGAAATATTTCCATAATGGAGGCGTCAAAAATGATCGTTGCAAATTGTAAAAACACATCTTCTTTGCCTAAATGAAATGTATTGATTACTGAATATGATAAATTAACTACGCCTTTATGTGGTACAACGACTCCTTTTGGCAAACCTGTTGAACCTGACGTGTAGATAATATAAGCTGCATCTTCTATGGTATGTGTAGGCGCAATATTTTCTATAGAATTAGCGTAATGAATATCATCTAGATAAATTGTATGAATTGCAAAACTTTCAATCAATCCTCTATATTCTTTCTTTGTAATAATCATTTGACTTTCGCTATCTTTTAAGATGTATTCTATTCTTTTTTCAGGAAACTTTGGATCAATTGGTACATAAACTCCACCTGATTTTAAGATGCCTAGAATCCATACAATGGTATCAATCTCTCTCTCCATTGTAATACTTACACGTTGTCCCTTTTTCAAATCATTTTCACGTAAATAATTCGCTATTTGATTTGACCTTTGCTGCAATTCATAATAGGTAATGGATTTATCCCCCATAGAAATTGCTATTTGATTTGGCGATTTTAATGCTTGTAAATCAATTAATTGATCTAGTGTTTTTGAATGAGGATATGTAAGAGCATTTGAGTTCATTTCTTTGTATAGACGATGATCTTTCTCTAAAAGTAAATTCAATGAATGGATAGGTTCGTTCACATTCTTCATTAGTTTTTGTAACAAATATATATATCTTTCGACTAAATCACTAATACTCTCTGGTTTATATAATGCTGAGTTATAGTCAATCTCAATTTTATTCTCTGTTTCCCCTTCATATCTCATTATTCTCCAGGTCATGTTAAAAGGATTTACTCTTTTACAATCTGTTAAAACTGTTGACTCAATATCAGGAATTTTTAATTCCGGTATCTTCATCGTATTAAATGCTGTGGAATATACCATATTATGATTTGTATTTGTATTTAGATTTAAATCTTTTACTATATGTGAGTAAGGATTATGTTTATACGTAATAGCTAGATGAATAGATTTATTAACTTTATTAAGTATCCCCTTAAATGTCTCTCCCTTTTCTATTGTTATACGTATAGGTACTGTATTAACAAAATAACCAAAAGTATTTCGTTCTTCTGTATGTGGTCTAGTATTAATTGGAATACCAACAATTATTTCTTCAGCATTTGTCATTTGATGAAGCAAGGTACAATAAGTACTTAACATTACTCGATAAATACTTATATTATTTTTTTTAGCAAAACATTGTATTTGATAAAATAAATCCGAATTAATATTCTTACTTATATTTTTATCTGTGTATCTCTTTTCATTCATTTTATTAAAATCAATAGGAAACTCTGTAGGAGTTAACTCACCTTGTAAATAATCTTTCCAATACGATGATCCTTCTTTATATATTGCACTATCAATAAAACCCTCCTCATACTCTACGAGGTTCTTATAAGGAGATTCAAATTCTACATTCGTCTTCTCTTGAAGTAATTCACCATACGTATTAGATAATTGTCGGATGAAAACTCCTAAACTCCATCCATCGTAAATAATGTGATGAAACATTAAATGTAAAATAAATGTATCTTCACTGAATTTAATGATGTTGAATTTAAACAAAGGCCCCTCTTCTAAACTAAATTTCTCATTCACTATAGATTCTAAGAAATTTTTAAAAATAGATTTTTGTTCTGTGTTTTTAAAGGCAGTTAAATCCTTAATTGGTATATCAAATTCTACATTCTTTTGAATTAATTGCTTTATTTTTTCATCCCTCTTCTTAAATATTGTACGTAGCGCCGGATGTGATTGCACTATTACAGTAAGCGCTTTCTCCAAAACCTCTATCTGAAGTTTTCCTTTTAGCTTTATTATAATCGGTTCATTGTTCATTCCTTTTTCTATTTCCATTTGATGAGCTATCCATAATGCTTCTTGGCCTACCGTTGCATCCAATTTTTCTACAATTTCATATTTCTCTTGTATTTCTTTCATATGAATTTCTCCTTTTATAAATATTTGAAAACGGATAATATTTACAGTTACAACTATATGTACATATTCTGCAATTTGTAAATCTATATTTTCCGACTAAATTCAACATTTATTTTACTTATTGCATAGTTATTAAAATTATGAATAAAACTCATATTTATACTGTAACAGTTCATACTTTTATTCAATTTAAGCATAAAAAACCATTTCACTAATAATTCTAATTTCTTTTTATACAGTATTCTTGCATATATTTATTAAAGTAAATTGCCTAATTTATTCTCCGAAAATAAATTCAAGAATATTCCAAGTGGTCACTATATATACTGCTAATAACATACACTGTAAAGGAGGAGTCCGTACATAATGGAATATAGATTATTAGGTAACACAGGATTAATAGTTTCAGAGATAGGATTCGGTTCTTGGGCAATTGGTGGAGATGAATGGGGAGCAGTAAAAGATAATGAATCACTTGATGCAATTGAGAAAGCGATTGATCTAGGGGTTAATTTTATTGACACTGCTGACGTTTATGGACTAGGTCATAGTGAAACACTAGTTGCAAAAGCTATAAATAATCGCAGGCAAGATATAATCCTTTCTACAAAAGGTGGATTAATTGGTCATCATTATGACCCAAATCAACCAGCCGTTTATGGAGATCCTCAAAAGATCATTGATGCGTTTGAGGCTAGTTTACTGCGGCTTAAAACGGATTATATAGATGTGTACTTTTGTCATATTTGGTGGGATAAACCGGAAGAAACAGAAGCCTTTCTACAAGCTTTCCAAACCTTAAAAAAATCTGGCAAAGTGAGAGCTGTTGGCGTTTCTACTAATGATTTAGATTATATTAAACATTTTAATCAGAATGATGATTTAGATGTTGTACAATTCGATTATAGTATTCTGAATAAAGAACCTGAAAAAGACATCCTTCCTTATATTGAAAAACATAATTTAGGTGCTGTGATAAGAGGTCCACTTAAGATGGGGATTTTAACTGGGAAATTTAATCATGAAACTCAATTTCCAGACGATGATTTAAGAAAAGATTGGCCAAAAGAAAAGTGGTTTAAAGATAGCTTACACACAGTAGAGAAATTACGTTCACTTGTACGTTCAAATCGAAGTTTAGCGCAAGTTGCTTTACGTTATGTTTTAAGTCACCCAGCCGTTTCAGTTGCTATTCCTGGTGCAAAAAATTCTACTCAGGTTGAAGAAAACTCTTCACACTTAACTCGTCCATTATTATTAGACAATGAAATTGAATTCATTAAAAAACTTTGATCGAATAATTATTATTCCATAAAAAATTATGCTGATTTTTCTACCAAATCCATACTACTACTTCTTCCCAACTAGAACATATCTTTAGCACTTCCACCCTATTTTTTATCTTTCCCCAACAATTTCTACAGTTTATAAGGTAGTTGAACCCTTTTATTCAACTACCTTATAATACGTTTTACATTATATTAAAATATCTACTACATTAGTTACATACATGCTAGGGCATCATGCAAACCAAATAAACAATTAATTCAGAAATATTTTCAGGGACTTCATTATCTCACAATTACTTTTTTTAATATTAATCAAAAAATTTTTCTTTACTAGAATCTAATCTATGCAGAAAATAATTAAAAATCTTGACCAATTAAAAAATGATGAGCGAGCTACTTTAGGTAAATGTGAGGAAAAATCAGAAGGATACTACAATGGCTTAATTCACCAAAGTCATATTCCACTAGCTGGAATCACTATGTCTGAGGTTATAGAAGAGCTAAACAAATTTATCATTTTAGCCAAGAAGACTCCTTCCTCAAGGAGCTTGAAGGGGCACAGCCCAGTGAGTAGGTGGGAGATGAATTGGCTTCGAACAAGGGATGGCAGGAAACCATCTTAATCGTTCGACACACAGAAAGTGTTACTCCACTACCTACCGAATGTATGTTTGGTGTATAATAGTCATATACCGAAATGGAGGTGAATCAAATAATGATGAATAAAGCCTATAAGTTTCGTATCTATCCAAATCAGGCACAGGCAATTCTAATCAATAAAACGATTGGGTGTTCTCGCTTTGTATTCAATCATTTCCTATCCTTATGGGATCACGCATACAAAGAGACAGGACAAGGCTTGACCTATGGTACATGCTCTGCCAAACTACCTGCCATGAAGAAAGAGCTTATTTGGCTAAAAGAAGTGGATAGTATTGCGATTCAGTCGTCTGTTCGCAACCTTGCGGATGCTTATACACGCTTTTTCAAAAAACAAAACAGCGCACCGCGCTTTAAATCTAAGAAGAACAACGTACAATCTTATACCACAAAACAAACAAATGAAAACATTGCCGTTGTAGGGAACAAAATAAAGTTGCCGAAACTAGGCCTTGTTCGATTTGCCAAAAGTCGCGAAGTAGAGGGGCGTATTGTAAATGCTACAGTTAGACGGAACCCTTCTGGTAGATATTTTGTGTCACTATTAGTTGAAACAGAAGTACAAGAACTTCCGAAAACACATTCTTACATTGGAATAGATGTAGGACTAAAAGATTTCGCTATTTTGTCAGATGGAACACACTATGAAAATCCGAAGTTTTTCCGATCATTAGAAGATAAGTTGGCGAAAGCACAGCGTGTGCTTTCTAGAAGAATGAAAGGATCTTCTCGCTGGAATAAACAACGAGTAAAGGTAGCTAGAATTCATGAATACATATCCAATGCTAGAAAAGATTACTTGGACAAAATTTCAACTGAAATCATCAAAAACCACGATGTTATCGGTATAGAGGATTTGCAAGTATCGAATATGTTAAAGAATCATAAGTTAGCAAAAGCAATTAGTGAGGTATCTTGGTCGCAATTTCGATCCATGTTAGAATACAAAGCAAAATGGTATGGCAAACAAGTCATTGTCGTATCGAAAACATTTGCTTCCAGCCAATTATGTTCTTGTTGTGGATATCAAAATAAAGACGTTAAAAATCTAAACCTACGTGAATGGGACTGTCCTTCTTGTCGTACAAACCATGATAGGGATATTAACGCAAGTATCAATCTAAAGAATGAAGCAATAAGGCTTCTAACCGCAAGGACTGCGGGGTTAGCCTAATCAATTAGAGTTCGATAGAACTCTTTACTTAGGAATCCCTCACTTCTAAACGAAGTGAAAGTGGGGGTAGTTCAACAACATAATCCAATTAATATTTTCACATTTTAAAAAGAACTGATAAAAAGAGATTCTTATTTTGGTAAGTTTTCTTACAAGGTGCCAGATTAATTTGAACAGCTCCCTGTCAAGTAGACAGTGGAAATAATAAAAAACACTTTAAGCGGCTTGAGCCCTGTATTCTAATGGGCTTAAGTCGTTTAATGTTTCTTGGTAACGTTCATTATTGTAAAACTGGATATAATTATCTATCGCTTGTTGTAACGCTTCAAATGTCTCATACTTATGTAGATAATACTTTTCACACTTCAACGTCCCCAAAAACGATTCCATTGGTCCATTATCTATACATTTTCCTACACGTGACATGCTATGAATCATTTTTGCTTTTTCTATTTTTCTCTTAAACCCATGTGACGTATATCGATACCCTCGATCACTATGAATCAATGGATGTTCATTCTCTTTTAATATAGTGATAGCTTGATCCAATGTTCGAAATACCAATTTATTATTGTTTGGATGCCCCAAAACATAACTAATAATAGAGCCATCGTAAAGATCTAAAATGACACTTAAATACGTTTTCCTTCCGTTTCCTAATTTGAACTCCGTGACATCTGTTACCCATTTTTCATTTGGCCTGCTGGCAGTAAATTCATGATTGAGTCGATTTTCAGCGACATATTGCGCAGATGAGGGAACATAGCGCTTTCTTTTCCGACGAATCAAGGACTGTAATCCAGTGATTTGCATTAAGCGATAAATACGTTTGTGATTAAACTTTTTATGATATAACCTATTAATATTTAATTTCATTCTTCGGTACCCATAAATGCCTCCTACTCGTGCATAAATAGCTTGAATATCCTGAAGAATTGCTTCATTCTCTAATTCTCTAGCTGTTGGCGTACGCTGTAGCCATTTATAATAAGCAGCACGAGATACACCGGAAATTTCACATAAAAGGATTACTGGCAAATTTTCATTCGCATGTAAATCTTGAATCGCTCTATATTTATTTTGTAGACGAACGCTTGTTAACGAGGCCTCCTTTCGAGTTCTTCTAACTTTTTTAAAAAAGCATTTTCTGCACGTAATCGTTCATTTTCTCGTTCTAAACTTTTCATTTCCAGTTTAAACTTTTCTTCAGCTGTTAATTCATATTCTTCTTTCTTTCAACCGCGTTTATCTTGTAGTGCTTCTTCACCATTCGCTTCAAACTTCTTGACCCATTGATATACTTGTTGATAAGAAACTTCATAACTTTCGGCTGTGAGCTGATAGTTTTTCTGATGTTGTATACAGTAATTCACAATTTGAATTCGTTCTTCTAACGTTGTTTTTCTTCTACTTGTCATAGCGTTTGTCATTCCTTTACCGGTATCATTTAGTTCTCTATGACTATTATACTTTTTAATCCATTTTCTCAAAACCGCAGTACTGGATATATTGTATTTTTGGATAATCTTGTTTAACGAATCGTGTCCTGATAGATAACCATTGACGGCTGCTAACTTTAACTCTTTTGAGTAACGCTTCCAAGAAAGTGCTTCTTCTAGGCCGTCTTCACCTTTCACTTCATACCTTCTTTTCCAATCTCTAATCGTCCCAGGATCAACAGAAAACTTTGCCGTAATGTCAACTATTGAGTGATGACCATCTTTATAAAGAGCTAAAATCGCCAATTTTTCAGCTTTAGAATATTTCATTCTAGCCATAAAAAATACTCCCATTAGATAAAAAAATTACATTACAAAAAATTTACAAAAGACAATATTTAAACTTTTTTATACAGAAATTTTCTTATTGATCTTTTACCAAGAGTATTAGTATTAATTTGATCAACCCTTTTTTAGAGTGAAAAATTATGCATTATTATCTAACGAAAATATTGAGTATGTGTAACACACATGATCATCAACTTAAGAATTTTATAATGCCCGATGCCTATCAAGCTAAGATTTTAAGACACCTCATAACAAAATTTTCAACTTTTCACAGTTATACATAAGGGTTAGTCTCATTTTTTTCGTTTTGGAGAACAATCAATTTCTTAAGTTGAAGGGTATGGGATAGCATCACATCGCCATCAAGCTAAAAAAACAAAATACTCCCTAGAAAAAAATATTGTTAAATTATAATAAGGATGACTTAATTTTTAAACCCATTCTTTTTAAATCTAATTTTCATGTTAACTATGTAACACCCTCTCCACAAGATGATAAGAAACATACTTCTCCAAAACTCTTATTAACCTGGGCTTTTCATTCTTGAAATCAATCTTGTAATCCATTAAGAAACTCCAATTCCAGGATGAAATTGCAATTAAACAACTATGTTTCATCCCATGTTTACAAAATAGACCACTGGTGATTCGTTCAATTTACATAAGAAAACAAAAAAGATATTCTCCCTCAAATAAATACAATAATTGTAAAGATACTACAATCAATTTATTACAATATCCGTTATCCTTATAACAGAATAGCTTTTAATATTTTACAGTTGTTAAATTATAAATTCTTTAAGATATAAGGTATCTCTTCATTTATAGAGAAGGAATCAACAAATACCCTAAAGTAACTATTAAAATTTACTTTTCACTTTACAATAAGAATGCTTTGTCATTCTCTAATTGTTGAATTACCTCCACTTAACAACCTTACGGCCTGTTTCAAGTGTGGGATTCCTGCGAACACCGATGTAACCATCAGTTATCTTAGCAAGTCCTTCCCGGAGTTCCTAATCTTGTATGATAACTCATCAAGCTTCCTACCTTATCTTGTTTTTTACAACTTCGACAAGCTTGTAACAATAGAATGGTGAAAATTTTACGATTGCAACGATTTATCTACAATCAACGCCATACCTTCAATTTCCACAGAATAAGCTGTACAAGTATGTAGTAGCAAACGTTTAAGCTTTCGCCAATCAACATTCATCTCCCTCTTCCATTTTTGATGGTGCTATCAAAAATGAAAGAGGAAGTCTTCTGTCGGAAAAAATAAAAAACGAGCGCTATTTCACTTATAAAAATACAACTAGTAAGGTTCTATAATATATTTTCATAAAATAATAATAGGAATACACGTTAGGGAGAAAAATTCAAATGTCTATTTACAAAGAAAATGCTAACCTTTTAAAAGCAATATCACATTCACTAAGAATTAAAATAGTAATAGAACTTACTAAAAGAGGTCCATGCAATGTAAATCAAATAGCAGACTTTTTAGAAAGGCCACAGTCTACCACATCTCAACATCTAGCTGTAATGAAATCACAAAAAATACTAGCTAGTAATAGAAAGGGATACGAAACTTATTATAGTGTGCAAGATAAAAAAATAAATACCCTTATAGAGGTATTATTAGGGCAAAAGATTATTTAATTTTAATAATCAACAAAATAGTAGTGATGAATTTAGAAGTATTTAATATTTAAGGTGGTGAAATTATTAACCAGAATGAAAATTATTGGAGGTAAATATACTATTTCGACTCTAAGTAAGGAAGAGAAATTTATGGAAAATAAACTAAGAGTAGGTACAATTATTCAAATCTTCTCTAATGAAAAATTAACTGGGATATACATTGTATCCAAACTATCAATAGATAATTTAATTCAAGATAAATATGCTTTAATCGGAACGAACGGGCAACACTATTTGAATATGTATTTTAACAGCTTAGAAGATTTAGAGATACAACTGAACCTTGAAGATTTGTGGAGAACTTTAAATATAAATGTTAAAAAATTGCTTTTAGAGAAAGATTCAGAAGAGCAATTAAAAAAAATGATTATCAATCAATCTAAAAGTAATGTAATTATTGATGAATGGATTATTGAAAAAGAATATAGTTTAATTTATAAATTAGAAGATGTTATAAGAAACTTTATTAATAGTCTTTCTGGAAGGTATGGATTCTTAAAAAATATTCAGATAGAAAAAGACGAAAACATTGAAGTTTATTATAAAGGAGATTTATTTTTAGATATTGGAATTATGTTTAATATTGAGATTGAACTTATAAATGATGAAAAAAAACAAACAAAAACTTGGATATGTAAAGCAAAACTAATTTATTAAACTACCCCCACTTAACGACCTTGCGGCATTTTTCAAGTGGGAGATTCCTACAAACACCTATTTAATCGCCCTTTATCCTAGCTGGCTCTGTCTATAGTTCCTAGGAGACAAAATGAAAGCACCTTGTACATTGACTCACCAGCTTTCTAGTTTAGCTTGTTTTTCATCACTTCGGCAATCCTAGGACGATAGAATGTTACATATTTTAAGAGTTTAACAATTTTTCTGCAACCAACCCCATATCTTCAATTTTTACAGAGCAATTTGTAAAAGTATATAGTAGCAAGTATTTTAACTTACGCCAGCCGACATTCATCTTCTACCTATTTACTGGTGCTATTATACCTTCACACCAATTGAAGAGGGAGCTGTCTATCAGAAAAAGATAAAAGCATAAATGTATATTTATGAAAAAGCGATACTTTCGTCCCATGTCTAAATGTGGACGAAAGTCCGGTATGGGCTTTCTCGTATTGCAAAATCTGTAATGCACTCAGGATTATTTGTTGCTTTTAGTGCATCTATTGGCTTTGCAAAAAGAAGGCACATTTTATACTATGAATAGATGTATAAATACATATTCTTTCAAACTGAAATACGGATTTTCTTATGAGACTTCCATTCCTAATGAAACAAGTTAGCTTTATCTATCACATAATATATTTAAATTACAGTATATTTTTCACGATATTGTTTCGGTGTCATCTCAGTTATTTTTTTAAAAACTCTAGTGAAGTAACTTTGATCATTAAAGTTAAGCCACAGGCAAATGTCTGTTAAAGAATAGGAAGTTAAGGTTAGTAATTTTTTTGCTTCTTCTATTCGTTCTCTTTGAATATACAGGCTCAAAGGGATTTCTACCTCTTTTTTAAACAATTTAGATAAATAAGTTGGATTAACTCCTAAAAAATCAGCAAGCTCATTTAGTGAAATTTCATGATAGATATTATTACTTACGTAATTTAAGCATGTCGTAATCGTATTTGAATACTTTTTTGTTTTGTATTCCTTTACACGATCTGCAAACGTACATAAGGCATCTTCTATCAAGCGATTAACAGAATACATATTATCTAATTGTTCAATAGTTTGTATGTATAAACTACTAAGAGAAAAAGCAATATCTGACGGTAAATTTCCAGCAATCGCATACCTTGTAGCTAAAGTAATGGCAATGATTCCATTATTTTTTTGATTTCTAAGTTGATCTCCATTAGATACAATTGCCGCATCTTCTTGAGGGAAAGAATATGCATATTTGATTACATTTTCTTTATTCCCTTCTTTTATTTGTGAAAAAAATTTCTGCTCCAAAGAAATACTGTAATTATCAGGATTATCTTGCCGACGTTTAGAAATATATAAATCCGGATTCACCATTTTATAGGGAACCTCTTCTAATAGTTTGTTCTTTTTCCAAACGGTATCGATATCTAATCTTTCTTGAAAAACCATGTAATGTAAGAAAATCCCTATATGAAGTAGAGTCATTTTTTTCATCTCACGTAGAGATTGATAGTAGGACAATCCCTCCTGTATCTTCTCACTTGCATGAAAGGCTTTCACAAGCTTGCTTGCCATTTCATCTGTTACTTTTGGATAGGTAGTTGGTCCAATGACAATCGTTCCTTGTATCTCTTCGTGATTTTTAACCCGTATGAAGACAAAGTTTTCTAAGTAATGGTTCCCTCTAAAAACCGGAAAATTATAAGGGTCATTTTCTTGATACAATGCCTGAAAATGTTCTTCTTTGCTTGAATAAAACGGGCTATCTGTATCATAGCAAGTAAAAGAATGTAAAATTTCTCCCTCTTCTGAAAGAAAATATACAGGTACATAAAATGTGTTATGGACGAGATTACATAAGTACTCTATATCAATATTTTTCACGCTTATCCTCCTTTTAATTAAAAATGTTTAAATTTCACATAGTATACTTACTTGTATACTATGTGAAATTTTACTGAAAAATTTTACTATAAATCATTACAAAAGTATACTTTAAAGTACTACTTAAGGTAAAAGGCAGATAATCAGAATGATAGAAAAATTAACAGCTGGAAAAACCAAAGAGGAGCCCGTTATAAATTAGTGAGTTCTTCTTTGGTTTTTAGAAAGTACATATTATTTTTTAATATGACTTATATTATAAGGTTTATTTAAAATAAACTATGAATAATCTTATTTACTATTTGTTCTACGATATTTAATAATGAACTTTTATTGTTGTTTATTATAGAAAGACCTTTGTTATATTCATTTAAATTAAACCTATTTTCTGTATAATCAACACTTTTTATTATATGTTGAAAAGCGTTTGATATTTTATTTAATCCTTGTAAGAGGATTAAATGTTCTTCTAATATGGAATTTGGAGGTATTGTTGCTTTTAGCGCTTTTAAATTCTCATCAAAATTCTTAGTGTATGCCACTAATTTTTGGTGTGTATCTTCTCCAAAAGAATTAGAAAGTAAATCTATTTCGTCAGATAGTTCAATAAGAAGTGACCCCATGCTTTGTAGATGCTTTCCGTATTCAAAGAGTTTGACATTCATATACATCTTCCTTTCAATGTTGACAAGAATGTGAAATAAACACTTTTAGTGTGAATCCAAACTTCCATCGCTTTTGCTAGGGTTATCAATTATAACGTTCTCATCCAGTTCTCGCTAATGACTTCATTGAATAACTATACTATGCACTACTTTATATTTAAGAGGATAATATAATTCAAGTATATATACGTATACACTTAAACGAGTCAAAAGACTGTTTACAAACTATTGGTACGATGTGATTAGTATGTATCATTGCTCTTCACATATTAATATGTAAGTTAAATTAATAAATTATTGATTTTCTAAATCATAATCTCGACAATCTAATTCATATAATTACATCCATTCCCTGTTTTTCAATAAACTGCATGCATTATACTATCGTTCAAAGATAGTTAACACTCATAAAAAAGAGAGCATTTCAAATGTGATGCTCTCTTTTTTTAGTTATACCCTAGTTTCATTATGTATGAAAAAACAGTAATTTCTACACTAATCAATCCCTTTTTTAGGGTAATAGTATCCGTATGTCCAAATCTTCTAGTTTTCTTGGGACAGAATCCAATAACAATTATCCCCACTAATATTATTCTCTCATTAAAAATATCACGACTAATAATAAAACAGTAAATATTGCTAAATTAGTAGTCATTGCCATCCTACCACCATTCTATAAATTTAAATTACATACTAAATAACTTTATTTTATCGTTTTCCGACAGAAGACTCCTTCCTCAAAAATGTGAAGGTGTGAAATACCAATTTTAGGTGGGAGATGAATGTCGGTTGGCATAAGCCAACATGTTTGCTACCATATACTTGTACAGCTTGCTCTTTGAAAACTGCAGATATGAGGTTGGTTGCAGAAAAACGTTGCAACCGTAAAATCTTCAACGTTCTTTCGCCCCACGTTTGCTGAAGTTGCGAAAACCAAGCTATAGTAGGAAGCGTGGTGAGTCAACGTACAAGATACTTATGGTTTCACCGTAGGGACTACGGGCAGAGCCTGCTAAGATAACCGGTGGATACATCGGTGTTCGCAGGAATCTCCCACTTCAAACAGTCCGTAAGGACGTTAAGTGGTGAGTAGTTCAATAGCTTGATATAAAAATGTGATGCTTTCCCTTATTGTGAATCCAAGAAAGTCGGCATTTAAGTAAGAATTGATAATAACAATTTTTTGCGACTGTCTGCTACTTCATAATAAATTTCTAATCCTTTGCGAGTACCAGTAATGATTTTGGCAGCTTTTAGTTTGCTTAACTGTTGACTAGTTGTACTTTGAGGCATTTTTAACTCTCTATACATTGTTGTTACATTCGTAGGGCCTTTTTTCATCATCATTTCTACTAAGGTTAAACGGACGGGATGTGCCAATGCCTTTAACACTTTAGTGACCTCTTCATAATTTGCTATTTTTCCTCTCATATTTCTTTTCCCCCTTTTTGTATTAACACTAATGATATCCATTGAAATTTACTTATGTCTTCTCATAGTTTATTTTTTCTTCCTTAGTAACCCAAGCAATCCAATAAAAATAACGAACAGTCCTATTATGGTAAAACCAATTGTTTTGATAAAGTCATGTATTTGGGATTGCTTAAGTTTCTTGATACTCTCTGTATGAGCCTGTGTATCATTTTGAGATATTTCTTCGTTCACCCTCTCTCCATAAATAAGTAAACGATATTTACTTGAAGTATATGGCTCACATGTAAGTAATGTAGCTCTATCTTTTCCCTTCACGATCGCAAGCTTTTCCACTTGACTTGGATAAATGATTTCACGCCCTGTTACTTCATAGGTTAATTCTTTTCCTAAAATACGAATATAAAATTTATCCCCATTTTCGAGTTGATCAAGATGCCGGAACATCTTAGCACCATGATACCCGCGATGTCCCGCTAATACAGTATGGGTATCAGATCCACCAATCGGGAAGGAAGTGCCACCGATTTGACCAACTCCCTTACTAAGATGCTCCTCGGTTGCCCCTAAATAGATAGGAAGTTCTTCTTTAATCTTGGGAATACTTATGCTACCTAGTACATCATCTTCTTTTATCATATTGACAAGAGTCATATTCTTGTTATCACTATTTGTGAATGGATCCGCTGTAGGAAAAGTTAATCCTTTTAATGATTCGTTATAAGTTGCCATCGCTTGAAACTTTTTGCGTATATCCGCATCTGCTGATTTCCCCACCTGTTTTTCATAATCTGTAATGACTATTTTATACATCCCATGATTGAGGTAATTTGAAACAGTTGGGTATAGAAATACTCCTAATCCCAAAATAAATAATATTGCACTGAGTAATGCTCTTTTCTTATTCTTACTACGCATTATATCTGTTTCCCTATTTTTTTCTTTCTTCTTTTCATAAGAATGAGAAGTAGGAGTACAACTAAAACAGCAGATATAGAGGCAATAATCTTCCAATCTTCTAACATAGATGGCGCTGAAGCGATTGCTTCTTTTGTTTCCTTCGGTTCATAAGGAATACGGTGCCCCCTTACTAATAGCCTGTGAGTATTCACTCCATAAGGCGTACAAGTAAGTAGTGTTGCATAATCTTGGTCATTTACAATAAGTAAATCATCTGTTTCGCTTGGTAATACAACTTTAATTTGATCAACCTGATAAGCAAGGACTTTATCTAAGGAATGGATATAAAACACATCAGACTCCTTCATTTTATCTAGATCTGTAAACAATAATGCTGAAGGCAAACCTCGATGTCCCGTTAATACGGTATGCGTTCCGTTTCCACCTACTGGCAAGGAAGACTTGTCTAAATGACCGACTCCCCGGCTTAAAACTTCCTCGGAAGTTCCTGGATAAATAGGGAGCTTCACTTTGATTTTTGGAACTTCTACATATCCCATAACATCACCGATATTCAAGGCGTCGGCATACGATTTTCCATCATTTTTCTTTTTTTCTGCGAATGGATCTGAAAATGTTTGGCTGGAATGTTGAACCTTTTTATTGTAATCTTCAGCTTCTTTTTCTCGACGTTCTAGCTCTTTCTTTTGAAGTGATTTTATTTTTGCATCATACGAACTCACCTGAGAATAATGTGTTCTTGTAGCTAACCAGTTACTTATCGTAGGGTATAGAAAAATACTCAGTCCTAATAAAAAAATACATCCAAAAATAACCTTCCGTTTCATAATGACCCCTTTCCATGTGCTGACATATGGAAAAGAGGAGAAGCAAATGGCCCTCCTCTTTTCACATGTAACTATTATAAGTATAAAATTGTAAAGAATTAGTTATTTACTGTTTTTTTTCTGAAGAAAACAAATGCTGCTGCAGCCATTAGTAATAAACCTACTACAGTGAAGAGAACTGTTCCCATGCCACCTGTTGTTGGAAGAACCCAGCCACTCTTATTGTTTTCTACATTTAGTTTAATTGCTTGATGATCTGCATCCACTGTTAAGTCAATTGGATCTTTTAATAATTGGTAAGAACCTGTTGTACCATCTTCTTTTGTATACGTTGGTGCTTTTGTTTCTACTACTTGATACTCGCCATAAGGAATGTTATTCCATTGGATGACACCATTTGTATCTGATACACCTTTTACTTCTTTACCTTCTACTACAACTACTTTACCGTCTTTGTCGCGTAATTCAAATTCTGCGCCTTGTAATGTTTTTGTAGAGTCTTCACCGTCAACTTTTGTTAATGCGATGCTACCAGTTGTTACTGTAACTGTTGTAGGTTTCGATTCTTTTTCACCTGTTACATCATTTTTATTTGTGAAATCAATGTTTGCTTTGTTTTGAATTTGTGTTCCAGCTGGGAAACCTTCTTTAATTTTTGTAGCAATTTGTAAATGTAATTGTTTTTTACCATCTAATTTTGAGAAATCTTTCACTGTAACTGTTACTTTTTGTCCTTCTACAACTACTTCTACTACACTTGCATCTACTTCTACACCATCAATTTTAACGATTGGTGTTCCTACAATTGTTAACTTGTCATCTAGAACGTCTTTTACTACATAGTTTTTGTACTCTTTAATGTCCTCTGGAATTAAAGTTTTAATATCGTAAGTATGTTCTTTGTTTGGGTTCATTGGTGCATTTTCTGAATCCCCATTAATTTTCTTATCAATTGTTGGTTCTTCAAAGTTTTTAATTGCGACTGGTACGATAACACCAGACGTAATTGTACCATCCGCATTTACTGTGCCTGATTCTGTAATCGAAAATGCATGTTTCGTTGGATCAATCACATATCCAGTTGGTGCTTTCGTTTCTTGGAAGTAATACTTACCATACTCTAAACCTTGTACACGGATTTTACCGTCCGCACCTGATACTAATCCTTTTTGCACTTCTGTTCCATCTTCTTTAAATACAGAGAATTCTGCACCTGCTAACACTTTATCACCAACGCCTGTTTTTGTTAATTCTACTGCACCACGTTTGATTTCATTTTTTGGATACATATGAACATCATAGTTTAAGCCTTTACCCTCTTTATCTGTCATCGGGATATCAACTGTATACGTATTTGGATTTAAGTTAACATGTGCTGGACCAGCAACTTCTTTTACTTCATAACGTCCTAATGGTAGATCTGGGAATACAGCTTGGCCATTAGCATCTGTTGTTACTTGAATTGGTGTTGCAGTTGTAACCGGTGTTACGCTTTCTTTTGCGATTGTTCCATCATTTGTGATTTTTTCAAATGATGCAATTTGCTTAATTTCAAATGTTACACCTGGTAATGCTTTTGCATCTGCAGGAACAGTTTGGCTTGAAGAACCATCGCCTTCCGCACCTGGATTCCCGTCTTTTTCTTGCTCATACTTATGAATTGTTAATGTACCTGTATTTCTTGAAGCCGCATTTGCAAATGTGCTAGGCATCATAGCAAATGTGAATACAAGGATTAATAGCATACTAAATAGTTTTTTCATTTACTTTACCTCTCCCTATTGTTTCTTTTCTATTTGTTTTTAGCTCTCTTACGGAAAAATACAACCAATGCTGCCACCATTATGATCATGCCAATCAGGTAAAATAAAGTTGTTCCTATCCCACCTGTATGAGGTATGTTCCATCCATTTTTTGTGTTTTCCACTGTAATCTTTTGTAATGGTGAGGAAACTTCTACTTCAATTGGATCTTTTAATAACATGTATCCATCTGGCGCCTTGATTTCTTTTACTGTGTATTTTCCTAAGAGTAATAGTTCAGAAGTTGCTTTACCATTTTCATCTGTCGTTAGTTTTCCAACTTCTTTCCCATCTTTGTCTATAATCTGGAATACGGCATTTTTTAATTTAATAGTTGAATCCGCAGCATCCACTTTTTCAATTTCAATTTGTCCAAGCGGTTGCACTTTAATTTCCGTTGTTGGATCTTGTGGTGTTATATCATCACCAGTAACAGTCGCAGTATTTTGAATAGCTGTTCCTTCATTTCCTGCCTTGACTTTTGCATGGAATACGACAGTATGCCATTCTGTATCTGTAATGTCACCTAATTTTCCTGTGACTTTACCTTGTACATAATGACCAGTATCATCGCCTTCCGCATCTGTCACAGCTTGACCATTTACTTGTAATGTCCCTGGGACATATTCTAGTGCTTCTGGTAGTTGGTCTTCAATTACCGCATTTTTCACAAGACTATCCGAAACCGTATTACGCATTTGAATCGTATATTCGATTTCATCTCCTACTTCGATATTTTTATCTTGTAGATTTTTTGCGGTTTTCTTAGACTCTACTTTAGGATTTCTAGGATAAACTTCTACTGTTGTACTTGGTTCTTGCGGTGGTACATTCTCTCCTGTGACTTTTGCAGTATTTTGAATGTCCTGTCCAGCTTGTCCCGCTTTTACTTTCGCATGGAAGACAACAGTATGCCATTCTGTATCTGTAATATCGCCCAGTTGTCCTGTGAATTTGCCTTGTACATAATGACCCGTATCATCACCTTCGGTATCCGTTACAGGTTTTCCATTCACTTGTAATGTCCCTGGAACATATTCTAGACCTTCTGGTAATTGGTCTTCAATTACCGCATTTTTCACAAGACTATCCGAAACTGTATTACGCATTTGAATCGTATATTCGATTTCGTCTCCTACTTCGGTATTCTTATCTTGTAGGTTTTTTGCGATTTTCTTAGATTCTATTTTTGCTTCTTTTACAATCACAGTATTAACAACTTCATTTGTATCAACTGTTCCGTCTGTGTTCGTCAACAAATTCTTATAAGCAACGTTTGCCTTATTCTTAATTTGTTGATTTACATAGCCAGATAATACTTTTACTTTGAATTGTACGGTAACACCATCAGGTAAGATATCTGTATTCGGTAAATCTCCTAGATTAACTGTTACTTTACCATCTAGATACTCTCCTGAGTCTGTATCTTTTCCATCAGTAACTGTACTTGCCTGTCCATTTTTGATTACTTGTATAGATCCAGGTACGTATTCTGTTCCTGCAGGAATTGCATCTGTGAAAATAGAGTTAGCAGCAATGTCACCACCATCGTTTTTCACTTTTACTTGATACGTTAACTCATCTCCTGATTTCACTTGCCCTTCTGGAGACACTGATTTTGTCGCTGACACACAAGACTCGGTTCCTAGGAAGATATCATCTAGGAAATTTCCGGCATCTAGTCTTCCATTAGAAGTAGAAACTGCTTCAAATGCGAAACGCGTTACGTGTTGATCAGTCGGTACAGTGTACGTTCCCGTATAATACTTCCACTCTTGATTTCCAGTACTTAGCTGTGCTACAGATTGTAAATCTTTGATTGGGACAGTCGTTGCACCGATTTTAACGTTCATTGTATCAATACCTTGGTCTCCCCTATGAGCTAAACGCCAATAGATTACCTGACCTGGTGTCGTATTAATGTCTTGATACAATGTTGATGGTTGCGTACCGTTCAACTCTGCAAACTGATTACCATTAGCACGAGATATATTTACAAAACCATTCACATATCTCTCTATTTGTATAAGCTTATCAGATGCAGTTGTTTCCCAACCAGGGACCTCATTTGAATAAAATAATGAATATACACCGTCTGGTGCTGTGGGGGCCGGGAAAGGTCTCACATTTATTGGCTCCTCAAAACTACCATTGATAAGTGATACACGTCCCAATTGTCCACATGAGTTTGCTGGTGGAGTTGGTGTTTCTGGTTCAACTTCATTCACAACTTCATTTGTATCAACTGTCCCATCCGTATTAGTTAGCAAACTCTTGTAAGCAACGTTTGCTTTATTCTTGATTTGTTGTTTCACGTCACTAGATAAGGCTTTGACCTTAAACTGGATGGTAACTCCATCAGGTAAGATATCCGTATTCGGTAAATCTCCTAGATCAACTGTTACTCTACCATCTAGGTAATCTCCTGAATCTGTATCTTTCCCATCAGTAACTGTACTTGTCTGTCCATTTTTGATTACTTGTATAGATCCAGGTACGTATTCCGTTCCTGCAGGAATTGTATCTGTGAAAATAGACTTCGCAGCAATGTCACCGCCATCATTTTTCACTGTTACTTTATACGTTAACTCATCTCCCGCTTTCACTAGACCTTCTGGAGATACTGATTTTGTAGCTGAAACGCATGGATCAGTTCCTAAAAAGATGTCATCTAGTAAGTTTCCCCATAGAAGATCCCCATTTGAACTTGAAACAGCATCAAAACCAAACCTTGTCATCGTTTGTCCAGCAGGTACTTTGTAACTCCCTGTATAATACGTCCATTTATTATTTGTACTGCTTATCTTCTCAATAACTGGTAAATCATTTGGTAAAGTATTCGATGAACCTATTCGAAGTTGCATAGTATCAATACCAAATTCTCCACGGTGAGCCAGTCGCCAATAAATTGTTTGTCCTGGAGTTGTCGCTACATCTTGATATAGCATTGATTGTTGGTTTGCATTTAATTCTGCATATTGCTTTCCTTCTGCAGCTACAACTGGGATTGTTTGACCGTTTCCTCCCATTTTCGGGCCCAAGAATTCATTAGAGTTTTGCATAATTTGAATGAATTTATCTGTTGCTGTTGTTTTCCAGCCAGGTACTTCATGTTCATAAAAGTACATCCAAGCATGCTCAGCTCCAGGTGAGCCTTTGTCTCCAACATTTCTTGCAGGCGGTTGCTCAAAACCACCATTGATGAGTGCTACACGTCCCATCGGTCCACATGAGTTTGCTGGTGGAGTTGGTGTTTCAGGTTCAACTTCATTCACAACTTCATTCGTATCAACTGTTCCGTCTGTGTTTGTCAACAAATTCTTGTAAGCAACGTTTGCTTTATTCTTGATTTGTTGCTTCACGTCACTAGATAAGGCTTTGACCTTAAACTGGATGGTAACTCCATCAGGTAAGATATCCGTATTCGGTAAATCTCCTAGATCAACTGTTACTTTGCCATCTAGATAATCCCCTGAATCTGTATCTTTCCCATCAGTAACTGTACTTGTCTGTCCATTTTTGATTACTTGTATAGATCCAGGTACGTATTCCGTTCCTGTAGGAATTGTATCTGTGAAAATAGACTTCGCAGCAACGTCACCACCATCATTTTTCACTGTTACTTTATACGTTAACTCATCTCCCGCTTTCACTAGACCTTCTGGCGATACAGATTTTGTAGCTGACACACATGGCTCTGTACCAAGGAAGATGTCATCTAAAAAGTTTCCAGCGGCAGGATTTCCACCAGCAGAAGAAACAGCTTCGAATCCGAATCTTGTAACTGTTTGTCCAACTGGTACTGTATAAGTCCCCGTATAGTATTTCCATTGATCTTTACCAGTTGTCATTTGTTGAACAGTTGGTAAATCTTTCGGATGAACAGCAGATGAACCAATTTTTAAAGCCATTGTATCCGTTCCCAGTCTACCTTTATGTGCAAGACGCCAATAAATGGTTTGTCCTGGTGTCGTCTGTACATCTTGATATAGCTGCGCAGCTTCTCTACTATTCAATTCTGCAAATTGTTCTCCATGCGGTACAGGATTTTTCAATCCACCTTGATCCTCAACAGATCCTGGTTTTATCTGATCCATTAAAGTTTTATTGAATATTTCAAATACTTGATGTGAATCAGTTGTCTTCCATCCTGGAACAGTTCCTGCCGGGGTATTGAAGTACCCTGGTCCACGAGAATTTGAACTTGTATAATACGGTTGCTCAAAGCTACCATTCACAAGCGCTACACGTCCCAACTGTCCACATGCGTTTGCTGGTGGAGTTGGTGTTTCAGGTGTAACTACCTCGACTGTTGTTGTTGGTTCTTGTGGTGGTACCCCATCCCCAGTAACAGTCGCTTTATTTTGAATCGTTTTTCCAGCTTGATCTGCCTTGACTTTTGCATGGAATGTTACACTATGCCATTCAGCATCTGTAATATCACCAAGTTTTCCTGTCACTTTACCCTGAATATAATGACCATTATCATCACCTTCAGCATCTGTCACCACTTTTCCATCAACTTGTAATGTGCCTGGTACATATTCCAGACCTTCTGGCAATTGGTCTTCAATTACAGCATTTTTTACAGGACTGTCTGAAATCGTATTACGGGTCTGGATTTTGTAAAGAAGCGTATCTCCCACTTCAGGATGAGTCACGTCTTTGTTTCCATCTGCTTTTTGCTGAATACTTGCTTCTTTCTTTGATTCTAGCAAAGGAGATTTCAAGTCAACTGTGAGCCCTACTTGCGCATCTATTGGATCTAATCCGTCACCTTTTACACTAGCAATATTATTAATAGTCTTACCTGTTTGGTCATTTGAAATTTTTGCTTCAAACGTAACAATGCGTTCGTCAGTATCAGATACATTACCGAAGTTTACCGTAATTTTTCCATTATTATATTCCGGAATTGCATTGTGACTAGCCTTTATAGTTCCCTCTACAAGTACTAATCCTTCAGGTATTTCATCTTCAATAATGACATTCTTTGCTGTTGTTCCACCTACTGTATTTTTGGCAACAACCGAATATACAACCGTATCATCAACTTCATAATTTGTCTTGTCTTTTAAGCTGTTTTTTACAGTCTTGCTAATTTCTAATTTTGGAGGAATTACTTCTAATGCGACTCCCCAAAAATGCGGATAGTGCAAATCTGTGCTGCCCCCAGCATTTATAGGTTTTGCACTAAACATTTGATCAACCTTATCTACCCCTGCTGGAAAATAAGGAGAATTGGTAAAATCAAAATTAAATATATCAGTATTAGCTGGAGTTCGATCTGGATTTCTGGTACTTATATTTTGTCCATTTTTAGTAATACTTCCATTCCAAAAGTTATTTTCTGCTCTAGCGCTGTCACTCATATAGGAATCGTTAACAATTTGATTATCTTTATATGCAACAATTCTATATTGATCATTGTCTATATTTTTATTTCCACCATATACACTAGCCACCATACTTCCTTTTAAACTACCTTCTTGCTTTGTCATAAAAGGCTGGTCTGACAAGGTTGCTTTGAAGTCTGGATGGCTACCAGTATTAACACCATTATAATAATTTAATTTTGTCATCATTGGTGGTAAACTCTCATTTTTTTCAACAAAAACGATATCCCAGTTTGCTAATGCATCTTGGCCCCAAGGGATAGACAGTGGATTTTGTAACCATAAGTTTTTCCCCCAGTATTGTCCAGCACCTTCCCTTTTTACAAATTCTGTAATATCATATACACCCGTAATACTTTTATCAAATAACAACTTTCCACCTTTTGGCCCTTGGATAAAAGTCGGAGTAGCATCTGTTGAACTTTTTATATTATTTGGGGAAATATAAAGGAACGCAGATGCAACTTCTCCATTAGGTACATATTCCATTGAACTACTGCTAAAAGTCGATGAATCATTATCAGCATCAACATATCTTCCTTTTATTTTAGGATCATTCGAAACATCATATCCTAAAACGTTACTACCGCCTATAGCTTGAAGATGATAAGGGCCAATTGCATTGAATGCTGTAATCTCATTTTTCCCATTAAAAGAATATGATGGTACTTGGCTTGAAAGCATATCGCTGGTAGATGATGTCGTCTCAGCATGAACTGTCGGTAAAGCTGTACTAGGTGCTACCCCACTAAAAACTAATAAAAAAGCTAACAATGATACGATGGTCTGTTTGAAGCGTCTACCATATTTTTTTAAACCAAAATACTTTTGCAATATCTTCTCCCCTCCTTGATGTAAATATAAATAAGTTCCCTTCCCTTTTGACAGAAACTCTACTGTTTCTATGTAGGGAGAATTCAGCAATTAATATCTAAAAACATTCAAATTTATGGAATGAATTGGTATAATTAAGCTACGTTTTTGATAAAAGTTGTAATTTTCAAACGTTTTTACGCATTATTTGAAAATTGACATGTATGTATCAGGACAAATAGCTGCTTTCCCATTCATCAAAAAGACTGAATCCCCTTTCCTAGATATTTAGATAGATATTAATTACTAAAAATATAATATAAGATTGTCGCAGAAAAGTATGGTAAAATCTTTCCTTTGGTAGCACTATTTTGCACTTTTTTGATTTTTATAGTATTTTATTTGGAAAAATGGTATTTTACTTGGTATAATTCTTGTTTTTATTACTATATCCGTTTAAGAGGAGAATACGATGCAAGGTTTAGTTAATACGCAATATATATGTGATCTCATTCATAGAACGTTTTTTGTACCCGTTTATTTTTTATCTGAGGAGGAAAAAATTTTAGATTATGCTACTTGCTATGATATAAGTAGTCCTTTCTATTCATCTAAAGAGGAGCATTTTCAGAAACTGTACCAAGAAAGTGATTTATTTAATTTTCCACTTTTTAGAGGTAATGATTATCTTGAAAACTTTATCTTTATACGGGTTAAAAATCAGGAAGGGATACAGGGAACGATTGTCATTGGGCCGACTACCTATCCAAAAGTAACAGATGAAATGGCATTCAAATTAATGAAAACATTTCAAGCGAGTAACAAAATACAGGAGGGATTACTCTACTATCAATCCCTACCGGAAGTAAAGAAAATCACGTTACTTCAGATAGGAATTTTCTTGCATTATATGATTTTTAAAGAAAAATTAGATATCGATACCGTGTGGAAAAAAAATAAATTATTAGAAGAGACACCTTATAAAATCATACATCCAGATTTATATATTTCTAATCGTCGGCAAAATAATGTTGGAAATTACAATTTTTCCTTAGAGCGTAAATTTTTTTCACAAATTACAGAAGGAAATAAGGAAAGCGTAATCAAATATGCGTATTCTTTTCCTCAAGAAGATGCAGGAATCACATCTCAAGGAAATCAACTTAGAAACCAAAAGAATAACGGAATTATGGCAATTACCTTAGCTACAAGATATGCGATTGAGGGAAATTTACCAACAGATATCGCCTTTGCACTGAGTGATTTGTATATACTAACTATTGAGCAATTAGATAATATGTATTCTGTTAATCGCTTGATAGAAGATGCCTTATGTACATTTGCGGACCGTGTAAAGGAATACAAAACAAAAAAGTATTCAAATACGATTACGACATGTTTAAATTATATTAACAGAAATATCTATCAAAAGATTTCTCTTAATGCACTTGCTGAACTGTTACATGTGAATCCGACTTACTTATCTGGTTTATTTAAAAAAGAAGTAGGAATCACTTTGAGTCAATACATCCAAAGGGAGAAAATAGAAGAAGCAAAAAAATTACTAACCTTAACCTCCTATTCCTTAACAGATATTTGTCTGTGGCTCAAATTTAATGATCAGAGCTATTTCATCCGGATTTTCAAAAAAATAACGAAGATGACACCAAAACAGTATCGTGAAAAATATACATTAATTTAACGAATTTACCGAAAGAATTCTCCTTCCTCAAGCACGTGAAGGGCGATAGTCCAGCGGTAGGTGGGAGAGGATTTTTCGGTTTAGCATAGCCAAAAACTTTTGATAAACTAGCTATATGAAGTTCTTTGATAACTTGATATAGAAGGTTGCAGGAAGAAAATAGAGTGCGAAAACCAAGCCATTCGGTTCCTGCGTAAAATATCCACCGTATAAAGAGAGCATTCAATCGTTAGACATCTAGGGGTGGAACGCCCCGAAGTAACGCTCAAGGAGACGAAAGGTTACTTTCGTCGTGGAACTGAGAAGCTCCCACTTCAAGCTTTGCTAAGTGGCGAGTAGTTCACTAACTATATATAATAAATATCTACCTTTTTTATTATTCCTTTCTAATGAGTTAATTATTTTAAGAGTACTTGAAAAAGTGCTCTTCTGATTTCATGGATTTCTCCCTTTATCCTAAATAATATCTATTAATTATTTTATTAATATATAACAACCAAGTGTTCGCACTTTAATTCCCATGATGTAAATAAAGTGTGAACACCTGATTATTCATAATATTAACTAATTTAGTTCAACAGTTTCTAAAAAATTTTTAGTTCGAAAAACCATACCTCGAAGCATATGTATTGTTTGTCTTTCGACTTCCAAAATCTCTTTTTGCATAATCAATTCATTACTACTGATAAAATGTACCAATTCACAAATAAATACTAACCACTCTTCTCTCCAAATGCAATCTATACATGTCTGTAAATAAGCTGTTTGCGTTCCGGAAAGTGAATATTCTGTTTTTTCGAAACCTATTTCTCTTTGGTCGCTCCATTTATCTTGGATTGGCCAACTAGCTGTAATTTGTTGCATCATAAACTGAATATCTTCCTTACAAGGTGTTCCTATACCTTGATAAAATTTCAAAAAACTGATTAATATTTCTCTGTCCATTTTTAATTCCCCATTCTGGATTTTTTTAATATATTACCTATGTTCACTATTAAATTTATTTACCGATTTATCGTGATTATATATAATATATCATCTTTTTTTCAATCACCTAAAGAAAATATAATTATTTTTTCCTAAAATAATTAAATAAATATTCACAACCTTCATCTTCCTTATTAGTAAAAATCAACAAGAATTTTTCACCTCTTTATTCTAAATACCTAAATTAAAAAAAGTATATGAAAAACAGGACTTTTTCATATACTTTTTTTAGAGGGTTATTTAATGTTAATATTTTTATTTAATTATGTGATTTCTACATAATTAAATAAAAGAGAGTTAAAATTATAAGTTCACTCCAACATATATGCAAAGGAAGTACCCACATTATTCTTCCGTTTCATATGCTTCTCCAAATAAATTTTTGTTGTTTGGATATTCTCATGCCCTAGCGTTTGCATTAAATGATATAGATCCGCGTTTCCTTGTTCAACTGCCATGATTGCAAAAGCATGACGGAATGTATGCGCCGTCACAGGATTTTCACGATATTGTAGAAACTCTAAATTCGTTTTTTTATCATATCTGTTACCTGATTTGATAACGTTTTTGAATTATAAAAGTTCCCTCTTTGATTTATAAATAAAGGACTTTCATCTCCTCAATCCAATACAGTTTGGAACCCTCTTCTCCTTCTCATTTCACAAATACATTGATACAAATGTTCCGAAATGAAAAGTTCACGCACTTTATCTCCTTTCCCCGTTACTTTTAACCAGTACTTTCCGTCATAGTGTAAATCTTTGACTCTCGCTGTACACAATTCTTGAATTCTTGCACCGGTACTTGCTAGAGCTAGTAAAATTGTATAGTTTACTAAATGCCCTTGCTCTTTATAAAACCCTAAAATTTTTATCACTTCATCATAGGATAAATCCCGATTTGGCCGATCCCTGTTCATTTACATTAGCGCGCTGCAGTTCCTCATGAAGAGGCTTCTCAATATATGAAAAAACTACAACAAAAGAACGAAAAACATTTATTACTAAGATTCAAGACGAGGAGATATATTTATATCAATTATTAACACATCAACATACTAGAAAAAAAGGTAGGGTAATAGAAATCAATGGAGGAGATGGAAAGATTCTTACAGAGGATGAAAAAATTTTCCCATTATCCGCTTATAAAGAGCATAATTATTCCTTTGAACCTTTCCAAAAACAAACTGTAATTACGAAACGAGGATATTTATCTTTTTCATTAAAAAAACCCCAACTATTTAATTCCATCACTTACAATTTAATAAACTTATTTTATAAAGAACTTGGCGTCACAAATATGCGATTGACCATTACATCTGATACTATCAAATTAGAAATTAAACCCTTCATTTTACAAGTAAATCCATTGCAATTCCAAGAAGAGATTAGATACTTACATTCTCATATGAAATCAGGTTCAATACTTCCACATGTAGAAGGGGTTTATTTTAAAAGTAATATAGAACCATTAACTTTTCATGCAGATTATGAATTCAAACAAAAAGTAGTTCAAATGGTCGCAGATGCTGGTATGGGACAGGAAGAATTCTTATTACAAGCTGTAAAATCTTATATAACAAATTTAGAGTAGCAGTGAACTCCCCCACTTCGTATCTCTTACGAGCATAAACGAAAAAAACGCTATTCTTTTTGTAGAAATATACAGAAAGGATGGCGTTTTTTCACCTGAGGGCAATTTAATTTTGTTAGCTTAATAGCGATTTGGTCAGATTTTATCCCAATCATCTCTATCTCTAAGTCACAAATAATTACCTATTCAGTTATCTTGTTCAATAGTAGGTCACACTGCAATTAACCAACTATCATACAACAGTTAATATATTATTTTCAGTCTTTGAATCATATATGTAAGCTCAAGGATGGTTGCAAAAAAATCTTTATTTCAATAATTGAGTAATTGCTGCTTCAAAATCACATTTACCATATCCAGCATCAATAGCTGCTTTCATCTGTTTTTCCATAACTTCACATACACTGATATCAATGTTATTATCCTCTAATGTTTTTATTATCGTTTGGAGCCCATGCGTATGAATATCCAAGGATGCAACGGTAGCATCTTTGAATTTTCCTGTATAGTTTTCTAGATTATCAGGCAAGTGTGTAACAAGTTGGTGCCCCACCACTGGAAGTGCTGTCTTGATATGTTTGCAATACTCAGAGACAGACAAATTGTTTCGTATACAAAGCGCAGAACCTAGCAGGGCAAACCAATAGAAACCAAATTGCAGTGCTGACGTGCTCATCTCAATGATTTCTGCAAAGCGAATGTCTGTCCCCACAAAATGTGGCTGCGAAAGTGCCGCAAGCTGATCTTCAATTTGGTCAAAAGCCTCCTTAGGGCCAGAATATACAAGATATGCCCGATGTGTGCCAATATCGTGAGGATAACAAATAATCACACTTTCAAGAGCAATGGCGCCTTTTTCTTTAATCATTTCCTCAAAGATTTGGGCTTGTTTTGGGGTTGTGGTAGTAGTATTTACAATGATTTTCCCCTTAATATCCTGCGATTTACATTGTTCTATAACCTGCATTGCTATCTTATGGTCTGGTAAGTTTAACAGAATAAAATCGCAATTCAGAGCGTCATCCAATGAAGATTTGAACGTAGCTCCTTCTGCTATAAATGGTTGGGCTGCAGCTGGATTTTTATCGACAATGGTAATATTGTGACCTGCTTTCATAAAGGCACGAATTAGAGCGCTTCCCATTACCCCACAACCAACAACAGTAATTTTTGACATAAGCAACCTCCAATATGATTTATTTAGTCCAACCGGACTAAATAAATCATATTACTCACACCATGCCTCGTCAACAGTTTTTTAGATAATTCGAAAAATTATAATGTGATATTTGTTAGTACAGCATCTATTCTTGATTCGTCTACATTTTCGTAAAGTGAATAAATAAGAAGACCATCGATGATGATTAAAACTGATTCTGCCTTATATACCATGTGGTCACCTTCACTCCGATAAATCTCCTCCAAAACTTGTTTGATGGAACCTCTCCACTCGTTATAAACATTTTTAATTGCAGACCTTATTTCCGCATTGTATTGGCTCATAGTGCTTATTTGCGTGAATGCCCAAGATTGGTTTTGATGATTTATTAAAACCATATCTTTAATGAAATGTTTTACTATCGCTTGTGAACCTTCGTTGAAATTGATGCTATTTTGTTTATATTTTATGTACCAATGCTCAATCTCAGTTTTGTATGAAACAGAAAAAAAATCGATATAAGCGAGTAAAAGCTTCTCTTTTGTATCAAAATAGTAATTTATTTTTGAATGAGCGATTTTGGCCTTTGTTGCGATGTCTCGCATAGAAACCTTTATAAGAGGCTTTTCCTCTAAACATTGCTGGAGTGCATGCAGTATTTCTTGCCGTACCTGTTCTCTGTCAACAATAAGTGGCATACCCTTCCTTCTCCTTTTCTAATTTAATGTGCCTGATATCTTTTTCCAATCGATACCTCAACACATGAAATTATAGCACATTATTGACCTGTTTAATCTTGAGCATTTTTGCTTTTAGGTACCCATCAATCCAAGATTATATAACTTTAATTTCACTAAATTTTTTTCTTCTTTTAAATATCAGTCCGATTTATTTAAAAATAGGAAATTTCCCATCACTATCCACTTAAGAAATTGATTGTTGTCCAAAACGAAAGAATTGAGCCGAATTCTCATGAATAATTGTAAAAATTTAGAATTTCTGTTATGGGGATAATTAAAAATCTTAGGTTGATGGGCATGGGCACCGCTCACATTTTAAACGCACGTATCCAATCCAGAATTTAAATTAAAATTATTATCAAAAAAGTGCAATACTTATAAAGATGTTACTATAAATAAAAAAATTTATATAATAAACTAAATATGTGATGAGGTTACAACTATCACATATTCTCTACGCCTTTCCATGAAAGTTAATCTTTATAGCTTTAAGTTACAATGACCTGTTTTAAAACAACTGCATTAAACAAAAAGTCCCTAATCACTTTATTGAACAATAAAAAACATAACTAATTAACTTATTTTACGCTATCAATATTCATAATTTTCTGTTATTAATTATCGTTATTTCTCCTTATTAAGCTATACCTTGCATGTTCTAACAAAGATGCTCCTTTTATCCGTAAAATATTTCAAGTTTAGAAGGTGATATTATGCATACAGATACTGATATAAAATATCTTTCTTATTTAATACATCAATCATTTTCAGTTCCCGTCCGTTTTATATCTGAAGATTGCAAAACTATGTTCGAATATAGTTCTATTGATATACATAATCCATTTTATCCATGTAAAGAAGCGTACTTAAGTGAACTTTATCAACAAAATGATCCAAATAATTTCCCTATTATCCGTACTAATCCATACCAAGAGCAATTTATTTTAATTCATATGATAGATCATGTATATGGAAAAGGAACTCTCATTATTGGCCCTTCTACATATACAAGCTTATCTAAAAGTACAATAATTAAATTAACAATGGAAGTTCATCCAAGCATCAAAATAGAAGATGGAATAGAAGATGGAATAGCGTATTTTCAGTCTATACCAATAATCAAAAAACTAACTTTAGTTGATATAGGAATTTTATTTCATTACTTACTGTTTAAACAAAAATTAGATATCAGTAATGTCTGGGAACAGAATAAAATATTAAATGAAACGGCTTATCCGTCTCCAAACCCTGATTTGTATATTTCATCAAGAAGACAAAATAGTTTAAACCTGCACGATATAACATTAGAAAAACAATTTTTCACAGCAATTAAAGAAGGAAATAAAGAAAAAGTACTAGAACATATATATGCTTCTTCTCAAGATAAGACTATTACTCTTTCAAAAGTAAGTAAGCTAAGAGACAAAAAAAATCATGGTATTGTTATGATGACTTTAGCTGCCCAATATGCAATTGAAGGAAATCTTCCATCAGAAATCGCTTTTTCACTTAGTACTTTATATATACAAATTCTTGATCAATTAGATAATATAGAATCCGTAGATCGATTAATAGAGGAGGCTTTATGTAAATTTGCCGATCGAGTAAAAGAATACAATACTCATAAGTATTCCAAAACTATAGTTACCTGCTTAGATTATATTTCTAAAAATATTTATAATAAAATCAACTTAAGTATTGTTGCAAAAAGTACAAAGTTAAATGCCAGTTACTTATCTAGTTTATTCAAAAAGGAGGTCGGTATCTCCTTAAGTGAACATATACAAAAAGAACGTGTAGAAGAAGCGAAGAAATTATTGACTTTAACTACATATACTTTAGTTGATATTTGTACATGGTTAAATTTTAATGATCAGAGCTACTTTACAAAAGTATTTAAAAAATTTACGAATATGACACCGAGACAATATCGTGAAAAGTATACTGTATTGTAGCGAAAACTGAAGAGACTCTTTTCTTAGTTAATTATAGCATCATAACTAGGAAAAGAAGTTTTAGTTATAGGTGGTGATTATTTACTTTCTGCTAATTTATTAACAGGACATCTAGATTAGCTAGTATTTATATAAAAAAAGGCTCCATTATTGGAGCACTCAAAATGATATAAATAAACGAATTAAAACAAATAACAGACAATTAAAAGTATATAGATAAAAATCTTAAAAATCTAGTTTAGTACAATATCGCATTTCAACAATATAAGAACCTCTTATAGGACCCAAGTCTACTTTCATAAATTGAATAAAAGTTTCGATTTTTATAGAAACCCACTTTTTTCTTTATATTTCAACTATAGAAAAAATAATTCCCAAAACTCCTCTGTGCTCCCTGAAAATAAATTTCATTAAATTCATGCATATATTCACTTGACACCATGGTTATTTAAGGCAATTATTTACTTATAATAAAAATTATTACAGGAGGATTATTATGGCTATATCCATTGATTTAAAATACGTCTGCCATCTTATACATCAATCATTTTCAATACCAATTCATTTTTTAACTCCAAATAATCATATTTTATTCGAATATAAAAATAAAGGGAATTATAATCCCCTTTACTCTTGCAAAGAGGATCATCTAGATATATCCTCTGAGAAAAATAAACTAGATAACTTTCCTATTCTCAGGACTAATTGTTGTCTAGAAAATTTTATTTTCATTCATATAAATAATCAAGAATCTATAAAAGGAACTTTAATTGTAGGACCCTCTATAGAAAAAAAAATATCACAAGATATGGTTATGCAACTTATTCACATATTTAATTCAGATATTGCCATAAAAGATATCACTGATTACTTTGATTCTGTACCTGTGTATAATAAACTCCTTTTTATTCATATAGGTCTTTTACTGCATTACATAATTTTTAATGAAAAGTTAGATATGCATACTTTTTGGGAAAAAAATAAGATACTAAATGAATCATCTTATCCATCTTTAGACCCTGACATATATATTTCAGCAAAAAGGCAAAATCATTCTAATGAATACAATATAACATTAGAAGAACAGTTTTTCTCAGCTATTACAGAGGGAAATAAAGAAAAGCTCATAAAATACGCCTACTCCTTTCCTCAAGAAGATGCGGGTATATTATCCAAAACAAATCAACTCAGAAACCAAAAAAATAACGGAATTATTGCCATTACGTTAGCTACTCGATATGCAATCAAAGGGAATCTTCTTTCTGAAATTGCCTTTTCACTTAGTGATCTCTATATACAAAAGATTGAACAAATAGATAACATATATGCTGTAAATCGGCTAATTGAAGAGGCTTTATGTACATTTGCAGATTCTGTGAAAGAATATAATGAAAAACAATATTCTAAGAAGATAAATATGTGTTTAGATTATATTGCTAAAAATATTTATAATGATATCACTGTTAATGCTCTTGCAAATTATATACAAATAAATCCGAGCTACCTATCAGATATCTTTAAAAAAGAAGTTGGAATTCCTTTAAAACAGTATATCCAAAGAGAACGAATAGAAGAGGCAAAAAGAATATTAACCTTGACCCAATATCCTGTGTCTACAATTTGCCATATGTTGAATTTCCATGATCAAAGTTATTTTATAAAAGTTTTTAAAAGGTTTACAAGTATAACTCCTAAGCAATATCGTGAAAAACATACTGTACTTTGAATTCCCCCTATTTGCTGGTGCTTTATGTATAAGTTTATTAAGGTATGTTCGTCCCTCCTACTACTTCATATTAAAATTAAATACCTTCTTCGTATAGCTTTTGTATAAGGTTTGATAAAAGAACAAATAAAAAAAGCGTATTTTGAAAAGAATTAATCAAAAGACGCTTTTTCTATTTGTAATGGAATTATCCTTTTATAAAACAGTTTGATAATTTTTTGATCCTTGCTTAATTAAATGGCCCAATTGTGGAACATTAAAAAATTGAATCATTAAGTCGTTTTTTCTAACGGACCTAAAACAACAATAAAAAACTAATATGATTTTCGTTGTGAAAACTCATGCGTTTTGACTTATGAATTCTTTATATAGCGATTGTATTTTACTAAAAAGGACTTTATTTTTTCTTAATGCTAGAGGTCATTCACTTCTAATGTTTCTTTCGCCATCTGCTCATATTCTTTCAAGCCTGAGATAATCGCAAGCTCAGCTATCGCAATAGGGTATGCCGCATTAAGTTCAATGACATGCTCTTTCATAGCTAGCCAGTAAATCCCATCTGCTTGCCGATAATAGTTAATCAGTTTCTCCAAGGCTGCCTCCCCGAATGCCCGGTACTGGAAAACAAAGTCATTTGATACATCCGTTGCTTTTGCTTCGGTCCAGTCGATAAAACCGGTTACGTTAGCATCTTTATCAATCATCGTGTGGCCGGCATGAACATCCCCATGAATCAGACCTGTTCTCTGAGGCCACAATTCCTCGTTTTTTACCCAGGCCTGCCAGCGGTTCCATAAGGATTCGCCTACACCAAACTTCGCTTTAACTTTTTCCATACGCTCAATCATCGATTCTCTTACCTCTTCTGCTTCCTGGACAAACAGGCCTACTTTAAGAGCCTCTGCTTTTGGAACTATGTGTAGCGAAGCCAATGCTTTGGCTAATGACTGGTGAAATTGCTCAGGTACATTTTTATAATCCATCTCCCACACATAGTTTTGAATCTCTGGGTCAATCGTGCCTGCTGGCACTCCAGTTAATTTTTTATAAGCTATTAGATCATCCTCTTGAACTACCCCCACTTTCACTTCGGTTAGAAGTGAGGGATTCCTAAGTAAAGAGTTCTATCGAACTCTAATTGATTAGGCTATCTCCGCAGTCCTTGCGGTTAGAAGCCTTATCGCTTCATTCTTTAGATTGATACTTGCGTTAATATCCCTATCATGGTGTGTACGACAAGAAGGACAGTCCCATTCACGTAGGT
>NZ_JAKUGG010000008.1:0-222284 GCF_022663835.1 Bacillus cereus group sp. BfR-BA-01347 | reverse complement strand
GTCCCGTTATTCCGGTTGGGCCTGTTTCTCCGGTTGGTCCTGTTATTCCGGTCGGCCCCGTTTCTCCGGTTGGGCCTGTTATTCCGGTCGGCCCCGTTTCTCCGGTTGGGCCTGTTATTCCGGTTGGGCCTGTTATTCCGGTCGGCCCCGTTTCTCCGGTTGGGCCTGTTATTCCGGTTGGGCCTGTTATCCCTGTTGGTCCAGTCGGTCCTGTTTCTCCGGTTGGAATATAAATTGGTGGAAGAATCGGAAAGGTAGGTCCAATATTTTCTGGTCCTATCATCCCCTTATTCAATGATAAATTGTCATTGCGTTTCAATTTAATACCTCATTCCACATGTTTTTTAATTCATACACATCATTATGACCCTATCATTAAAGAAAAAATTTATAACTATTCTCTTTTTTCTTCCCAAAGAATTATTACATATATTAAACATTTTACCGTTGCTATAACCGCTTTAATTAATATAATAAATTAATCATTCTATTTAAAAAGTACTAAATCTATAATATTCTTATTTAAAAAGTTGAGGTGATTTATATTCAAGATAATAATGAAATTAGAAAAAAGGAATTAATATCAATGGCTCTTGACATTATTTTCCCTTACAGGCTTACTGGACCTACGGGGCCTACCGGGAATACTGGATCTACCGGCAGTACTGGGTCTACTGGGAGTACTGGGCCTACCGGCAGTACTGGGTCTATCGTTACAACAAACTCTATGTTCGCTAATAATACATCAGGTGGTCCTGTTTCAGTCATATTAGGAGGAACAAACATTCCACTTTCAAATAACCAAAGTCTTGGTAATTTTACAGTTAACGCTTCAAATGACGTATTTACAATTCCTGTAACTGGAAGATATCATTTAACCTATCAAGTTAATACGACAACCGCTCTACTTGCTGGAACTAGACTACTATTAAACGCTTCTACGCCAATTCCTGGCTCTATTTTTTCTCCCGCTTTATCAACTTCAAATTATAGTAATAATTTAATTACTAATTTAAATGCTGGTAATACAATTTCACTACAATTATTTGGTATATTATCTGTCGTGAATTTAGTTGGAGGTGGATCAACAGGTGCCTCTCTTACAATTATACGAATTGATTAAAAAATGATTCATTCTTTTTATAATAAACAACCTAAATACTCAATTGGTAAATATTACGATAGTGATTACGTAATAAAAGTAAATTGTACTATATCCATAGTAGAAAACATCTATACTAAATTTTCCGTATATATATTATCAATTTACACTTTCCCCATGTCGATGTTACATTAAAGATGAAGATTGTTTCTTTTTTACAGACCATCTCAATATGTATTTGAGGAACATCTCCAATCCTATACGCGAGAGCAATACTATATTGACACTCAATTGAGTGTCTTTTTTTATATTCAAAAAAATAAAACCATCTCTTATAGATGGTTTTAACAATACACTTTTACTCTTCATATTATTGCCAGCTTATAAAGCTGGATAATAAATAGTCATACTTAACCGAGTTAATGTTCTTCCTGAGTTAGTATAAGTATGCGGTCTATCCGCCTTAAAGCGAATTGAGTCTCCATTATTTAACGTATATTGACAATCATTTATGTCAATTGTCAATTTCCCTTCAAATACTGTTATAAACTCCTCTGTTCCTTCTTTATGCGCTTCTGAACTTAATTTCCCTTCTGTATCAATTTCAACCATATAGATTTCAAAGTTCCTATCATCTTGGAAAGGAAATGAGGGATACACCTTATATTTCCCATTGTCTTCAGACAATACTTGAACATCATTTCGTAAAACTACTTTCGTATCAGGCTTTGGATTATTGATTAAAGAGGTAAAGGATACTTTCAAACCATTAGCAATTTTCCATATTGTCGTTATTGTCGGGCTTGAATCTCCTCTTTCTATTTGTCCAATCATTGTTTTACTTACACCTGTTAATTGAGAGACCTTTTCTAAACTTAATTTTTCTTTTTCACGTATTGATTTTAAATTTTTTGCCAGAATAAGTTGAATTTCTTCCATAAAAAACACTCCTACACTGTATACAATATAACGACCGTTATGTATAATAAAAAACGTTATATCGTTCTTTTTGGTCATTATAACACACAAAAAATAAGGAGGTTGAAATGCCTATATTTTCTTTTTTGTTATTTGTATTTATAAGTAGCTTCACACCTGGTCCTAACAATTTCTTAGCTATGACATACGCAAATCAACATGGATTAAAGAGAAGCATAAACTTTTGCTTTGGAGTAGCATTCGGTTTTTTCATCCTCACTTCTTTATGTAGTTTCTTTAATATTGTATTAATTAATATTGTCCCTATAATTGAATTTCCTTTAAAAATTTTAGGTGTCACGTATATGCTATATTTAGCCTTTAAAATAATCACTAGTAAAGGCGGTGCAGATCACAATGAAAAAAATAATAAAAACTTATTTACAGTGGGTATTTTCCTTCAATTTTTTAACCCTAAAGGAATATTATTCGGACTCACAGTAGTCTCTACTTTTATACTCCCTTACTACAATTCATATTCAAGTTTTCTACTTTTCTCATTATTTCTAGGTATAGTCGGTTTACTGAGTACATTTAGTTGGAGCCTTTTGGGTTCCATGTTTCAAAAACTTTTATTAAAACATAATCAATTATTTAACATCATTATGGCTGTTTTATTAGTTTTCAGTGCTATTTCAATTGTTATCCACTAGCTATCAACTCATTCTGGATGCTTTTTTCATCCTCTTTTCTGTATACACCACATCATTATTATAATAATCTTAAAATGTTTTTATTAATAATCCATTTCGTAGTTCTAATTTATGGATTGGGACTACGAAATAAACTAGAATGTTTCTCACTTTATAATATTAATTTTGTTTTGTGACGCTAGCTTAATAAAGCTCTTCAATATTATTCAATTTAATATTATACGATTGTATGCAAAATGAAAACAATAAGTCTACAACATAGGCATTTGAAAATCTTTTTATAATTATAGAAAAAAAATACGTTATAATATAAATTACTGTTCTTTAGGAGGATCACAATGGCTGATAAGTATAAATTTTTAATTCTCATTGTTACCGCATTTTTTCATTCTTTTCTTTAATAAAAGATTTTCGCAATACTTCAAAAAGTTTCTTTTGGGGTAGTTTTATAATTCTTACAAGCTTCATGATACTATTAATACATGCTCTAGATTTAACTCAAATATTTTTTTATCCAAAGCAAATTGCGCTTGAATTTATTACAATACCACGTAAATTATTTCTACCATCTGTCACTGAGGCCGCCAGTTTCCCTCCAACACTAAGATAATAATTTGATGAAGAGCTCTTTTTTAACCTGAACGTACCATATACAAAATCCAACCTTAATCACTTAATTACTTATAAGAATCTAACTTGTAAAACGCATAATAATTATATTTATTTACTAGTATACAAGCCGTATCTCTTAGTAGAAGCACAGCATAATATACGATACAGGACAAAACTTTCAAAAAAACTTGTCTGAGTTAATTCTCAAAAAGGGGTGAATATAAATGCCTATCGTTAAACCTTTTATAGCTGGAAGACGATTTGTAAGTACAGCAGCAACAGGAACTGCTGCTGGAGCAGATTTAACTTTTGCTAACACAGACTTCACTGATGACACTGGTGCTGTAACAACATTCCCTGCTTCATATGCCTTTTTAACACTTTATATTAATGGTGTTATTCAAACAGGTGATACTATTACTGGTGTAACTACTACAGCTGCTACTATTGTAGGAGGAGCTGTCCTAGATGGAGGCACTCCTATCGCAATTGAATTTACTATAACGTAACTTTAGTTGTCTTTTTAGAGGTTTCATTAAAAGAAACCTCTAATTTTAAAAGTTCATATCAATTTTAGTAGCAACTACATAATACAGTGCATATACTAGATAGAATGATAGAAATTTATACTCACTCTCAAAAAGAGCACTTATCTATAGTGATCTTTTATATAGCGCAATAATTTTTCGTCTATTTGCTCTTGGAGAACCTACTAAGCAGTTAGCTAAATTAGCTAACTGCTTTTTCCATATAGTATTTATTATTATTCATAGCTTTATCCGTAATAGTAACGCTTATGCACTATCTACTATAAATTTTCATATATTGTATTATGCTTGTCCAAAATGTGAAGTTAATACTCACGAAATCTAAATACAAGAAAGGAGTGAAAATATGCGCTCATCCATTCGTAAATTCGCTAATTTTAATTGTGAAGCACAAGCATCTAGTACACTACCTGCCCTAGGTTTTGCCTTCAATGCTACTTCACCTCAATTTGCAACATTATTTACACCACTACTATTACCTAGTACAGGCCCAAATCCTAACATTACTGTCCCTGTAATCAATGATACAATTAGTACTGGAACTGGTATTAAAATTCAGGTAGCTGGTATTTATCAAATTAGCTATACATTAACGATTAGCCTTGATAACGTTCCATTAGCCCCAGAAGCAGCACGCTTTTTCTTGACATTAAATTCATCGACTAATGTTATTGCAGGATCCGGAACCGCAGTCCGTTCTAATATTATCGGAACTGGTGAAGTTGATGTATCAAGTGGTGTCATTCTAATTAACTTAAACCCTGGTGATTTAATTCAAATTGTCCCCGTTGAAGTAATAGGTACAGTAGATATTCGTTCTGCAGCGTTAACAGTTGCGCAAATTCGTTAATAAAGTGAAACTTTAATCATTGGGGTTTAGTTCATCCCCCATGATTATTAGCCCTCACCAATTGGGTTGCCCGTTAATGCGGGATAAAAACAAAAGACTTGGCTAACTAACATTTAATGTTCCTTATACACACTAAAAAATATTTTTATAGATTTGACACACATTTATATCAAACAAGCATATTTTATTGTATGTTGACTATATAGTCATACAAATCTAAAGCGTTCATAAAAGCACACTTATATGTGTGCTTTATTTTTAATTAAAACCTACAACATTCTCAAACAATATCCATATATTATCTTGATTCCTCTCTAAATATATAGTTTGTCTCAGAGCGCTTTTAACAGCGCTCTTTTTATTTAAATTCCGATTTTTAAGGTTCGATTTTATGATTTACGTTATACACATGCTACGCTACTTTTGAAACAAGGTATACATCTAAAGACTGTAAGTGAACAATTCAGTTATAAAGATATGTTCATAACATTAAATCGCTATCCACATGCTTTGCCTGGAATGCAGGCGGATGCTGTTAAACTATGTAGTGAAAGACCATTAGAATAATATTTACAAATATAAAAAAATGCGGTTTCTCCTCTCAAGAGAAACCGCAACATATCAATGCTTTTACTATATTTTAAACTGGCTCGTATACAAATCAAAATAGAATCCTTTATCTTTCATAAGAGATTCGTGATCCCCTCTTTCTAAAATTCTTCCATCCTTTATAACAAGGATTTGATCTGCTTTTTCAATTGTTTTAAGTCGATGAGCGATCACAAAACTTGTGCGACCTCTCATTAAATTATTTAGTCCTGCTTGTATTTGTAATTCTGTTCTTGTGTCAATATTAGATGTCGCTTCATCGAGAATTAATATATCTGCATCTGCTAAAATTGCTCGTGCAATCGCAAGAAGTTGTTTTTGTCCTTGACTTAAATTCGATCCTTCTGAAGCAATTTCTGTTTCATATTGATTTGGCAAATGCTTAATAAAAGAATGTGCAGATGCTGCCTTGGCTGCAGTGATGACTTCTTCATCAGTAGCATCTAAGCGTCCATAACGGATATTATCCATAATCGAACCAGCAAATAAATACGTATCCTGTAAAACTACTCCTATTTTACTTCGTAAAGAATTAATATCATAATCTTTTATATCTTTTTCATCAATATGAATTTGTCCTTGCTGTATATCATAAAAGCGAGTTAACAAATTAATGATTGTTGTTTTCCCTGATCCAGTCGGACCAACTAAAGCAATTGTCTCTCCTGGCTGCGCTTTAAGACTCACTTCTTTTAAAATCGTTTTATTCTCTGCATAGCCAAATGAAACATTCTCAAGTGCAACATGCCCTTGTAAATTTTGTACAACAAATGCGTCTTTTTTATTTTGAATTTCTGGTACCTCATCCATAATCTCAAAAACACGTTCTCCACCAGCAACTGCCGCTTGAATTGTATTCATTAAAGTCGCAAATTGACTTAACGGTCTTGAGAATTGACGAGAATAATTAATAAAAGCTGCAATAACACCTACTGTTGTCATTCCGTTTAAGACCATAACTGATCCAGTCCCAATGACAAGCCCCATACCTAAGTTATTAATAAAGTTCATACTTGGAAAAATAAAAGCTGAAAATGTATCAGCCTTCGTAGCTGAAACTCTTAGCTGTTCATTAATTTTATTGAAATTTTGTACAGTTTCTTTTTCTTTTCCGTACAACGTCGTAACATCCGCACCTGTAATTGCTTCCTCAATAAATCCATTTAATTCACCTAAATCTTTTTGACGCTTCGCAAAGTTTTTACCACTATATGCAACTAGTTTTTTTGTAACGTAAAACATAATAGGTACTGTAATTAAAGTTACAATTGCTAAAATCCAATTTAAAGCGAACATCGCAATCGTTACACCTATAAAAGTTAACGCTGATGAAATAATTTGTACAACACTTTGTGTCAAAGCTTGATTCAAATTATCTATATCATTTGTCACCCGGCTCATTAAATCACCTTGAGAACGCACATCAAAGAACCGTAAAGAAAGCGTTTGGATTTTCTCAAAAATATCTTGTCTTATTTTTTGAATTGTTTTTAATGCAACGTTAATCATGACAAATGTTTGTAACCATGTTAAAAGTACAGTTACACCGTAAATCGCGATAAGTAACATACACATTCTTGCTGTACCACTTAAATCTTTCGGTACAATATATTGATCTATAATGACTCCCATAAAATAGGGACCTAATAATCCAAGTAAAGTAGTAACAACGACTAGAAATATAACAAACATTAGAGCAGCTTTTTGATAGCCCATATAGTTCCATATCCGCATTACAGTTCCTTGGGCATTTTTAGCTTTTCCCATCTTTGGTGTGTTTCGTCCACCTTTATTAGCAAATTGCCCTTGAAAATTACGCATGTTCTTCCCCACCTTCTTTATGCAAATTACCACCTTGGGAAAGATAAATTTCCTGATAAACCTCACTTCGTTCTAACAATTGTTCATGTGTACCATTGCCAACTAATTCACCATTATCTAATACAAGTATTTTATCCGCATCCATTATGGAAGAAATTTTGGACGCAATTAATAAAGTCGTTGTGCCTTTATATTTTGTTTTTAAAGCTGTTTGAATAGTAGCCTCTGATTTCGCATCAACTGCTGATGTAGAATCATCTAATATGAGAATCGGTGGTTTTCTCACAAGTGCCCTTGCAATTGATAGACGTTGTTTTTGTCCACCTGATAGATTTGTCGCACCTTGTGTTAAATTATATTGATAAGATTCTCCCAGCTTATTGATAAACTCAGTCGCACAAGCTGATGCAGCTGCTACTTCCAGCTCATCATGTGTTGCATCTTCTTTACCATAACGTAAATTCTCTTCTATACTACCTGAGAACAACAAAGCCTTCTGAGGTACAAACCCTATTGAAGCACGAAGTTTTTGCAAATCATATGTTTTAACATCTATTCCATCTATACATATTTCACCTTGATCAACATCATATAGACGTGGTAACAGCTTCGCTAAGGTAGATTTACCACTTCCAGTCGATCCAATAATCCCTACTTTTTCACCTTTTTGTATGCTAAACGAAATATCTTTTAAAACGTATTCATTATTTTTCGTATAGCTATAACTAACATTTTTAAATTGAATATTCCCCTCGATTTTCTCAGGTTCGATCGCATTCGCTCCGCTTATAATATCAACCTCTGTATTTAACACTTGCTGTACACGATCCGCAGATGGAAAAGCTCGCGCAATTTGAATAAATACCATGCTAATCGACATAAGTGACATTAAAATGATATTCAAGTAATTAATAAATGCCAAAATCGCTCCTACTTGAAGCGTTCCATTGAATACTTTTTCTCCACCAATCCATAATGTTGCGACAATCCCGCCACTTACAACTAGCATAATGATTGGCATCATTAAAGAAATAAGCTGCACAGCTCGAATATTTATCTTCGTTAAATTTGTATTTACATTTCCAAATTGAGCGATTTCATATTTTTGTCTTACATACGCTTTTATAACACGCACACCAGATAAATTTTCTTGTAACTTTGTATTGACTTTGTCTAATGCCTCTTGCACCTTTTTAAATGTACCACTTGCTTTGCTTGCAATTAAAATAATCGCAAGTAATAAAATTGGAATAACTACAAGTAATATTGGAAATAACTCTCGCGCTGTTACAAAAACAATAATTATACTTCCAATAAACAACAGCGGACCACGAACGAGAACACGTAATGTCATTGTCATTGCCGATTGGATGGAAGTGATATCATTCGTCACAATCGTTAATAATTTACCTGTTCCAAATGAATCACGATTATTACTAGAAAATGTTTCTATTGTCGCAAACACATCTTTTCGTATGTCTGTAGCGAAATTAACAGCTGCTTTTGTAGAATACATCATACACCCAAGCCCTCCAACTAAACCGAGTGCTGCTGCTCCTATCATAAGAAGCCCCATTTTTATTACATAATTTAAATCCCGATTTGCAATCCCAACATCAATGATATGTTGCATAATAGTCGGTTGAATTAAGTCCATCGCAACCTCAAGTACCATAAATAGCGGTCCAATAATAGCGAAGAACATGTATGGTTTTAAATACTGTAATAACTTACGAAATGATTTCATACATAATCTCCTTTTCCTATGAAATTACCACTGAATAATTCATATCCCTCCTTATTTAAGCGATATTTTTTGCAATTTCTTCATTACTTCTATTATATTATGTAAATTAATATTTAACATTATTAAATGATAAGTATTAATGACTTTCTGGTCAATACATATGCTTTATATTATGTAAATACAAAAACCGCATTCTTAATAAAAAGAATACGGTTTTTCATCTATATTTCTTCAATTGTAAAATTTAAAAACTCAGTCTCAAATCCCTTATTTTTAGAAGGACTACACGTGTAAAAACCTATTTTAATAGGCTCATTCCCTATATCCTCCATTAAATGAGCGATTCTTATTTGTTCCCATTGATGGCTCTTTTTCACATATATTGTATAATCACCGCGTTTTCGAATAATGCGAAAACGAAGTTGTTGCTTAGCTGCTTCAGTTGGATAATCTTGCGTTGACCAGTCAGAATATCCATTATTCGTTACGACAGCACCTAAGTGAGATGGACCATCTGGAATATATTCTAATGAAGTTTTCAGCCAACAGTTCTCCGAAATCATAACAAAAAGACCTGCTTGATCGAATTTTGAATTTGGATTCATACGTAACTGAACTTCAGCTTGAAAGTCTGTCATCATCTCATTATAAAATACATGACCATTCATTACTTCAAAACCATAATGTGTTTTAAGCCAAAAATCGGTTTCTGCTTTCGAACGGACAATAAACGCATGATTGTCATTAATTTTATAGTATTCAGGTACATTCATTATAGTGAGTTGCTCAATACTTTCTGGTATATACGATATATTCATAGCTCCTCCATAACAAAGCATTTATATAGACATTTAAAACTCCGCTAATACTGGGAATTTATAACCTTTAAAATCTAACTCTTTATCACTTCGAACCATTAAATACTTGCTAGACTGTAATTCTGTAAACTGTACATCCTCAACCCCTAATTGATCCGGAGAAAAATAAAATTCGATTTCCGTAAACCTTTCATTGATTTCTCCACATAATTCATCTAAAACCGGAAGTACTGGCGCAAATACTCCAAATAATTTCAACTTTTCATTGTCTACTTCATAAACGATTAAAGCATCTAGTTTCTCTGAATAATACAGTTTCTCATTCCATTCTGAATCATACATATTCAAATAAAATGAAGGATGGAAGTTTAAAGTTGAAAAACTATTTGAAAGTCTTTGGCTACTATCAATAGTTTCATGTATTAACTGTCTATTCTCTATATTATAGAAATCTAACTTTTTAAGTAGTGAATCGTTATTATTAATATTTTTATCATATGGTATAGTCATCAAATATTCCTGCACAACTTCAAATCCAAATGCTGTATATAGTTCAGGTTTTTCCGTAAACAATAATGCACATTCACATTTCTTATCGATTTCCTCTATCATTTTACTCATTAATTGTGTCATTAGCCCTTGTCTACGGAAATTAGGGTGTGTCATTACTGATTGAATACCCGCTGCATTTATTTTTTCACCATTAATTAATAATGGGAGTGAAAATGCCGAAACATTTGCAATCACTTTACCTTCTTGTAAAAATGATAAAGCTTTATATGTATCATCCCAATATCCTTTATCCGAAAAATCATTTAATGTTTGAGTTGCAATTCCAAACACTTCTTCAAATAAAGGAAATAACTGCTCTCTTTTCGGTTCTTCTATTAGAAGACTTGCCAATTTTTCAACATTCCCCATGTTGTACCTCCAAATGTTAAATTCCATTAAATTAGATATACTTATATGACCTACTCTTAAAAATAGAGGTCTTACCAATCAATATACTATCATAAAACATAAAAAAAAAGTCTAATTAATTTTATGTTTTGACTATTTGAAAATAAGTCGAATAAAAAAATATTAAGATTTTCGGATATTAATTAGTTTATTTTATAAAAATAGCGCTTTCTAATTAGCTTTTACTAATAGAAATACACTATTTATAATAAAATATTTTTATTCTTTTATCCCTTCAAGTCTTTCCTTCGTATTAATTTCTTCTCCACTTATACGCTTTTCAAAAGACTTTCTCCAACTATTTGAAAGTGCATTTACTTCTAATATTCTTTTTACCCCTTCAATATTTTGTTTTTCCTTGTGCATAATACGGTTAGCGAATGCTACTGAAACACCTTTTGGATCAGACTGTATTCTTTTTAAGGTATCGACTGATGATACCCATCCTTCTTTTAATACACGAAAATAAAATCCTGTATACCCTGTTTCTTGAAAATATAGTGGTAACCTTGGAAAATTATATTTATTTGCTAATTTAAAACAAGGTTGCCTTGGTTGTGTTACCTGTACGATTGCCTGTCCTAACTCAAACGTATCACCAATACAAACATCCTCTTCGCTCATACCACTAACTGTTATATTTTCTCCGAAAGCCCCATATACAAGATCTTGATTCAATTCTTTTTCCCAGTATGGATAGTGATCACCAGTATAAACACAAACTGCTTTATCTACTCCTCCATGATGAACTAAGTCAGCTTGTCCATCCCCATTAAATTTTACAAAGGATAAATATACCGGTTCCTTTACTTGTTTCTTATTTATGCCTGTATGAATTACCTTTCCGCCGTATGTAACCTCTTTTGGTAATCCTATATTTAAAGATAATAATTGATATTCATTAGCCATTCTATTTCCTCCTTTAAAGGTGTTACATGTATTTTCTCTCAATTAATTTTTACAACCCTCTCTGTTATTTAAAGATGATTATAAAACCTCTAAAATCATTGTTCAATTCAATTATTTATATAATAATGATAGGTATAACCTATTATTATACTTGAGGTGATTTCAATCGAATTACGACAACTTGAATACTTTTTAGCTGTTTCAAAAGAATTACATTTCACAAAAGCAGCTGAGAAATTAAATATTTCACAGCCTTCTCTAAGTCAACAAATACGTGCATTAGAGCATGAAGTAGGAATGCCACTTTTCGATCGAATTGGTAAAAAAATATCTCTAACTGAAGCAGGGAAGATTTTATTATCACATAGTAAAACCATTTTTCATGAAGTCGAACAAGCTCGTTCAGCTATTCAAGACCTAAACGGATTACAGCAAGGTTCCTTAACAATAGGGGCTTTGTTAACCGTTGTAAATTACTTACTACCACCAGCTATTTTAAATTTTAATAATTTATATCCTAATATAGAGCTTTCTGTATTAGGGCTTCGTACAGGAGATATTCGTAAAAAATTATTACAAAACGAACTACATATTGGAATTACATTTCTCCCAGTGCAAGATAAAGAGATTATCTCTATCCCTCTATACAAAAGCGATCTTACATTAGTCGTGCCCACTGGTCATCGATTAGCTGAACGTAATCATGTATCTATTGCTGAATTACAGAACTACCCTTTAATTCTTTTACCTAAAAATTTCTTTTTAACCGAACTAATTACATCTTATTGTCAAAAATTCAACTTTAAACCAAGACCAATTTTAGAAATTAGCACGATGGAATCTTTAATCCAAATGATTTCCAAAGGAATGGGAATTACAGTGTTACCCAAACCATATATAGACTTTTTACAAAATAAAAACATTCAAGCTATTAAAATAGAAAACCCTACTCCAACAATTGAAATAGGGCTAATTTATAGAAAAGATAAATATATGTGTGCTGCAACTCGAGAATTTATTGAGCAACTAAAAAGCACAGTACGTTCTTTCCAAAACTAAACAAAAGAGGTTATCCTATGAAACCGTTTCACAACGATCTAGTAGAATAATCTCTTTTCAAAACAAAGTAAACATTATATTAAACTCTTATAAATTTTAATGTACCTTTTTAGATATTGGAATATATTTTGTAAAATATGCACCAACTAGCAATAATACAATTGAAAATAACCAAGTAAAAGCACCACCAAAATGAAACCAATATGCAAACATATTTAAAATCGCAAGTGAAAAGAAGCAAATAGAAGTTACCGCACTTTTCAATCCTTTTACCCCGGATTTTTTTCTCTTTTGATAAGTAATATACATAGCAATAACAAGAAAAAAGATAAGAACAAATGGTAACATAACTTTTAGCATTGGTAATCCCTCCAGTGTAAATGTATTTTTACATTACCATCTTATCCCATTTATCTTTTAGGAATCAATTTATTCTTATCTTCCCTCCAAAAGTCAGTATAAGTTTTATTTTCAAAGTTCACGTTCATCTCAGAAAACGGCATACTTCCTCCAACTTTCAATGAGTACCAGTCGTTTAAAAGTGGTGATCCGAAACAAATATTCATTGTACGATCATGTAAATCGAATAATACAGAATGTAACGTTCCAAAGCATTCTTCATAGTTATGCACACTCAGTCCAATAGGATATTCTTCTTCTACTAACTTTTTTAAAGACTCTATGCTTACTTGTTCACATCTATTTAAATGCTCATGTAAAACGTGATATCTCTTTGTTGATTGTTCTAATTTCCTATTATTTAATTTCTGAATAGATGAACTAACTGCATGGTTTGTTGATACAATAAAAGCTTGGTTGTCACCATCAATCGTTGTTGTGGATTTATGACCGTCAAATATTTCAATATGTGCTGCGTTTAAAGGATCAGCTGCTATTAAATTAATATTACTAGCAATTGGTATTTCTTCTATAAGTGACTTAGCTTCCTGCACATTTTTACATTTCTCCAACAACAATCGAATTACCGCAAAACATTGTAAACCATTTACCATTGGCTTTCTTAAACCTGCAATGTTTCCTACTGGTTGACCACATACTGAAAATGTAACAGATAATCCATGTTCGTTTATCCCTTCTGTTCGACCAAAATATTGAGTAGAAAAACCACTATGTGCATACGCACCTTCAACATGCGTCGAGCAAAAACGCATATCATCTATTACTGGTGACAAATCATAATTCCTTAATACATATGTGTGCTCTAAATCGGTCTTTTTAGGTAATACTGCACAATGACTACAACCTGCTTTCAATAGTGTTTGATAGTAATACATCATATTTTTCGAAGGAATTTTTAACACTTCACAAAACCCTTCAATTTCTTCATTTATGCCTGGACAATGTTTGTTTAGTATATTTCTCGATTCTGTCCAATGGTTATTAGATATTATATTTTCTTCGTGTATAAATTGCGGGATGAGATACGGATTTTGTTTCACGAATTCCCCTTGTTGCTTTCCAGTCTCATAATAACTTCCTTTTAATGATGAAAAATACCCCTTTACTTGATACATCAAATTCCCCCTCACATTGGATATATCCATATCATACCAAATGGATTTCATTCATCCTTGATGTTTTTTACTATCTTTCTTTAACACCATCCCATTTTAATATCTCCACTAATAATTATTTACTAGACAATTAAAGTTTTGTTAATATTGCTGTAATAGCTTTATTTCAAAATAAAGTAGTTTGGATATCAAATGAGCAAAATACTTTGTTAAACCCACTTATAAGCAATCATCTAATTCATGAAACTAAGAAACTTATTTATCAAAACAAAAAGAGAATTTATGTATGAATAATTGCAAACCAATTGATGAATTAACTATTGAAGACCTAAAACAAAACCCCATATGGGAATGGGCAATAGATGAAGAGGAAAATGAAGAACATGACGAAACATGGGTAAAACCAGCAGCAACTACTAATTTTACAGAAGAATTAAACGGTTCAATTGTACTAGGCGAATTATTCTTACATAATGGTGAAAAATTCCCTATGATGTGTGAAATTGATATCGAAGGTGACGAGGCCGTAATTCGTTCTGTTGTTTATTATAACGAAGCAGAAAATGAGTATATTGCTATAGAAGATATTGTGAAAACGGTCGAAATGCCGTTATCGATTATTATTAACCTTACAATTCATGTAGAATCCAAAACCTTACGCTTCTCTGCACATAAAGTAGATATTTATAAAAATTCAATAACAACTAATTTAAATTAAAGTTGGCCGAAATAAAGAAAACAATTATGAAATACAAACTGGGGAATCATTAACGATTCTCCAGTTTTTTTTAACTATATTAAAGTATCCCCTTTTCCACTAAAGTCTCTGCGATTTGAACTGAATTCCAAGCCGCACCTTTTAATAGGTTATCGGAAACAATCCAGAGGTGGAATCCGTTTGGCATATCAGGATCTTTACGTATTCTTCCGACAAATGTATCTATTTTCCCTTCTGCATATAATGGCATTGGATACAGCTGTTTACTAGGGTTATCCTGCAAAATAACACCTGGTGCATCCATTAATACTTCCTTAATTTCCGCAACGGTTGCTTCTTTTTCCAGTTCTATATAAACCGATTCTGAATGCCCTGATACAACTGGAACACGTACACAAGTAGCTGCCATTTTCAGGTTTTCATCTTCTAATATTTTCTTCGTTTCTTGAATCATTTTTACTTCTTCAAAAGTAAAATCATTGTCTGTAAATATATCTACTTGAGGCAGTACATTAAACGCTATTGGGTAATGTTTTTTATCTTTTTTCGCCGGTAATATATTACTTTTCACTTCTTCACCAGCAAGCATAGACTTAGCCTGCTCTTGTAATTCATGAATCGCATGAATGCCAGAACCCGATACAGCTTGATATGTTGAAACGATAATTCTTTCTAAACCGAATGATTTTCGAATCGGCTGAAGTGCTGTTACCATCTGTAATGCTGAACAATTTGGAACTGCAATAATACCTTTATGCTGCTTTAAAGTATGCGCATTCACTTCCGGAACAACGAGCGGTACACCTTGTGCCATTCGGTACTCACTTGTGTTATCAATTACAATTGCACCACTAGAAACTGCATGAGTTACAAATTGTCTAGATACTTCTCCCCCAGCGCTAAAAAAGGCAATATCTACACCTTCAAAGCTAGTTGTTTTTACCTCTTTTATAATTATCTCTCGTCCTTTGAATCTTACTTTCTTACCGGCGGATCGTTTTGACGAAAGCAATGTAACTTCAACTATATTAAACTTCATTTCATTCTCTAACAGTTCAATAATTTTTTGCCCTACCGCACCTGTAGCCCCAACAACAGCTATATGATAGCCCTTTTTGATCATCTTTTCTCCTCCAATATCACCTGAATGAATATTTCTACAATTTCATTTTATACAGAATTTAATCATTTGGAAAATTAAAATACATGATATAATCATTCACAAATCATGATAATAAAAGAGGGATCGCTTATGGAAATGAGACATGTTAAAACATTTTGCGCCATTGTGAAGTATGGTAATTTTTCTAAGGCTGCGCATGCGCTAGGTTATGCGCAATCTACTGTTACAGCACATATGAAAGCTTTAGAGAACGATTTACATATTCCTCTTTTCGATCGGTTAGGGAAAAAAGTGCTACTTACAAAAGCAGGTCATCAATTTCATCCTTATGCATTAGAATTACTTTCAATATATGAAAAAGCGCAAGAAATCCCCCAAAATACAGATTATTTAGAAGGTACATTAAGTATTACATCTAATGAATCATTAGCGGTATACCGATTACCACAATTATTACGTACTTACAAACAGAAAAATCCAAAAGTAAATATCGTACTTGAAACAAACACAAATGAACAAGCATTACAAAAATTACGTGAAGGAGAAACAGACGTTGTCTTCATAATTGGAGAAAGTATAGAACATAATGGTTTTATTACGCGTACTTTTAGTAATGAAACATTTGGATGGATTTTACCAGCTTATTCCTCTGCACATACAAATCCATTCCAGTTATTACAGGACACCCAGTTCATTTTTACAGAACAAAGCTGCGGCTATAGGCAAATGGTAGATCGTTTTTTACGTCAAAGTGGAAATATTCCAGCTAAAACATTTGAAACTTCCAATGTTGAAGTAATTAAACAATCCGTTATGTGTGAGTTAGGCATTTCAATTCTTCCTTATATTGTTGTACAAGAAAGTTGTCAAAAAGAACAACTATGTTTTCAGCCTATCGAAACTCCAACAGTTATTCAAAGTCATGTAATCTATCATAAATCTAGATGGATTTCCCCGGTGTTACAGTCGTTTCTTTCCTTACTTGAACGAGACTAAAATATTAAGATGTACGTAGAAAAAGAGTAATTGCCTAATAAGCAATTACTCTCTTTCATTAATTAGTATACTATTTATTAGTCTGTCCCCCACCTGCAATTAATTTACTACCTGAATATGTACCTTTGTTCATAAACACTTGATTAATTAATTCTTTTTGCTCAGCTTCCGACACTACTCCTTTTCCTTCTCCTAAATTCCCACTTTGTAATTTCCAAATCTTATTGTGATCCCCATCGACCTTTTCATATTTTCCTTGTTTCCATCGTTCTAAAATTTCTACATATGTACTTCCATGTACAAGATCATTACTCTTTACAATATCAATTAAACTTTCAATCCGTTCTTGTGTAATAAAAATATAGCCCCACTTTTGATCAGCTTTCGCTTTTTGATGTGCCATTTCATGTAATGCTGTCTGTATGTTCTCATCTGTCCATTTAAAATTTTTATTAAAACCACTATTCGGCAATGAATAATTTCCATTTTCTAAAAGCTTTGCATCTTCTGCTTTTACGTTACTATCAGCTAATACTTCTACTGCTGGAGCAGCTGGTGATACCTTTTTCGCAGCTGGTTTACTATTATTTAAATAATGCAGCATACCATATGTTAAACCTACTCCGATTACCGCCATACCAGCTAGAATACCGATTATTTTAAATAGTATTTTCATCGCGCTTGTTTCCTCCCAAATTTCTCTGTTCTGACTACCTAATTATTTCTTATATAAAAACTGTTACTTCATTCCAAATATCGCATCCCATCCCCTATCATATTATTTATATATACTTCCTCATATTGTATTTCTTTTCCTTTTAAATTAAAAGATTATTCTGTTAAATATTGAAAATATTCTACAAATTTTTCCTTTATATTTATAAAGAAACAAAAAAACAACGATTGCGTTCTACAACACTCGTTGTTTTTACTTTATGCACGATTTTCTTTTAACCACTTCGTAATAGCATCTAACCTCGAAACATCAAAACGTCCTTCTTCACACACGTTCAAATTTTTTGAGTTTCTCACTATTTCTAATTCATTATTTCTTACACTTTTTGCCTCAATTAATTTACAATACCCATCTGTAACAGTATTTAAATTTTCATAATAACGCTGAAACGATTTTGATATATGTAAATGTTTTTCAAAGTTTCTCCTTCTTTTCGTTTCATCAGATACTTTCCGTTTTCTAAGTTCTTCATCGTTCGTATATAAATAAAAATATTGATCTGGAAAACCAATTTCCCTATTTATCATCTTTTCTTTATAAAAATTTTCTATTAAAGATAATGGCTGATTAAATATATCAAAATGAAAACACCAATTATAACTAAGTGGCTGATATATATCGCCATCGAGTATTACTAATTCATATTGCTCTGACTTCTGAACAGCTATATTCCAGCGCTCAACTTGTTTTTCAAAATACCATGTTCTATGTTCATTTTTTGGCCTTTCAAATAAAGAATTCACTTCAGGTATTATATAAGCACCATAATTCTTTTCTAATTCACGGCACGTGGTACTTTTACCAACAGCGCTTGCTCCCTCAAATGCTATTATCCCCATAGTTTCTCCCTCTTTCATTAACTAAAATTTCGTTGTTTCACTTTTCTTCCCCATAACTTTCTCCATAAAACAATTGAAGCAATAGTGAGCATGATTGTTGTAATGATACTACCTTCAATTCCGAACGTGCCTCCATGCAATGTTTCTGGTCCATTTGTTATAGACTTAAAAATTGGAGTAGAATATACAGTTGTGCCACTAACTGCAAAACCATATACATTATATTGAGCCCAGTTCCAAATTGAGTGCCATGCACATATTCCCCACAGACCGTCTTCTTTCAATACATATAAAGCTGCGAAAACACCCACTAATATTATATTCGATATAGATAATATTGTAATTCCTGGATTAAGTAGATGAAGAAATCCAAATAAAAATGAAGTTACAATTATTCCAACCCATATACGACTTCTAACAGAAAGAATCGGGAATAACCAACCTCGTACAATAATTTCTTCCGTTGCCCCTTGTATTAAAAATGCAACTAGAGATCCTACTATTCCTACTATCACTGTTGAGGTAATATGTTGTACTTGCAATTTCACACTCCCCATTAGTAATAGTAGAATAACTGGCGTTGAAATAAATACAAACCCTATTAACGCACCTTTTAAATATTTTCTCATCCATTTCTCTTTCCAAAAGCCAATAGATGAAAAAGGTCTTTTTTCTACAAAACGAACCCATATAAATAAAATAAATATAGCTCCGCCAAACGTTAACACCATTCTAACATTGTCATAAATACCTTTCATGAATATCGTTTCAGCTTTCGGTAAAAATAACATAAATAACATAAAAAGTTCGCCTAAAGTCAAAAATATAATGGCTAATATTACAGCAAAGACTGGATGGACCTTTTTTCTCCCTGCTTTTGCTGCTTCAATTATTAAAAATGAATTATTTTTCACTTTCTTTTCTCCTTTTATAATATTTAACTACCAACAGTAAACATCCATATTTTACCACAAAAAATACATTATTAATATTTACTCTAAGTTTTTCTTACATGATTTTGCATAAATCCAAATTAGGAATAATATATAAATAAAAGAGGTGCCTTTGTGCCTTTACTATTATCACCCAGATTACTCAGTGGTATTACCAGCACTTGCTATTTCCCACCATTTGTTGTAAGATAGTAATTAAGGTCAATTTAACACTATATTTTCTTTGCATATTATCAAGTATCAATCAGGGACAGTTTGTACTCCTTATGGGTTTTTGATAATATGTGAAATTTTATTTTCATTCAAATAAGGCCGATCATATTGTAATTTTTCTACTTTTAGGAGGCATTACCATGACATTAACAGGTAAAGTAAAATGGTTTAACAGCGAAAAAGGTTTCGGTTTCATCGAAGTTGCAGACGGTAACGATGTATTCGTTCACTTCTCAGCTATCACTGGCGACGGCTTCAAGTCTCTTGACGAAGGTCAAGAAGTTAGCTTTGAAGTTGAAGAAGGTAACCGCGGACCTCAAGCTAAAAACGTTGTAAAGCTATAATTCAAACAATAAAAAGGTTGTTACCAGCAAGGTTAACAACCTTTTTAATATATAACTAAAATTTTTTACATAAAAGGAGTGGTTACATGTATCGCAATCGAAAGAACGATGTAGCAGAAGTACCACCAGAACAAACCCCTGTTTGGGAATGTGAATCAGAGGATTGTTTAGGATGGATGAGAAAGAACTTTTCATTTGAAGAAGAGCCTAAATGCCCTTTATGTAAAAGTAGCATGAAAAGCGGAGAACGTTTATTACCTAAATTAGGTTAATTTATAATAAAAAAAACCTCTTTTAATTAAGAGGTTTTTTTATTATAAATTTATGTCCTCAATATCAGTTCGTACTATAGAATACAATAATGCATCGTGTTGCTTATTTCCTTGATGAATATATCCGCGCAATAGACCTTCCTTTTGGAAGCCAATTTTAGATAACATTCTACAAGAAGTAACATTTTCAGGATATGTAATAGCTCCAATTCTAAACAAACCTAAATCTTTAAATCCATAATCAATAATTTCTCGAGCTGCTTCTGAAGCATAACCATTTCCCCAATAATGAGGATGCAGATCATATCCAATCTCAGATCGTTTGCTCCATAATTGTAAATTGTTTAGTCCAATTGTTCCTATTAAAACATTCGTTTCTTTTAACACAATTCCCCATCGTATTGCCTTTTTCTCAAAGTAATTTTTTGAAAAAGATTCGATCATACGTGAAGCTTGTCCAAACTCCGTAAAAGAATTCATACCGTAATAACACGTCACTTCATCCAATGAAAAGATTTCATATATTTTTTGACAATAAGATTGTTCTATTTCAACTAAACGTAAGCGTTCTGTTTCTAATATAGGAAATGCCATAGGATCACTCCTTTCTCTCTACTCGTTCATTATATCAGAAAAAATATGTATAATTAGTAAAGTCCTTATTGTTCCATAAATCAAACATTTCTAATGGCGCATTCCCTCTTTATTCTATATACACGAATTGGATACCTTCTGATTGCCAATCAAACATGACGCTATAATTTCCATAAATCTAATTTTAAATTATCAAGAACTGTAAAGAAATTGTTTCTTCATTTTCTCCTTCTAAACAACCACCCTACCCCATACATTTATGGTAAAATATAGTTAATGTATTTTTTTATTGTGGAGGTGTAAATTTCCTATGTATATATTCATCGGCTTATCCCTCTTACTCATATTACTTATTTTTTTATTCGCAAAAAAATTCACACCAAACTCATTCATGATGACTAGCTTTAAAGGCAATAGCTTTAGGACATTTTCAATCGGTATTTTAATCGCTGCCATACTCTCACTTTCATATGGAACTTATCATGCAGTAACATATCAACCTAGTTATTTAGATATTAAATTAAAAAATCAAAATTATACTGTTTTCGGTAATGTAGGCGAATTCGGTTATTTCTCCGAAGAATTATTAAAAAAAGATACAGAAGTACAACTATATTTCGTCTCTTGGAAAACAATACAGTTAAAAAATCCGGTAATACTTATAGAATATCCTTCAGGAAAACAAGAAACATGGAAGCCAAATATCGTATCAATACCGGTAAATAAATTACAAGAAAAACATGATATAAAAGATATTTATCAACTATCACCGTATTCATTTAAAGAGTCTGGAGAAATAACATTAACAATAAAAGAAAACAATGTAAAAAACAATACAATTTCGATTCAAATAAAATAAATAAAAACTGTTCCTCCATTTTGCTGAAGGGACAGTTTTTATTTATTCTACAGTATTATTTATTTAATGTAGCCATTATTTCATTGGCTATATTCTTTCCATTTCCAATACACGCACCAATTCCGACACCGTAATATGAGGCACCAGCTAAATATACATTTGGATAAAGATTCGTCATTTTTTCTTGCAATGTTTGAACCGCTTGATTATGTTCTAAATGATATTTCGGCATTAAATCTTTCCAATTTGTAACTTTGACTACTTCTGGTTCACCTTTAATTCCGAGACTTTTTTCAATATCATATAAAGCAACTCGTACTAATTCTTCTTCACTATAATTTTTGATTGTTTCATATACCGGATTGGTGCTCTTATAAAACATTCTTACTAATAATTTTTGTTTACCCGATGTATGTTTCCACTTTCGACTTGTCCATGTGCAAGCATCACAATGTAAATCACTGTTTTCCGTTACAATAAACCCTGTGCCGTCAGCTGGTAGTTGTTCATCTAGTATGTCAAATCCTAAGTAAATACTTATAAGAGATGAGTTTTTAAATGTATTAAACTGCTCATTTAACTCATTAGACTGTAATAAAGTTTGTGCTATATCATGTGGAGCTGCTAAAACAACATAATCAGCTTGTATTGTTTCATGATTTACAAAAGAAATCTCATATCGATCTTCTTGTTTACTTACAGCCGTCGTTATAGCACCTTTTTTTACGACAGTTTCAGTCAGCACTTCTTCTAAGCGATTAATTATCGTAGATAGTCCACCTTTAAATGATACGAATTTTTTATTTCCTGCTGATTGAAATTGTTTTTTATTCTCTTCAAAACCTTTAATAATACTTCCATACTTATTTTTATAATCCAGTAAATATGGTAATGTAGATGCCATTGTAAGCTCATTCAATTTACCAGAATATACGCCTGAAAGCACAGGAGCAATTTGTCTTTCCACTAACTCTTTCCCTAAGAAACTTTCTAAAAATAGAGCAAGTGATGTGTCTTTCGTAAACTCTTTATTTTTCGTTATGAAATCTTTTAAAGCTACGATTTTCCCTTTCGTTGAGACTAGCGTACTGCTAAACAACGACCGGGCGCTCATAGGTATCCCAAATATAGTATCAGAAGGAATCGGATGTAACATGTTTTCAGAATATATGTAAGAAATACCCGTTTCATTATATACCATTTCATCTTCTAAATTTAAATCTTTTACAAGTGGCATAACATATTCATTACGAGCAACGATTGAATCCGCTCCTGACTCCATAATGAAATCCTTTTCTTCCACACTATGGATTTTACCACCTAAATACTCTTCTTTCTCAATAAGAATTAAATTTAAATCGATATTATAATCCTTTTTTAATTTTTCTAAATAAAACATAGTAGAAAGTCCCGTTATACCTCCACCGATAACAACAACTGTTTTCATATGTGCTGCGCTCCTAACCGATACAATTAATAATTCCTTTTTATTATAACCAAAAGTCCTTATATTCGACTAGCAAGTTGCGCATTCTGTAAGAAATTAGACAATATATTTGAATATATTTTCAAATTACCTAATAAAAAAGAACTATAACATTTACAAACCCCGTCATAGTTCTCTTTATTTTAAAAACATAAAGTAATTGATTAATTTGTCTAGTTCTTGACTCAATGCCAATACTTTTTCATGTTGAATTCCATAATCCGATACTAAATATAAAAGTTCTTCTTTTTTTATTTCAATTACTTTTTCCAATTTCGCTAGTTCCATGTCGTTTTACATCTCTCCAAAAATAAAATGTATGTATTTCAGTATAGCCTACTTACATAATTAGTAAAAGTAAAATACGCATGTAAAATCTTACATATTTGAAAAAATAATATACTACTAACAAAAAAAGAAACTAGATTAAGCTTCTTTTTTCAGATTATTAAAGTTCATTAAGAATGAATAACATACCGGAATTTTTCTAATGTTATATCTTTATAATTTGGAGCTCTCTTTATATGATTAAAATAACTAGCAATTGCAGCTGCTCCAAAATGCGCATGCCAAATATCATTTGTTTCTTTTTTGCATTGAGAAATAATTGAAAGGCCGCCTTTTAAAATACTTTTGTTTTCCATTTTCTTTCTCCCCTAATTAAAATCACTATATTTTCATCCTAAAGATGGTGTCAGGACAAATAAAATGTGATTCGATTCATCACTTTTATTCAAAAATCGATGCTTCACATTTGGTGGAATACGTACAACATCGCCTTCTTCTAAAAAATATTCTTTTCCCTCCAATTCTACGTATACTTCCCCTTTCATAATAACAGCAATCTCTTCCTTATCTTCATGGGAATAATGGCTTTCTGTTGTGTTTGCTTGTTTATTTAAATCCATCATTAACATTTCAATACGTGCTTTCATAAAATCAGGTGTTAATACATCATATACAATGTGATCATTGTTTTCCCGATATACTTTTTTTCGATCTTTTTTCTTGGAAATGAGCGAATCTGTATCAATATCGTTAATAAAAAGTGTAAACAGCGGTACATTTAATGCTTTTGCAATTAACTCCAAAACATTTAAAGAAGGATTAGCATGTCCTCTTTCAATTTGGCTAATTAGTGATGTACTAATCCCTGCATACTCAGCGAATTCACGAATTGTCATATTATTTTTCTTACGATAACTTAATACCGTTTGTCCAAGCCTATCATGTATCATAGTAAAACTTCCTTTCGTCCATCATAATGCATATTTCATTGTCTTTGTGCTGACATACTAAACAAAGGCAAATAATCCTTTCCTATTATCTCCGGGACTTATATACTTACCTTCGTACATTATATCGCACTAAGTTTATTATAATAAACAATCTATCGGAGGGACAAACTTTGAAATCACCTATTCTTTCATATTTCATCTTATTTTTTGGTGTATTCGCCTTATCAACTTCAGCAATTTTTGTAAAATTGGCAGCTGCTCCTGCGACAATCATTGCTTTTTACCGATTATTCTTTGCCACACTGATCCTGTTACCGTTATTACTATTTAATAAAAATAGTCGAAATGAGCTAAAAACTTTAACGAAAAAACAATGGACATTCGGATTCATATCTGGGCTATTTTTAGCTGCACATTATGTACTATGGTTTGAATCATTACAATATACTTCTGTAGCAAGCTCTACAGTTATCGTAACGTTACAACCTTTGTTCTCAATAATTGGTGGTTATTTTTTATTTAAGGAGAGATTTACGAAAGGAGCGGTTATTGGTTGCCTCATCGCCATTTCAGGTAGTATCATCATTGGCTGGCAAGATTTCCAAATTAGTGGAGAAGCTTTATATGGAGATATTTTAGCATTTATCGCTGCTGGTATCATTACTGCTTATTTTTTCATTAGCCAACACGTCCGTAAAGATTTGTCACTTATACCCTATTCGGTAATTAGTTATGGAAGTAGTGCTGGCTTTCTTGGCATATTTGCTTTCACGCAACAAGAATCTTTCATCCATTACTCTACACAAACTTGGTTGTGCTTTATTGGATTAGCTTTCATTGCTACAATTTTAGGACAAACCATTTTTAATTGGTTATTAAAATGGATGAGTGCTACTGTAATTTCAATGAGTATTTTAGGTGAAACAATTGGCACTTGTATGCTAGCGTACTTTATATTACATGAGACCATTTCTTTACAACAAGGACTAGGAATTGCCGTTATTTTTATTGGTTTAGCATTATTTTTATTACAGCCAAATTCTAATGAAAAAGCATGACAGTATACTGTCATGCTTTTAACTATCAATTATGTACAATTAAACCATTCGGTCTAAAACGACTCATCATAATTTCATTAATAAACTTTCCGTGAGCTTTCAAATTCCCTATCTTTACCCCCTCTTCTACAAATCCAAATTTTTCATATAAAGCTTTTGCTTTTGGATTCGTTTCTAACACACCTAGTTCTACTCTCTCTAACATTAACCAATTATCAGCCAGATCAAGCATCTTCATAAGAAGTGCTTTCCCAATTCCTTTATTATGATATTCACTGTCTACCCCAATGAATAAATCGCCTGAATGAGATCTTCGGCCTGGACTTTGTGTTAAACTTACAAATCCAACAACTTCTCCATCATATTCTGCAACAAATTCAAATTGATTTGGTGCTAAATTTCGAATTCTATTTTCCATAGCTTCTACACGCATGCTAGGTAAGAAAACCATATACGGTAAAACGTCATCTTGTATACATATACAATGAATTGCTCTAGCATCTTGTATTTCTACTGCTCTAACGTTAACCCCCATCTTTCTCTCCTCCATATAAATAACAATATATTTGTGTGTATTCTAGAAATGTTCATGAATGACCTTCTCGTCCGTATTTCTTTATGTCATTTTTACATAATTATTCCGATATAATATTTAATTCCCAAAAAGATTAACAACTATATCTATATGATTAACTTTTCACTTTGCTATATAAATTAAGCAAATCTTCAATTTGAATACCATTTATTTCCATACCGACTATATCACAATTTTCTATTTCAATATTTTTCAGATTACTGTTACTTATGGTGCTACCTTCCAAGTCACATTTATCGAATACAATAGGTTCCTTCTCATCTCCGAGACTTGTATTTTTGAATTGTACTCCACCTAAAGTCACCAAATTAAATTTACTGCCAGAAAGATTTAAATCTGCATATGATGAACTTCTAAAATTTATATTTCTAAACTTTGATTGACTTACATTGCAATTACTCATATTCGTATTCATTATATTGCTACCAACAAATGAACTGTTTTTTAAATTCACTTGATAATACCCTGTATTTGCTAAATTACAGTTTTCGTATTGACTATTTTTCATATCTTTATTTGTAACTACACTCTCTTTGTTTGAGCTTGTTTTTATTCTTTTCACGTAACAATACTCATCTTCCGATTCAAAAATCATTTGGTAGCCCATCTTTTTATAAAAGTGATGATTATTAATTTGTCTACTAGATGTTTCGAGATCCCAAATCTTTATGTTTGGATATTCCTTTTCTATTAATTTCATAACATGTGATCCAATTCCTTTTCCTTGATAAACAGGAGCTACAAAAATACGATCAATTCGACCGTACGACTTACCAGAAATCGTAACTATTATCCCTCCAATTATTTCTTTATCCATTACAACTTTGAAAGAATCCAATTCTTCAATGGAATATTCCATCATTTCAACTGAAGAATACCCTGGCGGTTGAATGTTATAATCAATGACATCATCTTGGCCGTATAGCCATTGTTTTGCTTCTGCATCAAATGTTCTTTTCATTATTTCTGTTAATTTCTCAGCATCTAAAATTGTAGCTTTTTCTATAGATATTCTCGTCATTTTCGTTTTCCCCTTCATTATTACAAACCAACCATTTTTGTGAATGGCATAATTATCAATTCACTTTTGTTTTTAATGCTTTTCCCATTATTACATATGGAACATCATTTGTACTTGGATGAAATGGCTCCAATACATTTATCCAATCTAATCTTTCATATAACGAACGTGCTTTTTCATTGTTTATTTGTGTTGTTAAAACACTCGTTCTATTTGGAATCCCTTCTAGTAATTCATTATGTAATTTCGTTCCAAGACCTTCATTTTGATATTGTGGGTGGACTGCTAACTCTACAAATTCAAAACAATCTTGTAACCATTCGTCTACTTGCTCTAGATGTAACGCTTCTCTCATTAATTGATTATAGTACTGTCCCTCCATTGAGCGATAACCATAAGTAAAGCCAACTACTTCATTTTCATCATTTATTGCTACTATACCTTTAAAACCTGTATATTCTATATGCCTATTCATTCGCTCGATCATTTCATTGAAATTTATTTTCTCAAATACTTTACAATACAATTTTGCCATATCCCCAATTAAGATTTCATCTTTTTTAATGCTTACGAATTTCACTTTATCCCCCCCCTGTTAAACATTTATATACTTAAAATTTTAAAAACAAAGAAAATTAATACCAATCACTCTCTTTACTATTAAACTACAAATCACCCTATATTTTCCACAATTACTTAGTATTAATGAATAAAAGAAGAGACCATGTAATACCAACATGGTCTCTTCTTTTATTCATTTTCAATTTTATCCCGCTATTTGCTGGGCAGTAAGACCCCCACCTCAAAATTCAGCGAAAGCAAAGAAGTTAGGTGGGGGTCGGGCTAATAATCAGTGGGGGCTGAACAAAACCCCCACTGATTAAAGTTTCACTTTATATAATTAAAAATTAAATATTACTTAAGCCACTCGTTGCAAGTATTACTTAACTGCTGTAAATCTTCTATAAATTGACTCGCATCATATCCATCACAAACCGAATGATGTACTTGCAATGAAACTGGTAGCATAACCTTGTTTCCTTCATTAAAATATTTCCCACAAGTTATAATTGGCAATAGAAAATTTTCATCATTATTAATATTAAGATTAAATCCAGTAAAACTAGTCCAAGGTATACTAGAAATCGGAAATACATTAGGTGGAATATTTTCTTTCGTGAAAAAACCATGAACACTAGCATAGCATCTCATATCGTCTTCATAATTCTTATAGAAAGTGCGGAAATCACTTGAATAATCCGTCCATATACTTGAAAAAGACTTATCATCTTTATGAAAGATTGTATAACTCGGTATCATTTCCTCCCAATAGCCTAAAACTCCTTCATCGTTAAAACATGTTCGAAATTTTTTATGATTATTTACTACTCTAGAAATTAAATATATAAAAACGGGATAAAATTTTATTCCCTTTTGATATAATTCCTCTAATAACATCGTGATATCAACATTAACAGTCATACTAAATGTACATTTCAACTTTAAATAATGCTCAAAATACTGCTCTCTATTCCAATCTTCTCTATCAATTACATGAAACTTCATTCTAATAGCCTCCTAAAATTTTCTTTTTATTTTAGAAGGCTATTTCCCTTGCTTTCACCATAATTGTTCACTCCTAACAGTTTACATTTCACCCTAATTATTTATTTAATTATATAACATATGTAAGAATCAATTCACATATTTCTTGAAATCCATCCACATACTATAGATAAATCAAATGAAATTTGGAGGATACATACATGAATAACAAAAATATGAATAAAAAAGAAAATATTACTGAAAATACTACATCTATTCAAAATAATAATACTGCAAACCTTACTATTGAAGAACAAGCAATGAACGGCTTATACGGAATGCCCGAAACAACAATTGAAGATGCTGATCACGCTGCAGCTGATGATTTGACTTCAAAAAATTAATTAACTACATTGAAAAAGCCAAGGAAAATATCCTTGGCTTTTTTAACTATGCATCCACCTTTTGTATTTCTTCACTCTTTCTTGAAAGTTTACCTGGCCAAAAAGCAAATCGGCCTAACACAACTGTAATTGCGGGTACAAGTAACGGTCTTACAATAAACGTATCTAGTAATACGCCAATTGCAGTTACAATACCAAATTGAACTAATACTTGAATTGGAAGTGTACCTAACACTGCAAAAGTTCCTGCTAAAATTAAACCTGCCGATGTAATAACACTACCTGTTTGTATTACACCATTTTTTACTGCATCCAAGTGATTTTGTGTCTTTCTGTTTTTCCATATTTCTGAAACCATAAAGATATTATAATCTTCACCTAAAGCAACTAAAAATACGAATGCGTACAACGGTATCGCACCTTGAATGGCCGGCGCTCCCATACCGTAATGAAGTAATATCCATCCTGCTCCTAACGCTGAGAAGAATGATAAGACAACAGTTACAATTAAATAAATCATCGCAACAACCGATCGTAAGTAGACAAGTAATAATAAAGCGATAATGCTAATCATTACTGGAATAATTACTGATTCATCACGTTCAGTAATTTGCTTTGTATCATATAATGAAGCTGTTTCTCCACCAATCCACAATTGCTCTTCAGCATTACTAATCCCAGCATCTTTTAATACTTTTTCTACATTACTTTTCAATTTAGGAATTTGATCTAACGCTTCAATTGAGTATGGATTTTCCGCTAAAGAAACTTCATACATTTGTATTTGCTTATTTTCTTTTCCCTCTTTTGGCTCTTTCACTGTATTTATGAAAGAAAATTTCTCTAGTTCTTGTTTAATAGGAAGCTCTTTTCCTTTCGTATCAACAACAACTTTTACTGGTGCTAGTTCACCAGCTGAGAAATGATCACTAATTAACGTAAACCCTTCACGAGAAGGCATATCCTTTGGAAACGATTCTAATAAGTCATATGTGTATTGAATACGTGGTACGAACGAAGCCAATCCACCTAATACAAACACAGTTAGCATAATTATTGTCCACGGTCTTCGTACTACTACATCTCCAAGTTTTTTACTAAAGGAGCCTTTTGATTTTTCAACTTTTACAGCCCTCTTTTTCTTTCTTGCAAACTCCTCATTCATTGAAGTTGTTCTCGGTATAAACGGGAAAAATGCAATCCTACCGAAAATTAATAATAGTGCTGGTAAAATCGTTAAAGCCGCGATTCCCATTATAAATACAGCAACACTAAATGGTACTGCAAATCGATGAAAGGCACCATAATGAGCAAGTAATAATGTCCCTAATCCAAGTACAACAGTTAACGCGCTCATTATTATTGCACCGCCAGAAGCTTTAATCGCAAGTTGTAATGCTTTATATTTACTTTCTTCTTCTAACAAGTACTCTCTATATCTCGAAATTAAAAATAGACAATAGTCCGTTCCAGCACCAAACAATAATACTGTCATAATTGATATTGCTTGGGCATCTACTTTAATCCATCCATGATCAGCTAAAAAACCGAGTGTAGGACTAATGATACCGTATGCAAAGCCAACAACAAGTATAGGTAAAATTGCTAAAATTGGCGAACGGTAAAGTAAAATTAATAGGACCAAGACTAATAATACAGTAGCCACTAACAATTTCACATCTGCTTGACTAAATAAACTAACTGCATCCGTTTGAATACCTACAGGTCCAGATAATCGAACATGTAAACCAGATTCACTTATTTTTTGTTTAAATGGATCTTCATCCACCTTACTATTCACTATTTTTCTAAACTCTTCAAGATTTCCTTTTAATATATCCGTACCAGCAGATTTATTAAAGAATACCGGTGTAACAAATGATGTACCATCTTTTGATGCACTTTTTGATAATACTTGCTCTGGAATTGTATCAAATGGCGGTAACGTTGATTGTTCTTTTAAAGGACTAGCTTTTAACTCTTTATAAACGTCTTGTATGAGTTTATAATCCTGTGACTGTAATCCACCATCTCTATACCATACTACTAACAACGGATTCCCTGCATTATTCGGAAACTCTTTTTTCATAAGCGCTTCCGCTTGCTGTGACATAGCTGTTTCAGGTAAATTTTTTGGATTCGGTTCTTTCGTACTGTTTACTTGTGGTAACGTAAATGAAAGTAATAATGTAATAAGAACCCACACCGATAAAGTGATCCATTGCGTATTTTTTCCTGCTACAAGCCTCCCTAACATATGTAACGGGTGCTTTTTCATAAAAACCCACCTTCCTTTTTTCCTTCATTATTAATTATATATACTGGTAGGTTAATTAATCAAGAATGATTGAAAATTATGTTATAATTATCTCAAGAATAAATGTCAGGAGCGAATGGATTTGGAACAAAAACAACGTCCTCTCGGAAGGCCACGTCAAAATAAAAATACAAAATCTACAAAAGAAACCATTTTAGAAGTGGCAACTCGCTTATTTCTTACACAAAATTATCAAGTCGTTTCTATGGATGAAGTCGCAAAAGTTTGTGGTGTTACGAAAGCAACCGTCTACTATTACTATTCAACAAAAGCCGATTTATTTACCGCTACTATGACCCAAATGATGATACGTATACGAGAGAATATGTCTCAAATACTCTCTACAAACAAAACTTTAGAAGAAAGATTATTAGACTTCGCCAAAGTTTACTTACACGCAACGATGGATATTGATATGAAAAATTTTATGAAAGATGCTAAACTGTCGTTATCTGAAGAACAATTGAAGGAATTAAAAAATGCTGAAAATAATATGTATGAAGTGCTAGAAAAAGCACTCGATACTGCGATGCACATGGGAGAAATTCCGAAAGGAAACGCTAAATTTGTGGCTCATGCTTTCGTATCTTTATTATCAATTGGGAATTTTAAAGATGAAAATCACAATCCTATTCTGGCAAATATAGATGAATTAGCACAAGAAATCGTTTCTTTTTATTGGAATGGGTTAGGTCATTCATATTAAACTGATTTACTTTAATAAAAGAGCATGTTTAATTTTTTCAAACATGCTCTTTTATAATTTATTTATATACTAATAATCAGATTATACTTCAACGTCACTTAACAAAAAACTCCATTTTAACTTTACAAATTTTGAAGTTGAACATTTATATTCTCCTTACTTAATCCCCCATGGTAACAAACTACAGATTCAATATGTAAATTTAAATACTTCTTCAAAGACTGCTTTGCTTCCTTAATATTTATAGTTGTTGGGGCGTGAATTCCTCCTAACATCCCATTCACACTATACATAGAGTCTCCTGCAATAAGAATTTTGCTTTGTTTCAAATATAAACTAATATGACCCGGAGTATGCCCTGGAGTATGAAGAATTAGTATTCCACCGCAATACGGAAGTTCTTGCCCGTCAATCACAGTATCACTCACTTTTCCTTTTGGGCGGTTCTCTACATTTCCGTCCTTCAATAAAGGTAAATCCCCCTCGATATATGGCTTATCTAGTTCGTGCGCATAAACTTTAATATTACTTCGACAGCGCTGCAACAATTCTGGCAGACTACCTATATGATCAATATCCTGATGCGTCAAAATCACGACTTTTAACTTATCAAATGATACCCCAATCTTTTCCATCTCTACTTGTATATCTTCAATTTGTCCTGGGAAACCCGTATCTATTAATACTGCCATTTCATCATCCCATAAAAGAATTGGATGAATAACAAATTCTTGAAATTCAAGTTGTAACATTTCTATCCCTTTAGCAATCTCCATACAGCCATTCTCCTTTATATTGAAGTTTGAAAATATGTACGAGTAAACTGAAAATATAAAGTGAAACTTTAATCCGTGGGGTTTTACTACCCGACAAATAGCGGGATAAAGCACCTCTATCTTATAATATGTTTTGTCATCCCAATAGAGAATGCTTCAAACCCTATAGATTCATAGTAAGATTGCAATTTTTCTACACACATAAGTTGTGGAATAACCTTATTTTGTTCACAGTGCTGGATTAATCGTTTCACTATTTCTTTTCCGATGCCACTAGACTGATATTTTGGCAATACACCAACTCCACAAATAATGCCTGTTATGACTCCATCTGATATGACACGCCCCATCCCTACTAACCTCTTATCATCAAAAACATAAATTGCATACCAACTTTGCTTACACATTCGTTCTAACTCGTTAACCGTTAATTTAAGAGAATTCCATCCTAAAGATTCGTATAAGGATAATAATCCATTAAAATCTGTAGGATGTTCACTTGTGTAGCGTATACTATTTTCCATGTCAATACTCCCTATTCTCAGGCTTGTTTTTATTTCATAAAATTCCCTTTACACAAATCTGATCGATGTAAAAATAACTAGAACAAACTTCAATAAGAAAGATAGAATTCCTTCTCAATATAAAATAAAAAGAAGTTATCTCACTTAAGATAACTTCTTTTATATAAGACTCTCATTATATTATCAACCAAAAAATATACAACTGCATACGATTAGCACAAACAAAACTAATAAACCATTTGAGAAATAACCCATTGAATACTACCCCTTTATTAAATTATGTAAAAGATTTTATCATAAAATGATTTACAACATAATAACTGAAAAAGACATTGTATTCATTAGTTACGTATATTTAGTAATATTTTAATTTCCAGTCATATTCTCCTTATCTAAAAACACTTCTCATAATCCTATACTTAAATTCTTATAATCTCAAAACAATAAATAAAGAAGACCTCGACATATCGATGTTTTCTTTTCAACTATGCTAATTGCTAACTCACGTTTTTTTATTAAATAGATACAAACCTTTCACAAACAGGGCATATAAGAAAAGCATTCCCTACTGCATAAATATATAATCTGAACATTAACATATTTCCTTTATATTCTTTAAATCTCATCTTCAGTTATTTTAATAGCTTTCTTATTCAAAAATAGATTTTTAAAAATTCCTACTCCCACAATTAATAAACCTATACCAACTAATTTATTTATTTGTAATGGAATGCTCTCCATTCCAAATAATCCAAATGTATCAATGCATAACGCAACAACCAATTGAATAATAAGACTAATTAGCACCGTATATGCTGGACCTAAGCTCTTTATTGCACCCATTATGCAAATAATTAACCCGATGCCAAAAAGTCCACTTACATAAAACAAATAATTTGTAGTATACACTTTAATGTTACTACTGTTTTCTGTAATGATATAAAATAGAATAGAACTAATGAGACCTATTCCAAGGACACATGTAGTCGTTAACCACTGTCCTACATTTTCATTTACTTTTGCATTAAAAACAGATTGTAAGCTAATTAATATTCCTGCTAATATGGCTAAACTAAATCCAATCAAAATCTTCCTCTCCCTTTCATTGCTCATATATATTATCTTTAGCGACTTCCTTCATTCTAGAAAAATCCTTAATTACAATAACTCCATTACTCTTTTCAATTAGTTTTTCATTATAAAATCTTTGTAATACCCGAATTACGTGCCTATAACTTACCCCTATAAAATCTGCAATACTCGTTACCGAAGTTGCATCCAAATCCCCTTTATACATATTCCCGTTACTATCTGTTGAAATTGAAAGTAAATAACTAGCTACACGTACTTCTACAGGATACAGTAAATTAAGAGCAGTAAAACGAGTCGATATTTTTAACGTGTTCGCAATGTTTTCAAGCAAGAACTTCATAAATATAGGATCATGTAATAACTTGTTTCTAATAACCGTATTAGAAATAGAGATTGCTACAACATCTGAACAAGCTTCAACGACATTATGTGCTTTGCTATTTTGAATTAATTCAATATCACCAACAATGGCCAATGGATTGATAAAGCGAAGAATTAGTTTCTTCCCTTCAGGTGTAATCGTATAAACTTTTACTTTACCTTTAACAACAAAATATAAACGACCCATTTCGTCATCTATATTGCAAATAAGCTCGCCTTTTTCAAAGTGATTTATTTGAAAATACGCTGTATCTATTTCTGAAAATACCTCGAGCGTTTTATTGTTTTTTAAATAATGCGTAATTAAACTTGATCTATCCCACATATTCATTTCCCCCTTTCATTTACATATTAAATACAACAATACCTATAATCATTACTATTGTTCCCACAATATGATATCTCTCCATCTGTATCTTTTTTATATGAAACAGTCCTTTCATTTCAATAACTGTTGCCGTTAACAATTGAGCAACCATTAGTGTACCAGCTGTCAATGTAACTCCTAATGAATATATCGACATAGTTTCTGCACAAATAATGAATCCACCAAATGCACCCGCTGCTAAATATATTTTTTTCACACTCTTTAAATCCGTTATTTTCTCTTCTTTCTTTAACAAAAATACAGTTGTTACAATAATGAATCCAATTAAATGGGTTATAATACTCGTCGACCATATACCGATATGTGAACTAAGTTTCGCATTAAAGGTTCCTTGAAGTGTTATAAATATCCCCGCAAAAACAGCAAATATAATACCTTTCAAAAAATCATCTCCTCATCTTTTATTTCTGACTTAATTAAAAGCTATAATCCTATAATGGCAAAAGGACAAATGTCACATCACTATGAAAATAACTAGGAATGAACAAAAAACCACACCTCAAAAATGCGAGGTGTGGTTTTTATTTGTATATAATGTTTTTTAAATTATAATTACGCTACATTAAAAGATTTCTTTTTCATAACAAACTTTGCAAATAAGAAACGCACAAGCGGTCCCATAATAATTAATTGTAATGGATATGCCATTATGAAATTTTTAATAAAAATTGAAACAAATGAATCTCCTTGTAGTCCACCATGTAAATGCATCATAGCCATACCGAAAAATGACATAAAGAACACCATTCCGATTACCATAGTTGTCGCCATCGCAACGATAATATTTATTTTCTTAGATTTATCAAATGGTAACATAAATACAATTTTTTTCGCACAAGGTCCAACGATACATATTTCAATTAATAGCGCAATAATAAATCCAATCAATAGTTCTAATGCAATCTCTTTAATATAAATTGGTCCTCCTGCTTCATTCATTAGTAAATTGTAAAACGTCATTACGATAACCATCCCAAGGCACATCATCATGCCAAATTGGAGGTTTTCCTTTCTTGTTGTTGGCAAACTTCATCATCCTTTCTCTTTGAGTCTTTGTCATTATATCGACATTGGAAACCCCTTCGTAAGTGAACATTTTGTGAACAAACTTAAAACGTTTTCATATATTCTCTTTACTTTCATCTCAAATTCTAACTTTTACTTATAAAGGTTTTATATATTTCGATGTTGAATTACTAAATTTAAACATTACTACTAGGAGGAGAACCATGAATGAACAAGAATTTTTCGTATATCATATCGTAACAAAGAAAAAAATGCATATCGGACAAATCATTCCTGTTAACAAAAATCAACACAATACTCTATATCACTTCTTTTTTGAAAGAGAACAATTAAATGCTAGTGGTGAAGATGGCATACAAATTTTAAATAATCACTATAAAAATGAAGAATTACATATAAATAATGAAAATGCTAAAGTAATTATGAGTTATATGGATCAAACAATTAGAGCAGTTAGAGAAACAATTGTAGAAATGGTTAGACTACAAGAATTCCCTAAATACCCTTCCAGGTTATCTTGCTTATATGCTGCTAAAAGCTATGAAGATGCTTTAAAATGGAAAGCATTATTTGATTCTTACAATCGAGAAGTTTTACAGATTGTTAAACTACGAGTAATCGGAAGTTCTTTTGAAGGTGACGGTAATCTTTTACCGAAAGAAGATGGTATTCCTTTTTCTCAAAAATTCGAACAAGCTAGAGAGTATTGGAAAGGAAATATTAGAAATGAGCTTCCTGAGCTACTGATTAATGGAGAAATTGAAGTTGTGGAAATTGTTGATGACTTCTCCTCAATTCATATTTAATTTCTAACTAAATCATATAGGATGGAGATTACAATGAAGAAAAAAGTGTACTTCAATCATGATGGCGGCGTAGATGATTTAATTTCATTATTTTTATTACTTCAAATGGAAAACGTTGAGCTTACCGGTGTATCTGTTATCCCAGCAGACTGCTATTTAGAACCCGCAATGTCTGCCAGTCGTAAAATTATCGATCGCTTCGGCAAAGGTAATATTGCAGTAGCCGCTTCAAACTCTCGCGGGCAAAACCCGTTTCCAAAAGACTGGCGGATGCATGCATTTTATGTAGATGCTTTACCAATTTTAAATGAGTCTGGAAAAGTTGTAACACCCGTGGCGGCAAAACCCGCGCATCATCATTTAATAGAAATACTTCTACAAACGGAAGGAAAAACAACTTTATTATTTTCTGGGCCCCTAACTGACCTTGCTCGTGCATTATATGAAGCTCCCATAATCGAAGATAAAATTGAACGTCTCGTTTGGATGGGTGGTACATTTCTTACAGCAGGCAATGTACATGAACCAGAGCATGATGGAACAGCTGAGTGGAATTCGTTTTGGGACCCTAAAGCAGTGGCTCGTGTATGGGATGCAAAAATTAAAATCGACTTAGTGACACTAGAAAGTACAAACCAAGTTCCGTTAACTATAAACATACGTGAACAGTGGGCAAAAGAACGAAAGTATATTGGTATGGATTTCCTTGGTCAATGCTATGCAATGGTTCCCCCTCTCGTTCACTTCTCAACGAACTCTACCTACTATTTATGGGATGTACTAACTACCGCGCTTGTCGGAAACACTAACCTTGCAAAAACTGAAACAATTAATAGTATCGTTCATACATACGGACCAAGCCAAGGACGTACAGAGGAAGCTGCTAATGGACGACCTGTAAATGTCGTTTACGATGTAAAACATGATACTTTCTTCGAGTATATTACTGAATTAGCAAAGAAAGCTTCTACCTGTACCCCTATAAAGTGATATAACTTCAGATAACGAGCCCTAATTTTAGAAATTGGTTGTAACTAGATATTTAACTATTAAAAAGAGTATTGAATTAAATTTCAATACTCTTTTTGTGCAATTTAATTATATTTGATTAATGTAGTGTCTTACAGATTATTCATTTCATAACCATTGACAAAATACGTTATTGTTTCTAACTCATCTGCATTTAATTCTCTATCTAGCTCTTGTTTATACGCTGTCTTTATCTTCTCTTCATCGCCTTTATGAGCTTCTGTATATGTTCCTACTGTTTTTAGCAAATGAATTTCTTGTAAAAACTCGTCTCGATTTATAGCTGTCCCATGAGAAAGAATATATGTCTCAGCATCAAATTTCTCTAATTCATCTATCAATTTAAACGTTCTTTTCGTCGTATAGTTCCACTTTGAAGAAAAAATATCTGCATATATACAATCTCCTACAAACAATATCTTTTCTTCTTTTATATACATAACAACTGAATCATGCGCATGATCTCCGCCCACATGTTTTAACACGCATGTCACTTCACCAAGGTCTAATTCCATTTGATCCTGGAACGTTAAGGTTGGAGGAATAATGTTAATATTTCTCGCTTTTTCTTCAAACTCTTTCTTGATACAATCCGCACAAAATGCAATTTCAGTACCCTCTTTTACGCGTGCGTCCAACGCTTCATCTGTCCATTCATAAGATACTATTGCCTGCATTTCTTTTTTCGTTTCAGCGTGCGAAATAGTTAATGCATTCCGTAATACGGATAATCCAAAAATATGGTCCCAATGCCAATGCGTTAATGCTACAAAATCAGGATTCGATATATTTTGTTCTTTTAACATTTCTAAAAATAATTGTGCATGTTCTTCTGAATTTCCTGCATCAATCATTAACGTTTTTTCTTGTCCAACGACCATTCCTAAGATAGGCCTATCTGTTTCAGAAACAGGTGTCATATACCAAAATGAGTTTCCTATTTTTTTAATTTGTTGCATAACCAATTCCCCTTTTCATTTTCTCACTTAAAATTAATATATAAATTATAACGAATCACTACTTTTTTCTCTATAATCAAACACAATTACTTGGACTAATCTAACTTTCCTTTTCGTAAGCTAAAAATAAGGGAATAGAATCGGAGTGTGATACTATGGAACGTTTATGGATTCCAATGATTGTAACATTTTTTTCGTTCGGTGGATTACTATTAGGAGGTGCTGTTGGAGTAGCAACACGCCAACTTATTGAAGAAAAGATGCATCGTTTATACGCATTATGTGGTGGTATTTTACTTGGGCTTTTATCCCTTGAAATTATTCCTAAAACATTTTCAAGCTACGAAATGGTTGGGCCTATACTTGGTATCGCTATCGGTATTTTAGTTATGAGCTTATTAGATAACTATTGTCACCATCCAATGATACATAAAAAAGATCAACAAGCATGGCAAACCTTCCTTTTTCTCTCTTTCGCTATATTTATTCATAATATACCGAGTGGATTTGCGTTAGGTACAGCTTTTATAAATCATAATGACTCTGCCATTCCCTTTTTAATAGCAATTGTCGTTCACCATATTCCAGAAGGATTAGCTTTAATTATTCCATTTCTTTTTACAAAACATAAATATATTTCCTTTTTATTAACGACTTTATTACTTTCTCTTATTCTCGGTACTGGCACAGTTTTTGGAATTTTGATGGAAGGAAAAGCTCTTCACCTGCAAGGCCTCATTATGGGAAGTGCTATCGGTTCACTTGGATATGTCACAATTCATGAAATGCTTTGGAAAGCTAAGAAACAGCTCTCTTTCCTTACATTTCTAATGTGGGCAACTAGTGGTTTTCTCCTAATAATAGCGTTTACTCTACTAGCTGGACATCACTAAATTAAACAAAAAAGATAGCTGAAAACAATTTGTTTTCAGCTATCTTTTTTATTCTTTCTATCTCTCTATAGAAAGAATGATTCCAGCAATTATAGAACTAATTCGCTCTAAAATATTCCCTAGAAAAAACGTGCATACACTTTGTTTCCAACTAACTGTAGTATTTCTTTCATACTTCAGATCGTTTCTCTTACTAAAACATTATCATTTTAGTAATTTATTAGAAATAATATTATATTTTTCAACCATTATCCAATCTTTTCCTTATTTATAAAAAACATAAAAAAGAGCCCTTATTCTCAACACAAGGACTCTTTTCATAAACTATTTAGCTACTTCTTCTTTCGGCATTACCATACCTTTATAAAGTTGAACAGTTATCCAGTAATACATAAAATAAATGACTAAGAAGATTCCTATTGGCACCCACACTTTCACAAACGGGTCAACTAATATAAAGCTGAATAAGTTAAGCCCAACTAAAACGTGAGAAATGCCAATGATCGCTGGGAAGATAAATAAATACGAAATTTCTTTATATATACTTTTCGTTAACATACTGCGTCTTACACCGATTTTTCGTAACATTTCATAACGGCGTACATCACGAGAAGCACCTGTTAATATTTTGAACATAAGGGAACTCGCCATCATTGCTAAAAAGGCAATTCCGAGGAAAAATCCCATAAACATTGTTCCGCTCATGAAACTGCTCGTTAACTGATAAATTGTCATTTTCGTAAATATGTCTACTTTTGTACCTGTTGTTTTTTCAATTTGTTCTTTTTGTCTCTTATCTATTTCAATCAATAACGGTTTATACTTTTTCATATCATCTACTTTTGCTAATGTTACAGTGTGTTCTGTTCCTTGAATTCCTTTATAATGCGCTTCATCTGCAATTCTTACAGGTTTTCCGTTGAATTGATTATGTGTAATTTGTATCTCTCTTACAATCGCATCTTCCCAATCTTTTGGCATACGAGGGAATTTTGCTACTTCAGGAGCTTCCAAAGCAGAATATATAGGTTCAGTTAAAGGTTCAGCCACCCGTTTACGCGCAGGCTCTTTTAAAGTTTTCGTATCAAAACGTTCGGAAATTAGTGGTGGTTTCGCTGTTAAATCATTACGTAAGTAATAAACCGCTTCCCCATCTACTTTATAGTTGTACTTGCTTTCTTCAACAATTTCCATTTCTTTTAAGGCCGCTTTATCTTGATCATTTGGATCATGAATTACGACATCATATACACGAGAAAGGTCTGTCATAATACCTACATTTTTTTGGAAAGCCATACCTGCCGTCATCGCACCTGCGCCTAATGCAATTAACATCGCTACAGTACCTAATACTCTCGATAAACTATTTACTCGAAAGCGTAGCTGTGCATATGTAAAACTATTTAAGCCCGTTTCATTTCGTTTTTTATTCCCCTTAATTTTCATCACAAAAAATGGGAGTAATGAACTAAAGATAAAATATGTTCCAAGTGTTGTAACGATGGTTGCTATAATAAAACCTAATTCAGCATATATTTTTACATTGATCATAAAATAGTACCCTGTACTTACTAGTAATACACCAAGTACTGTCATTATTATAATGCGAGTTTTACTTTTCTTCACTTCATCTAGTGTTTCATCTTCACGAATTAACTCTAGTTCAGTTTTACGTAACAATCGGACACCGTTCATTAAGCCAGTAATGAAAAATAGTATTAAGAAGAAAATAGCTGTAACTAAAATTGCTGGTGTGTATACAGATGCATAACTACCTTTTGCTGAAATTTCCATTCCATTCATTAAAAAGTTTCCTGCTACACTTGCAAGTAACATCCCTACTAAAATACCGATAATAATACTGACAATACCCATACCGAATGTTTCAATAAATAATAACTGTGCTACTTTTTTCTTTTTTGCACCAAGCATCATGTACATACCGAGTTCTTTTCTTCTTAACGTGAGTAAGAAAGAGTTGGCATATATAATATAAAATACAGTAATGAAAGATAATAGTATTGCACCTACCCAAAAGACGAGTCTAATACTACTAATTAGGCTATTATCTTTCGTAAATTCACTATTCATCGCCATCGTTTGGAACATGTAGAAAATACTAATACTAATAACGAGGCCAATAAGTAAAACCATATAATCTTTTAACATCTTTTTCATACTATGACGTGATAATTTAAATAACATAGTTTCGCCCCCTACTTAGACTCAGCAGCTGAGCCCATATGAGCGAGCACACCTAAAATGTCTTGATAGAAATTCTCTCGAGTGCCTTGACGATTTAATTCTTTATAAAGAAGACCATCTTGAATAAATAAAATACGCTCACAATAACTTGCACTAAATGCATCGTGTGTAACCATTAAAATACTTACATTGTGATTTTCATGTAAATCTTGCATCGCTTCTAATAAACTTTTTGCATTTTTACTATCAAGCGCTCCTGTCGGTTCATCTGCTAATACAATTGCTGGATTATGTACTAAAGCTCGTGCTGCCGCTGTTCTTTGCTTTTGTCCTCCAGAAACAGCCGTCGGATATTTTTTTAAAATTTCAGTGATGCCTAATTTCTTCGCAACGTCATTTACCTTCCCAGTAATCTCACTTGATGGTACGCCTTGCAAAGAAAGTGGTAAAGCTATATTTTCATAAATTGATAAGTTTTCTAGTAGATTAAAATCTTGAAAAATGAAACCTAATTTTTGAGAGCGAAAATCAGATAACGCATTGCCCTTCATAGAAGTAATATTTGTACCAGCTATCGTCACACTACCACCTGTCGCTTGGTCAAGTGTACTTATCACATTAAGTAACGTCGTTTTTCCAGACCCAGAAGGTCCCATGATCCCGACAAATTCTCCTTCTTTAATACTTAACGATACACCCCTTAATGCTTTTGACTGATTCTCATTTCTTTTTCCATACGTTTTTTCTACACTTTCTACAGTAACTACATTTACTGACATCTCTTTCACTCCATCCCTTTTGTATAAAATTAATTTCTCACATATTTCTTATTATTTTGTCATGTAAATCCTTAATAATTTTTTAATTATTCATTCAATAAGAGTTACACCCTTAACATGAATCTATTTCCTACTTCATATTCTCATTTTTCTACAACTCGTTCCCTCGATTTCGCTTACATTTACCTTACATTTTTGTAAGATAAAAAAGAACACACACTAATTTCTAATAGTGTGTGTTCTTTACAATCAATATTTTCTATTCTTTATTTCCTCTTCAATACTTGCCACAAACACATCTAGCGCAACAACTTCTGACTTCTCTTCCCCATATTTACGTACATTTACAGCTCCTTTTTCCATTTCCTTATCGCCAATAACAAGAACATACGGTACTTTTTGCATTTGTACTTCTCTTATTTTATATCCTAGTTTTTCATCTCGTGCATCTTGTTCAACACGAATCCCAGCTTGTGCTAATTTATGTGCAACCTCACTGGCATATTGTTCATGTACTGCATTTGAAACTGGAATTACTTTCACTTGAACTGGTGCTACCCATGCCGGGAACGCACCTCCAAAGTGCTCAATTAATATTGCTAAGAAGCGATCTAATGAACCTAAAACTGCCCGATGAATAACAACTGGTCTTTTCTTTTCATTATTTTCATCTATATAATTTAAATCAAATTTCTCTGGCATTTGGAAATCAAGCTGGATTGTTCCGCACTGGTGACTTCTATTTAAAGCATCTTTAATATGAAAATCAATTTTCGGCCCGTAAAATGCACCGTCACCTTCATTTAGTCTATATTTATAATTTAGCGATTGTAATACATTTTCTAATGCTGCTTCTGCTTGCTCCCATAATTTATCATCACCCATTGAATCTTCTGGACGAGTAGAAAGCTCTACTTCATATTCGAATCCAAAAGTTTTATATACGTAATCAATTTGCGCCATTACTGATTTAATTTCATCTTCAATTTGTTTTGGAGTTACAAATAAATGTGCATCATCTTGGCAGAAAGTACGTACTCTTAATAAGCCGTTTAATGCACCACTAAATTCATGGCGATGTACTTGACCAAATTCACACATACGAATCGGTAATTCACGATAAGAATGCAATTTATTTTTAAACATAAGCATGTGCCCTGGACAGTTCATCGGTTTTAATGCAAAACTTTTATTATCTACTTCAGAGAAATACATATTATCTTTATAATGTCCCCAGTGCCCTGATCTCTCCCATACTTCTTGGTTCATCATGAACGGAGTGCGTACTTCTTGATACTTATACTCTTTTTGAATTTCTCTTAAAAATGCTTCTAATTCATTTCGGATAATCTGTCCTTTCGGTAAATAAAATGGCATTCCAGGAGCCTCTTCAGAAAACATAAATAACTCCAGCTCACTACCTAATTTGCGATGATTTCTCTTTGCTGCTTCTTCAACGAAATGTAAATACTCTTCTAATTCTTTTTGAGAAGAGAATGCAACGCCATATATACGCTGAAGCACTTGATTGTTACTATCTCCTCGCCAATATGCACCTGAAACGTGAGTTAATTGGAAGGCTTTCAAATAGCCTGTTGACGGTAAATGTGGTCCTCTGCATAGATCTACAAATTCACCTTGTTTATATAGTGTTACACTTTCCCCACTAGGAATTGCTTCTAAAAGTTCTAATTTCAAGAGATCGTTCATTTCTTGAAACAGTTTAGCTGCTTCTTCTCGAGAAACCTCAACTCGTTCTATCTTTATATTTTCATTTGTGATCTTTTTCATTTCTTTTTCGATTTTTCGTAAATCTTCCATGTTTACACTACTTGGAAGATCCATATCATAATAAAATCCATTTTCAATAACAGGCCCTACTCCAAGATTTATATCACCATACATTCTTTTTACAGCTTGCGCTAAAATATGTGCTGCTGAGTGTCTTGCAATTTCTACCCCTTCATTTGAATCTATAGTAATGATTTCCACTTCCGCATTTTCTTCAATATTTCGGCGTAAATCATATAATCCATCATTTACTTTCCCCGCGACTGCTTTCTTTTTCAAACTACTGCTAATGGATCCCGCAATTTCTTCTAAAGTAATTCCTTTTACAAATTCTTTCACGCTACCATCTGGAAATTTAATTTCAATCATTTGTTCTTTCATTTTTCATCTCTCCATTTCATAATAAAAAGCACACTCATCCCTAAAATAGGGACGAGCGTGCTTATACCCGTGGTTCCACCCAGATTCCCATTGTGAACAAACAATGGCTTCTTTTACGGTAACGTCGTTTATACGGCACTAGATACTTAATTTCCCCAGTGCAGCTCTAAGGTGGTAAGTTATTTTTCTGCGTTAGGAAGTTCTCAGCTTTCCTTCCTTCTCTGTATAACCGGGGAAAATAACTCGTGTCCTTTTCTTCGCTTATTATGAAATTGAATGCAAAAAAAGCATATTCATCCCTAAATATAGGGACGAATATGCTTATATCCGTGGTTCCACCCAGATTCCCATCACAAAAAACATAATGGCTTCTTTTGCGATAACGTCGCTTACACGGCACTAGATACTTCGTTTCCCTAGTGCAGCTCTAAGGTGGTAAGTTATTTTTCTGCGTTAGGAAGTTCTCAGCTTTCCTTCCTTCTCTGTATAACCGGGGAAAATAACTCGTGTCCTTTTCTTCGCTTTTGTAAAACATCCATTTATTGTTATTTAATATATCTTATTCATTTTATTTTTGCAAGTGTTTAAAAAAATTATTTATTTAATTTAAAAAAGTGAAACCAAATTTTTTTGGTTTCACTTCACAATTTTACCAATCTTGTGGTTCGTAATTTAAGTCTGCAAATAGACGTCTTTTCTCTTTCTTCGTTAAATCTCTCCACTGTCCAACGGGTAAATTATTCAATTCAATATTCATAATTCTCGTACGTTTTAACGTGTATACTTGATAACCTAAAGCTTCACACATACGACGAATTTGACGATTTAGCCCTTGTGTTAAAATAATTTTGAACTCATATTTTGATAACTGTGTGATCTCACAAGGAAGTGTTTTCGTTCCTAAAATTTTCACACCAGCTGCCATTTTTTCTAAGAAATCAGGTGTAATAGGCTTATCTACTGAAACGATATATTCTTTCTCATGTTTATTTTCAGCACGTAAAATTTCATTAACAATATCACCATCATTCGTTAACAAAATTAAACCGTCTGAGTCTTTATCAAGACGTCCAATGTGACTAATTCGTAAAGGATGGTTCACTAAATCGATAATATTACCTTTTACAGCTTTTTCACTCGTACATGTAATACCTACTGGTTTATTTAAAGCGATATATACATGATCTCGAGCAATTCGAAGCTGCTCTCCATTTACTCGTACATCATCACCTGGGTTCACTTGGTCACCAATTTTTGCAACCTTACCGTTAATAATTACTCTTCTCTCATTAATTAGTTTATCCGCTCCACGTCGAGACGCTTTTCCAGCTTCACTAATAAATTTATTGATACGCAAATTAGGCACATCCTTTTCTAAAAAAATTTCAAGCTCACACTGCTTCTACCGTACAATACAAAAGGGTAAGCCTCCTATTATAACTTAAATATATTAACATGAAAGGGTATATAACGTCTTCTATTAATTACTTGTTTATAAGAAAATATCTTTATTATACATTCATTTATGCACTTTTTCTTTGTTTAATATACAAGCCATTCTTCCTTACATACAGCTTGTTTTCCTTTTATCTCTTCTGTATCTTCATGAATATTAGCTAATTTATATAAATCTGGGAAAATCTCTTCCACATAATGTTGATGCGTCTTTTCATCTTTCCAATACGTTAACACTATGTAACGATTTTCATTTTTTAAAGACTTCCCAACTACTCCACCTAACATTCCTTTTGCTTTTTCCATTCCTTTATTCCAAATTGTTTCTTGCTTATGTAAAAAATGATTTTCCTTTTCCACCTTTACATCACATATAGCAACTCTTACGAATGATCCTTCTGTAACAACGTCTTTCAAATGCGTATCAGTTATATCATACAACGTTTGAAATAATTCAATTTCACATGAAAGAAACGTATCCTCTTGATTACTATTTAAATAAATTGTATCGTGAGCACCATTCATAAATGATTGATATGCATTTCGATTTTCCCATAAAGTAAATACACATGCCTCATCTTTATTCCATCCACCAAATTGTCCATGAAATCCATCTAGATGCTGTATATCGCGCCATTTTTCTTGTGCGTTTGAAAATAACTCTTTTTTCTCTTCTTCCACTTGACAGTAAATTGTTTTTAGTAACATTTTTAATTCCCCCTTAAGATATAATTTATCTTCCACTTACAACTTTTAATTTACATAATATTTTTATGGTCTCTTCGATGCTTTTTATCAACATATAGAACTTATCATATTTATCACTACATCTATCAAACCATCTATCTAATTTTATTTCAAATAATTCAGAATCAAAAAAGATGTAACCCTTAACGAATTACATCTTTATCTTATCTCCCATATTCACCTTTTTCTCAAATAAATAATACGTTAGTTCTCCCGGATAATGTATTACAGTTACATTCCTCTCCCCTTTTTTAAAAGTAACAGTATGCCCGTTTTCCCCTAAGTTCTCCCATCCACTGGCCTTTGTAATAGGCATTACACTTATATATTGATAGTCCTCTTCCTTATCATCGTTAATATGAATTGCTGACATTGGTACTGGAAAACCTTTAATTTTAGATTCTTTATCCATAAATATGAATGCAATTAAAACAACTAATAACATAGCCATTGAAATATTTGAAACTAGTTTTCTTCTATTCATTTTCACTAAAAACCCTCTTTTCTCGCATATAACTTTCATCATTTTACTAACTTTAATTATTTATGTATAGAAAAGAAATAATTTAAATTATTTCTAGCCTATTTTCTCTACTTTAAGCAACATTATTGTTATATATTATAATTATAAGTTTTTAAATTTTGGAGGCGTTACATATTGCAGAAATTACTTTTTACTAAATGGACAGTTGTTATTTCTATTTTCATCATTTTCGGTACGATTCTCTACGCTACTAATGTTAAAAATAACAATGAAAAAGCAACTGTAGAAACAGCGGAGACAAAAACTTTCAAAACTAAATTACAGCCTAAAATCAATGAATTGACTACTCATTATAATGACATCATCGAAAAAGATTGGTTACCTGCCTGGGAAGAGATTAACACGAATGGAGATTCAGTAGATCGAAATAAACTATTAGTTACAATGAGTGCTGTTTCCAAGCAGTACGAAACAATTATGAACGAAATAGACACGCTTAAAATTGAAGAAAACATAACAGATATAGATATACAAAAACAACTACTTCAGTTCACAACTCAGTTTAAATCCGCATCAAATTTCATGAAAAATGCAGCAAATTTAATTATAGACGGAGCAAATAACTCTACTCCAACCGATGAAACTATTGAAAAAACAAAACAAGCTTTAGGACTTGCGGATCAACATATTGTCATCGCTTTATCTACTTTAAATGAAGTTAAAGATAAATTAGGAATTACAAAAAAATAAAACTATTTACTATTTTAAAATAAAAAATGATTGCAATTCACAATTTGTATGTCTATAATGTTTTTATTGATTTACAATCAATGTGTTTATAAATTTTATAATTCGGATGAACCATTCAGGAGAAGGTCTATTGATCTACCGACGGGGCAAAAAGTTGTTATACCAACTTTGAAACTCTCAGGTCTTGGTTACAAGTAGAACTGCATGGGGACGAATCTCTGGAGAGACTCCCTCTCGCTTTCATAGAGCGCGGAGGAAAACGAGCACCGAAGGAGCAAATCCGCTACTTTAGCGGATAATCTCTCAGGTAAAAGGACAGAGACAAGCGAAAGAAAAAGCCGATTGTATCGGTTTATTTTTCTATCCCTTGTTTCTCCAGAGACCATTTCATTTACTTGAAGTGGTTTTTATTTTTTCTAAATAAAGGAGAATAAAGATGGAGACAGTAAGTAAAGTATTAGAACAAATGAATCAATACGTGTGGGGATTACCAACTTTGTTGCTACTCGTTGGAACTGGTATCATTCTCACAGTGCGTTTGAAAGGTTTACAGTTTAGTAAACTATTATACGCTCACAAACTAGCATTTAAAAAATCAGAAGATACCTCTTCTTCTGGAGATATTAGTCACTTCCAAGCACTTATGACAGCTATGGCCGCAACGATTGGTATGGGAAATATCGCTGGTGTTGCAACAGCTGTTACAATTGGTGGTCCTGGTGCAATATTTTGGATGTGGATTACCGCTTTATTCGGTATGGCAACAAAGTATGCCGAGGCAATACTTGCAGTGAAATACCGTGTTAGTAATGAAAATGGTGAATATTCAGGTGGACCAATGTATTATTTAGAGCGTGGTTTAGGTAAGAAATGGCTTGCTATATTATTCGCTATATTTGGTACAACTGCTTCTTTCGGTATTGGTAATATGGTGCAATCTAACTCAGTTGCAGAGGCAATGCGAATTAATTTCTCTTTCCCTCCTGCTTTAACTGGTATACTAATGGCATTTTTAATCGCAATTGTTATTTTAGGCGGTGTAAAAAAAATCGGGAAAGTGACGGGTTATGTCGTTCCGATAAAAGCTTTCTTTTATATAATTGCTGGTCTTATAATTATTTTCTATCACTACGACCAAATTCCAGAAGCATTTTCACTTATTTTTTCTGGTGCATTTAATGGTACGGCAGCTGCTGGTGGTTTTATTGGGGCAACAGTTGCATCAGCTATCCAAATCGGAATGGCGCGTGGTGTATTTGCGAACGAAGCTGGTTTAGGGAGTGCACCAATTGCTGCTGCGGCTGCAAAAACTGATTCGCCTGCAAAGCAAGCTTTAGTTTCAATGACTGGTACTTTTCTAGATACGTTTATTGTATGTACAATTACAGGACTAGTATTAATTACTACAGGCGCTTGGAAATCTGGTAAAACTGGCGTTGAAGCTACAACACTTGCATTCCAATCTGTATTCGGTACTGCTGGTAGTATGATTCTCGGTATCGCAATTATTTTATTTGCCTACTCTACTATTTTAGGCTGGTCGTATTATGGAGAAAAATGTGTAGCTTATTTATTCGGAGAAAGTGCAGTTAAATATTATAAAGCAATCTTTATTGTCATGATTGCAATTGGTGCTAATTTAAAACTAGGAATCGTATGGACATTTGCTGATATTGCAAATGGACTTATGGCAATTCCAAACTTGATTGGTCTAATTGGATTAAGTAGTATTGTTGTTGCTGAAACGAATCGCTTTTTACAAGCAGAGAAATTGAAAGAAAGTAATAAAAAACAGGCAAGTTAATCTATGAAAAAAGGAATGACTCATACATGTTGAGCATTCCTTTTTTCATCCCCTCTTTTACTTAATTACTGTCATTAAAAATATATTTATATCAATGTTTACTCCTTTTTATTCCTCCAAAAGTTTTTCACATAAATGTCATAAATCGTATGGTCTAACTATATAGTTGAAAAGGAATGCGACATTAAAGAGTCGCTGAAAAACTCATCCAAGAAAAGGGAGGAAAAATCTTTTGAAAAACAAAATCATTGCTTTCCTATCTGTTTTGTCATTTATTATTGGTGGTTTCTTCTTTAACACAAATACTTCAAGTGCTGAAACTTCATCTACTGATTACGTTCCTAACCAATTAATCGTTAAGTTCAAGCAAAATGCATCTTTAAGTAATGTGCAATCTTTTCATAAATCTGTCGGAGCTAATGTCTTATCTAAAGATGATAAGTTAGGTTTTGAAGTCGTACAATTTTCGAAAGGTACTGTAAAAGAAAAAATAAAGAGTTATAAAAATAATCCAGATGTGGAATATGCAGAACCGAATTATTACGTTCACGCCTTTTGGACTCCAAACGACCCATATTTTAAAAATCAATATGGATTGCAAAAGATTCAAGCTCCACAGGCTTGGGATAGCCAACGAAGTGATCCTGGTGTAAAAGTAGCTATTATTGATACAGGAGTCCAAGGATCACACCCTGATTTGGCTTCGAAAGTAATTTACGGGCATGATTATGTTGATAATGACAATACATCTGATGATGGTAATGGTCATGGTACACATTGCGCTGGAATTACTGGAGCACTTACAAATAACAGTGTCGGAATTGCTGGTGTTGCCCCACAAACTTCAATTTATGCTGTCCGCGTATTAGATAATCAAGGAAGTGGTACTCTTGATGCTGTAGCGCAAGGTATTCGAGAAGCTGCTGATTCGGGTGCAAAAGTAATTAGTTTAAGTTTAGGAGCTCCAAATGGTGGTACTGCATTACAACAAGCCGTTCAATATGCATGGAATAAAGGCTCTGTTATAGTTGCAGCTGCTGGAAATGCTGGAAACACAAAAGCTAATTACCCTGCTTATTACAGCGAAGTAATTGCAGTTGCTTCTACAGATCAATCAGATAGAAAATCTTCATTTTCTACTTATGGTAGCTGGGTAGATGTTGCAGCACCAGGTTCAAATATATATTCAACATATAAAGGAAGCACGTATCAATCATTAAGTGGTACATCTATGGCAACACCTCATGTTGCAGGAGTCGCTGCTCTTTTAGCAAATCAAGGATATAGCAATACACAAATCCGCCAAATTATTGAGTCAACTTCTGATAAAATTAGTGGTACAGGTACGTACTGGAAAAATGGTAGAGTCAATGCATATAAGGCTGTACAATACGCTAAGCAATTACAAGAAAATAAAGCTTCTTAATAAATAAAGTAAAATTTTAATCGGTCGATCTACCATTAATGCCGGATAAAATAGAAGGAGAGACTTCTACAATTACAGCCTCTCCTTCTTACAAACTATATTACTCTCCCTGCTTTTTAACCATATGTAAATACAGTACAAAATCCATCATTGTCGACGAATGACCAAGTTGACGGATCATCGCTGTTATATTTCCTCTATGATATATACCATGATTTACGACATGTTGCACTAATTCTAAAATCGAAGTTTCTAATTTCCCTACGTATGGATTCTCAATAACAAATACAGCATTCACATCTTGTATTGTAATTAAAAACTCTTTATATTGATTTGCCATGTTTTCAAACATTTTTTCTAATTCATGTAACGATTTAGTTTCAATTTGTTTTCGTAAATCTTCTCGGTCTTGTATTGCTTCATTCATACTTTTACCATGCAATATATGTAACCACACTTGATCTGTAATATAAATATGCACAAAAGTATCCTTAATGGATGGGAATACACTCTGTATCTGCTCATTAAAAATTGTCTCATAGTTTGGTAACTCTTTTAATCGATTGAATAATCTAGTATTAGCCCAAGCATGGTAATCACACTGTTTTAATATATAATCTTTCAATTTATATTACCTCCTTATTGTATGAAACGAATGGTTTGTTTCTTCATTTCTGATTCTCTATCAGCCTTTGCAATCCCTTTTTCTTTCATTTCATGCTTATTTATCGTTTTATATTTTACATACGTATAAAATTCCGTTTGAAATGGAAATGGTGTAATCCGAATTGTTTCCTCGTCCACCCATTCAGCTTGAATAAGTTTCTCCTCTTTACTATTAAACATTTCTGTTCCTTCAAAACCATCTTTAAATAAGTCAATTTCATCTTTCTTTTTGACACCAGGCTTATTCATACATACGTATAAAGAAAGTTCATCACAAAATTTTAATAATCTATAATGCTTATCGAACATCGCAAACTGTTCCTTTGTTAACGTTTTCAAAATTCTTTTTTGTCGTTCTAATTCATGTTTATAAAATGACATCATTTCTTCATCTTCCTCGTTTAGTGGAAATGATAAAAAATGTTTACTACAAAGCAATGCCCCGTATGGATTAGAATTTTCAATTTCATTCAACCCAATCGTATAAAAAACAAAACGTAATGGGCTTGGACAATCCATAAATGTATATGGAATATTTTTAGCATCATTCAAAATTGGTACTTTATCAAGCTCTATCCATCCTCTGTCATGCTCATATATTGCATCAACTGTTTCTTTTAAATATGTTTTATCTTCAAAAAAGTCTTCTTTTATATGCTTTGCAATCTCTCCAGCTAAAAAACCATGATCATGTTGACGAATTAAAATACTTTCCTTCTCATTTTTTTCACGAAAAATCATTCGTATACTCCCCCTTATCCTCATATTAAAGCTTTTTATATGCATCGATTCTTAATTAATCCCTAAATAATAGAAGGGATTCAGTCTCTTGCAACGAAATTAACATAATTATATAGTATTCTTTCTAATCATAGTGATAGCTTTATCTTTACTATCTATTATACTAAAACATTCATTCCAAAAATTTTTTTATGAGGTGAAAACATGAACAAAACAGAATTAATTAAAAACGTAGCTCAATCAGCTGATATTTCTCAAAAGGACGCTTCTGCAGCTGTACAATCCGTATTTGACACAATTGCTAATGCATTACAATCTGGAGATAAGGTTCAACTAATCGGGTTTGGAACTTTTGAAGTACGCGAAAGATCTGCTCGTACAGGACGTAATCCGCAAACTGGCGAAGAAATTCAAATCGCCGCTGGTAAAGTTCCTGCATTTAAAGCGGGTAAAGAATTAAAAGAAGCTGTTAAATAAAAACAAGAAACCAGCCATTTTATAGGCTGGTTTCTTGTTTTTATTTAAGCAATTGCTTTATATTCTCTGCATGATACACTTCACAAATATAAAATACACATTTGCAGTTACTTACAATTTGATACTTTCTAGTTGGATACACATTCGCTGTAACAGAACATCCATCAAACAATTCAATAATATTTCCAGATGGCTGATATCCTTCATATAATACGTTTCTTCTTACTTCCATCTTTTCTATAAGCTTTTCAACAGGAATATTTCCACTCTCTAATTCACTCTTTATTGCGTCCGGTAAAAACGAAGTGTCTGCAAAAATTAGATTTTCAGATAACACCTTTCCTTTATAACTAACATTAGATACACGGTAAAGAAATGTTCCATCTTTATCAAAGAAATTCTTTGCTTCTTTCGGAATGTACTGTCTACCAAGTGCCTCTTGTTCAAGAACATCAAACTGAACTGTATCATTTAAAATCTTTTCTAAAGCATGAATGGATGATGTATCTCCAGAAAATAAAATATTTTTAATTGCTTGTACATTATAAGTGAATTCATTCTTTCTATTTTCCGCTACTAACATGAGGAACACCTCTTCTGTAATTTTTTTATTTAAGATTTAAAAGTGCTGCTGCGTCTAATTGCGTAATTTCAGTCACTTCCTTACTGAATATTGCAACAGAAGCCCTATAATCTAAACTAGGCCTTACATCTTCCATCATTGTATTACTTGCTAACTCTTGTCTATCCTTAAAAACCAACAAGTTTGGAGGATCATTTGGAGCTGATACTGTAATATGTACTGGTGGAATCATTAGTCCTTCACCTGTCGCTTTCAGCACCGCTTCTTTTCGAGTCCAATATGTTAAAAAACCTTCTATTTTCTGTTCATTTGACAGTTTCATAACTTGCGCTATTTCAATGTCTGTTAATACACCTTCTGCCATTTTCATAACATCTATACTTGGATTCATTTGTTCTACATCTATGCCAACAGGTGCGGATTTTGTAAATGCAACGACAACCCACTCACCTGAATGCGAAACGGATAATTGCGGCATACCTTCTGGTAATTGTGGTCTTCCATGCTGCAATTTACATACTGAGCACATTCGATCAATTGGTACTTGGACTGGTGACATAGAAAGTATCTTGCCGAGAACTAATCTACTTATTACGCAACCTATTATAAAACGAGCTCGATCTGCCGAATAATGATACGAATTTGCTTTCTCTCGCTCTATATCATTTAGTAAATTGTAATGCCATGATTGTAAATCCGAAATTCTTGCCCACCATATTTGACAATCATTCTCATTCAAAGTTGGAATAGAATCTACAACTTTACTTTCTATCATGTAAACTCTCCTTTATTCAACGAATATCAATTTTCATAAAAAAGCATACGTATATTGTTATTCATTGACAAGTACTTTCTCTTTTTCTGATACAGATAATGTTTTTTCTTTCTTCTTTGACATTACCTCTTTATCGGAAATACGTAAAGAAAATAGTAGTGCTATGAGCAAAAATATTGCTGACCCAATTAATGCTGCTTGATATGGTAAAAAATCGGATTGAACGTTATTACCTCCAAAACCAGCTAGTATACTAGCTAAAACCGCTACTCCTATTGCTGAACCTAGTCGATTTTGCACATTGAATATAGTAGTCGCTCTCCCCATAGAAGGCGGCGTGATATTGTTAAAGGCAGAAAATTGAACCGCACCGACAGATTGACCTAAGAAAATACCGATACCAAACAATAATGCCCGGATTTGCCACGGATTCGTATCGTGATTTACAAAACTTAATAAAACAAAGATAACCGCGGTACAAATTAATCCAATAGAAATTACCTTTCGAGCTCCTAATTTCTTATATGACCATGGTACAATTTGTGAAGAAATCATTAATCCAATCGCCTCTGGAAATGTCGTAAGTCCTGATTCCAGTGCAGAAACTCCTATCACATTTTGATACATAAGAGGAAAAACAAATAACATTCCTAATAAACCAGCTGATGAAAATAATGATATAAGGCTCATCTTTCTAAAGACTGGTTCTTTTAATAAGCGTAAATCTAACATCGGTTGCTTTACTTTCAGTTCTACAATTATAAACAATGTAATGAATACAACCCCAGCTATCCCAGTACTCATAATTTCTGGAGAAATCCACCCTTTTGATGGTCCCTGGCTGAGTGCATATATGAGCATCGCAAATCCTGGTGCTGATAAAATAAAGCCGAGCGAATCAAAGCGACCAGCTGATTTTTCAACATGTTCTGCTAAAAATAGAAGTCCAAATAGCAATGCAACGATTCCAAACGGTAGATTAATATAAAATGCCCAACGCCAAGACATTTGATCTACAAAGAAACCACCGATGATAGGACCAATTGCTGGTGCTACAGCAATTGGAAGTATAATGAACCGGGAAATCTTCGGTCTTTCCTCTGGTGAAAATGTTCGAAATAACATCGACATTCCAACCGGTGTTAAAAGCCCTCCGCCAGCACCTTGAATAATACGGAAAATATTCAATGAAGTAATATCGTTAGCCATTCCGCATAAAGCAGATGCAATTGTAAATACGAAAAGAGCAATTAAAAACACTCTTTTCGTACCAAAACGATCTCCTAACCAACCAGAAATCGGAAGGAAAACAGCTAAACTAACTAAATACCCAACATTAACCGTCCCCATTGCAGATGGAGGTACTTGTAGTTCTCTACTTATCGTTTGCAGTGCTACATTTACAATCGTTGCGTCCATCGCAGCCATAAACATCGCAGTTATATAAACGATACTTACAACTACTTTTGGATTTAGTTTTTCTTTCATTATCGTTTTCCTACTAATGTTTTTTCGCGAACTTGATTACCTTGTGGATTCAAATCTTTCCAGTTATATTCAACATATTCTAAGCAACTCTGCCTACTAGCTTCTTCATATACGACATTCCAGCCAATAGGTACATCGAGAAAAGCAGGCCAGAGAGAATACTGGCCCTCCTCATTTATTAATACTTTATATGTGTAATTATCATTTTCAAATGGATTCGTCATACTCTACTTACCCCTTTCTTATTCTGCAAATATTTCGCTAATACTTGTCCAATTTCCGTAAGTGGACCTGGCTGACATAGATCTTTATGTCTACAATCAATATCGTGCTGCACAATTTGCCCATCTAAATAATTTAGCCACGTATTTGGAGAAATAGGATCAAACCAGTCTGGTATAACAGTAGATCTAAAGAATAAGATATCTCCGTTATAAACTTTCGGTACATATTTCCCTAACAACCCTACTGAATTTACATATGTTTCTTTCAAGTTCAATATAGTCTCTTCTTCAAGACTTGCTAATGCACTTCCATCTTTACGAAGGATTTCAACTGCACTTTCCATTGTAAGTGGTTTACCATCCATGTTATCTGGGTCATATCCGCCTAAAGCAAGTAATGCGATTAACGCTTCCTCTTCAGTAGGCGCTTCCGTATTCGGTAAGAAGTGTCCAGGATAAGAGTCAAGCATAACGAGTAATTCTACTTCTTCCCCTTCATTTTGTAATTGCGCCGCCATTGCATGCACAACATTTCCTCCAAGCGACCAACCTAGTAAACGATATGGTCCATAAGGCTGTACTTCACGAACATGTTTCAAGTAATCCGCCGCCATCTCCTCTAAACTTTTTGGAAGTTCTTCATTTTTAGCAATACCTCGTGCTTGTACACCATAGATTGGATAATCTGTTCCTAAAGATTTCATAAGTCCTGCATAGCACCAACTTAATCCACCAGCTGGATGTACACAAAATAGTGGTAATTGATCCCCACTTGCTCGTAATGGAAGCAACACATCAAGTGCACTTTGACCATTCCCCATCTCAAGTCTTTCAGCTAACCCTGCAACAGTCGGTGCTGCAAATAAAGTACCAATATTTAGTTCCACTCCAAGCGCCTCTTTCATGCGGCTCATAAGCTGCACTGCAAGGAGTGAATGGCCACCAAGATCAAAGAATCCGTCATCAATTCCAATTTGAGGTACACTTAGCACTTCTGTAAACAAGTCACATAACATTTCTTCTTGCGGTGTTCTTGGACCACGACTAGAAGATGATGCAATAAATTCTGGAGCTGGCAATGCCTTTCTATCTAATTTACCGTTTGGAGTTAAAGGTAACTCATTTACTACTACAAAAGCGTATGGAACCATATAATCTGGTAAACTACCACTAGCAAACTGACGCATTTCATTCGTATCAATCGCTTCATTATTTGATGCAACGATATAAGAAACTAACCGTTTATCCCCTGGTTGATCTTCACGTACAATAACGGCTACTTGCTCAACTTTAGGGTGCTTCATTATGACTGCTTCTATTTCTCCTAATTCAATTCGGAATCCACGAATTTTGATTTGATGATCTGCACGTCCTATATAATCTAGCGTCCCATCTTTACGCCAGCGAGCTAAGTCTCCTGTACGATACATTCTTGTACCTGGCTTGCCAAATGGATCTGCGATAAAGCGTTCAGCCGTTAATCCTGCTCTTCCTAAATATCCACGCGCAAGCCCTGCACCTGCAACATACATTTCTCCAACTACTCCAGGTGGCACTGGTTGTAAATAGTTATCTAACACATACACTTTAAGGTCAGGTATACTGCACCCAATTAAACTATTTGCTCGTAAAGAGACGATAGTTTCATCTAATTCAATATAACTAACATGTACTGTCGTCTCCGTAATACCGTACATATTAATAAGCTTTGGTGCGTTATGAGGATGTCGACTATACCACTCTTCTAAGCGACTTAGCTCAAGTGCTTCTCCTCCAAAAACAACATATCGTAAAGATAATTTTTGGCCAATCTCTTCATTTTCACGATCTGCTTGCATCAATTGATAGAACGCTGATGGAGTTTGGTTTAAAATCGTAACCTTTTCTTTAACAAGAAGCTGTAAAAATTCTTTCGGTGAGCGACTTACAGTATGTGGCACTACAACTAAACGCCCTCCGTATAATAAAGGTCCCCAAATTTCCCAAACCGAGAAATCAAAAGCATATGAATGGAACATCGTCCAAACATCGTTTTCATCAAACTGGAACCAATGATCAGTTGCTCCTAAAAGTCTTACTACATTTTGATGAGGTATCATAACGCCTTTCGGTCTACCCGTTGACCCTGACGTATAAATAACGTAAGCAATATGTGATGGAGATAATGGCTTAATACGTTCCACTTCATCAATATTGTCTTCACTATATTTCTCAACTTCTGCTATTACTTTTACATTATCAATTAAAACTTTTAGTGCCTCATTACATTCAATTTCCACTTCTGAATTCGTTAAAACACATGATGGTTTCGCATCGTGTAGCATAAATGAAATACGGTCTGCTGGGTAATCTGGATCTAACGGAAGGTATCCAGCACCAGCTTTAAGAACAGCTAATAAGCTTACAACCATGTTTAATGATCTTGGCATCGCTAAAGCAACGAGTTGATCAGGACCAATCCCTTTTGCTATTAGGAATCGAGCTATTTTATTTGCTTTTCTATTTAACTCTTCATAAGTTAATTTCTTATCTTCAAAGACAACAGCAATAGAATTTGGATTTATATGAGCCTGCTTTTCAAATAATTGTGGCAATGTCATTTCTGGTGCAATTTGAAAACCACCATTCCACTTTTCTAACACTGTATTTTTCTCTGCTACAGTTAATATTTCTAATCTGCCAATGGATCGATCCGGATGTTTCGCTGCATCATCTAATAACAAAACGAATCGTTCTATTAGTTTTTGAACCGTTTTACGTTTATATAAATCGGTACTAAACTCTAGTAATCCATGTAAACCGTTCGGAGTACCGTCACCCCCGTTACTCTCACTAATTTCAAATGTTAAGTCAAATTTTGCAGAACCGACGCTTTGAATTTCAAGGTTCGCTTCTATATCCGGGGCATCAAAGATTGCTTCTGGCGTATTTTGGAAAGCTAACATAACTTGAAATAGCGGATGACTATTTCGAGTACGCACTGGGTTTAACACTTCAACGAGTCGTTCAAATGGAACATCTTGATTTTCATAAGCTGCAAGATTTGTCTGCTTTACTCTATTCAATAATTCTTTAAAACTTGGATCTCCTGATGTATTTGTACGTAACACTAATGTATTTACAAATAAGCCGACTATGTCAGAGAGTACATCATCATTTCTTCCAGCAATCGGACTTCCAATTGGTATATCAGTGCCTGCACCTAATCTTGTAAATAGTGCACTAAGCCCTGCTTGCAATACCATAAACAAACTAGCTCCATTTTCACGTGCAAGCTCTACTAACCTACTATGCATTTCTTCATCTATATGAAAATGAATTGTTTCCCCGCGGTAACTCGTCTCAATTGGACGCTGGAAATCTGTAGGTAACTCCATTTGGTCTGGTAAACCTTTAAGTTCTTCTTTCCAAAAATCTAATTGTGTTGAAATAAGACTCTCTGGTGTCGTTTCATCACCTAGCAATTGCTGTTGCCAAAGTGCATAATCTGCGTATTGAACGGGAAGTGACTCCAGCTGAATTCTTTCACCTTGACATCGCGCTTTATACGCCGCTGTAAAATCTCTCGTTAACGGCTGTAATGACCAGCCATCACCTACAATATGATGTAATAGAATTAATAATACATGTTTGTTTTCACTCACTGTAAAAAGTTGCAAACGAACTGCCGGCTCAAAATCGAGGTTAAAGCTATATCTTACCGCCTCTGAAAGTACACTTTCTAATTCATCTTTACATGTATTAGTTATAACCATTTGTAGATTTAAGTTTTCCATATCTAAAATTTTCTGATAGGAACTACCTAATACGTTAGGGAAAATTGTTCTAAGTGTTTCATGTTTCTCAACTACATCATAAAAAGCACCTTGTAATGCTTCTCGATTCAATATTCCATTCATACGAATGACTAGCGGAATATTATAAGTAGGACTTGGACCTTCTAAACAATTTAAGAACCATAACCTGCGCTGTGCAAATGAAAGTGGAACTTCATTTGGCCTACTTGCTTTCTGAATAGCTGGTCTTGCGCTTTTGGCATGGTCTAATTGTTTCGCCAGTTCGGCAACAGTTGGTGATTCAAATAGTTTCCCGATTCCTAATTCCACACTTAACGTTTCACGAATTCTTGCCATTAAACGAGATGCTAGAAGGGAATGTCCACCCATTTCAAAGAAATTATCATCAATGCTAATTCGAGAAACACCGAGTACTTCTGCAAATAAATCACATAATATTTCTTCTTTCGGATTTCTAGCAACCCTCTCATTGTTCATTCCATTAAAATCAGGAGCAGGTAATTTCTTTCTATCCACCTTACCATTTGGCGTTAATGGTAATTCTTCTAGCACAACAAATGCTGATGGTATCATATAATTCGCTAAACTTTCTGAAACATAAGAACGAATTTGTGAAAGATTAATCAGTTCCTTTTCTTCTGCAACGATATACGCAATGATGCGCTTATCATTTGGGCGATCTTCTCGTACCATTACAACCGCTTGTTGAATATTTTCATGTCGTTGTAATACCATTTCAATTTCAGCTAATTCAATTCGGAATCCACGGATTTTAATTTGATGATCTGCACGACTAATGTACTCTAACACACCTTCACTATGCCATTTCACGAGATCTCCAGTACGGTACATGCGCTTCCCTGATTCTCCATAAGGATTTGCAACAAATCGTTCAGCTGTTAACTCAGGTTTTCCTAAATATCCGCTTGCAAGTCCTTCCCCTGCAATATATAATTCCCCAATAACTCCAGGTGGAACTGGTTGTAACCCTGCATCCAATACATACACTTCTGTATTGCAAATTGGCTTTCCAATAGGAGGTATACCCTTTTCACCTTCATCAATGTTCATGAAAGTAGACCAAATCGTCGTTTCAGTTGGTCCATATAAATTGGTTATTGAGCAACCTAATTCTTTTAATTTATTTGCTAAATGCGCTGGAAGAGCTTCACCACCAACAAGTATATTTAGCCCTTGTAGCTTCTCTGGATAATCAGTTACTAACGCCTGCCAAAGCGTCGGTGTAGCCTGCATAATGGTCACTCTTTCTTCATGTAAAAGTGTCGTTAATGCAGAAGGCTCTTGTATGTCTTCTTTTTGCGCAATTGTTAAACTTGCACCACTAATAAGAGGTAAATAAATTTCTAGAGCAGAAATATCAAATGCAAACGTTGTAACTGCTAATAAATGATCATTTTCATTTAATGAAAACTTTTGTTGCATAGCCATTAAAAAGTTACTTAAACCTCTCATAGGAACAATTACACCTTTTGGGTTTCCTGTTGAGCCTGAAGTATATATTGTATAGGCTGGGTTTAAAAGTGATACATCATTCTTACATGCTATATTCATACGAGAATATGTATGTAACGCTAGTTTCGTTTCTTCTTCATCTAATACAATTTTTTTCATATCATTTTCTATAACTAACTTAGATGAAACAGATGAATGTGTTATGATACAAACTGGTTTTGCATCATTTACTATATAATTAATTCTTTCTGCTGGGTATTCTGGATCTATTGGTAAATACGCTGCACCAGCCTTTAAGACTGCTAGCATACTAACTACCATTTCTATTGATCTAGGGAATACTAAAGCTACAAACCGGTTTGGTCGTATTCCTTCTTCTACTAAATAATGTGCTAGTTCATTCGCTCGTTCATTTAGCTCTTTATACGTAAGGTTTACACCGTCACAAGTAATGGCTAGTTTATTGGGGTTTTTTTGCACTTGTTTTTCAAATGATATAGGCAGACTGATTAACTCATCGTCTTCCTTCGTTTCATTCCATTCCAATAAAACTTTATGATTTTCTTCAGGCAGAGTAATGTTTATTTTTCCAATCGACTCGTTTTTCTCATAATTATTTACTACTAATTCAAATAGATTCATAAATCTTTCTTTATGCAATGCTAGCTCCGCGCCATTATATACTTCAGGATTTGCATCAAAATGAATCATTAGCTCATTTTGATCAAAACGTTTATATACATTTATTGATAAATCATCGACAGGTCCTGCTGATAAATTATGCGTAATACCACGATTTCCAGCAAAATTTAGCCCGTAATCAAAAGGCATAACATTCACTAACGGTCCAAACAACCTTTGATTTTCACCTAGTAACTTTAAGTCTCTTCTTAATTCCTCATGACGGTATTTATAATGGCGACGTACATCTCGGATTTCTTTAGAAACTTGCTGCAATAATTCCGCAAGAGTTATATTTGGAGTTACTGTAATACGAAGTGGAACTAAATTCATTACCATACTTGGTGTATGAATAGATACCGAACCTAGACGTCCCATCATCGGTAAACCTAAAACAATATCATTTGCACCTGTTAACTTATGCATATAAATACTTGTTACAGCGACAATGAATTCCGGCCAACTTGTTAACGAAATATTGATATCTTCTAATAAAGTTTTCGTGCTAGAACTAGATAAATAAGCTGTTTCTCGTGAAAATCCATTTGATGTTCTCGGTGCTCGCTCTGCCAAGCTTACAACTTCTGGTTCATCCGCAAATTTTTCTAACCAAAAAGTACGATCTTCCTGAAATTTTTTAGACTCACGATACTCAATATCTTCTTGCACGACCTTTGTAAGAGAACCAAATGGCTTTTCATTCTTGTTTGTTTCTTCTATAAGTGATGTATACTCATTCGCTACTTTTTGGCTAAGAAGTGAAAATCCATAGCCATCCATCACAATGTGATGGATGCGCTGATACCAAAAGAAACGATTATTTTCAACTTGAATAAGTGCTTCAGTAAATAGTGTATCTTTTTTCAAATCGACTGGCATAGATAAATCATTTTTCATCCATACTTTAGCAGCTTCTTCAGGATTTTCTTCTTTACGAACGTCAATAAAATGCATATGAAAATGTGATTCTTCAATAACTTGCCATGGGCCAATTTCATCCTCCTCGAAGCGAACATGAAGTGCTTCTGCTTCCATTACAACTTTACGTACAGCTAATTCGAAAATTTCTTGATGAATATTTCCGTTTATTTCTACATATTCCCCAGTATTGTAAATTGGATTAAGCGGATCTAATTGTTGCGCAAACCACATACCAGACTGCGCAGATGATAACGAATGACGAATCTTTTGACTGTTAGGCATTCTTTACTACCCCTTTATTATGTAGTCTATTTGTTACAGCACCTGTGCTGTTTGTGAAGATAGTAAACTGTACCAACCTGCAACAGTTGGACGTTCTGCTAAATGTGCAAAAGTGATTTCTTTCCCTTCACGACGCCACTTCTCTACTAAACTCATAATTCTGATCGAATCAATCCCTCTATTTAATAAGTCCTCATCAATATCAATACTCTCTACTGGCTCACGAAGTAGTTGTGCAACTAGTTCATGCACTTCCTGTATAGTGATTCCTTCACTCTCATCATCTTTTACACTTTGTAAATCGTTTAACAGTAGGTTTGTTGATGTCGTTACTGCACATCTATTAGATGCATACTCCAATGCTTGTTTATGATGCTCTAGTGAAAAATCAGCAACTGCATCTGCTACAAAGAACGGCTCTATACCATCCATAAATGCTTCACAAGCTGTTAAAAGACAGCCAATATGCGCATAAATACCGCAAATAATGAGTTGATCTTTTCCTTGTTCATTTAAAATTTCTAATAGATTTGTCTTTTTAAATGCACTATATCTCCATTTTGTGAGGAATATATCATCCTCATCAGGAGTAAGTTCATCAACAATTTTCTTTTTATCTGGTCCAGCAGGTATACCGTCACCCCAAAAGTCTTGTAATAAACCTCGTTGTTCTAACGTTTGCCCACCAGGTTGTGCTGTATAAACAACTGGTATACCAAGTTCCTTACATTTTTCTCTTATCATTTTAATATTTGAAATAAGTTCTACTTTTGGTGATTCTTTATCGCTATATGCATCAAGAAAATATTCTTGCATGTCATGAATTAAAAGTACTGCACGTTTCGGATCTGGTGTCCAATTCACTTTATTTTTTGGTAGTTCTGATTCAATTGGCATTTTATATACTGAAATAGATGGGATAGCCATCTAATCACTTCCTTCCGATTTTTATTATTGTTTTACTGTAATAAGCTTTTCAGCAATGACTTTACGTAGTTCTTTTTTGCTGACTTTTCCGACTCCTGTTTGCGGGAATGCTTCAATAAATTCAATTCGATCTGGAATTTTATAAGCCGCTATACCACGTTCTCTTAAAAACATTTTTAATTCACTTACTGCTGGAACTTGTCCGCGAGCTATAACAAAAGCACAGGTGCGTTCACCTAAATAATCGTCAGGCATAGATACAATTGCTACGTCATGGACCGCATCGTGTGCTAATAGATGATTTTCAACTTCTTCCGCAGCAACTTTCTCACCACCGCGGTTAATTTGATCTTTATCTCTTCCTTCTACAATGATGTATCCTTGTTCATTTACTTTTACAAGATCACCTGTGCGATAAAATCCATCCTTTGTAAATGATCGTGCATTATGCTCTTCGGCTTTATAGTAACCACGAATTGTATATGGACCTCTTGTTAATAAACTACCTACTTCGCCAGGTTGCACATCGTTGTCATTTTCATCAACAACTCGTACTTCATCGAGTGCAGACATTGGTCTACCTTGTGTATAAATAATAATTTCTTCCGGATCATCTAATCTTGTATAGTTCACTAATCCTTCCGCCATACCGAACACTTGCTGTAACGTACATCCAAATGTAGGACGTATACGTTTTGCAACCTCAGCGCTAAACTTAGCACCACCTACTTGCATAACCTCTAGGCTTGATAAATCGGCATTACGAGAAGATGCAGCATCAAGCCAAATCATTGCTAATGGCGGAACGAGCGCTGTAATTGTAACTTTTTCTTTTTCGATAAGAGCAAAGGCCTCATCTGGACTACCACCAGTTGCCAATACCACTTTTCCACCCGCATAGAAAGTTCCAAATGTCCCTGGAGAACTCATTGGGTAATTGTGTGCTACTGGAAGAACTGCCATATAGACGCTTTCTGCATTCAAATTACAAATTTCAGCGCTAACACGTAAACTATAAATATAGTCATCATGTGTTCTAGGAATTAATTTAGAAAGACCTGTTGTGCCTCCTGATAATTGGAGAAATGCAACATCACTTGGCTGAACTTCTGGTAATGAGACGGGATCCATATACAGATCATTTATGTTCACAAACTCTTCTTCTTCTCCCACTACAATTACATGTTGTAAAGTTGGCACTTTCTCTTTCACTTCTCTTGCTAATTTTCGATAATCAAAACCGAGAGCCTTATCTGAAATAACGTAAGCGCTCGCCTCGCCAAACTCACAAAAATAACTAATTTCACTGCTTCGATGTGAAGGTAGTGCAAAGACAGGAAGCGCTCCAATTCGAAATAGTGCAAAACATATTTCGAAAAACTCGATAATGTTAGGTAACTGGATTACAACTCTGTCCTCTTTCTTTATTCCTAAATTCAGTAAACCTGCCGCTAAACGATCTACCTTTTTATTAAGTTCACTATATGTTATATGCTTCTTACCACTTACAACCGCGATTCGATCTCCATATTTCTCAGCCCGCTCTCTTAACACTCCTCCAAATGTTTCACCAAGCCAACATCCTGCTTCTCGGTAACGATCGGCAAATTCTTTTGGCCATTCTGTATAACCTACTAGCATTCTTTCTTCCCCCTATTTTTCATTAAGTGAACTATCTCTTAACCCTAAAGCTTTTAGCATTGTTTGGAACTTAGCTGATGTTTCTGCTAACTCATCTTCTGGTTTTGACTCAGCAACAACTCCAGCTCCTGCATATAAACGAAGTGTATTTTCTTGTACTTCAGCACAACGAATTGTAACAATCCATTCTCCATCTCCATTTAAATCGCTCCATCCTAGCATTCCTGTAAAGAACTCGCGGTCAAATGGCTCAATATGCTGTATAGCCTCTCTTGCTTTTTCCATCGGAGTTCCGCAAACTGCTGGCGTAGGATGAAGGGCAATTGCTAATTGTAAAGAAGAAGTATTTGGATCCTTAAGTTCACCTTTCACTTCTGTAGACAAATGCCACATCGCTTCACTATGAATAACTGATGGCTTTTCTGGAACATGTAATGTATGACAATACGGACGAAGTGCAGCGGCAACCGCTTCAACTACTACCGCATGTTCATGTAAATCTTTTGGCGAAGAAAGTAATTCCTCTGCTCTTCTTTTATCTTCTACTGGGTCCTCACTACGTGGCCTTGAACCAGCTAACGGGTTAGAAATAACTTGCATACCATTACGTGAAACAAGTAATTCAGGGCTTGCTCCAATTAGCGTCTTACTGTTCTCTTTTTCATCTTTCGGTAAATTTACAGCAAATGTATAACCATACTTATTATGCTCTGCTAATTCTCGCAGAAGTTTTTGCTTATCAATCTTTTCGGAAGATTTAACATCTAACGATCTGGATAGAACGATTTTCTTTAAATCACCGTCCTGTATTTTTTCAATTCCTTGCTTCACACCATTCATATAAACTTCAGGGTCTGGCACTGGTGTCATTTCAAATGTTACATTCTCATTTGTTTCAAGCTGATTTGTTGTATCCAATTGTAAACGCTCAGAAATTCTGCTATATTCTGGTACGATGAGTTGGACTTCTTTTCTACGATCAAATGGCAAAGCACCCACAACGATAGGATTTGGATTTCCAGCTTGTTTCGCATTACTTAATGTCGCTTGCACAAGCTCTGGGAAACTTTCAATTTCACGATGCTTTACTGTAGTAAACTCTCCTTCTGCTAATATCGTTCGAGTTGGTGAAGCGAAAAAGAATGAAGATTCAGTCTTATAATCTTCTAAAAGTTTTTCTGACAATTCCTTTACAGCTATATGTTCATTCATAATATAATAACCTCCTGAATTTTTATTAAACTCCTAACGTAGCACCGCCATCAACACATAAATTGTGCATTGTAATATGACTTGCTCTATCTGAGGCTAAAAATAACACTGCTTCAGCAACTTCTGAAGGTTGTGCAATTTTTTGTAATGGAATTCCGAGTCTATATGTATTTTGAGAACCAGCAATTATATTTTTAGCTCCATTCTCATCAGCCCATAGTAATCTTTGCATCTCAGTTTCAGTAGAACCTGGAGAAACTAAGTTGCAGCGTATATTGTATGCCGCAAGCTCTAGTCCTAAACATTTCATAAACATCGTCGTTGCGGCCTTTGACGCAGCATACGCAGCCATCTCCATTCTTGGCGTATTTGCCGCATTTGAACCGACTGTAACAATTGCCCCCGATTTTCTTAACATCATATTTTTACTTACCGCTCGGGACATATTGAAAACCCCTGTCGTATTTACAGAGAATGTTTTATTCCAATCTTCATCACTTAACGAATGAATTGGTCCCATACGTAAAACCCCTGCAACATTTATTAAAATATCTATTGGCGCTATTTCATTTGCAATATGATTTACCATGTCTTCAACAGCGGCGCTATCACTCACATCTAAACGAAACGTTTTCATACGTGTATTGTTTAATTCATTTTGATTTAAGAGTACATTTAACCCCTCTTCATTTTGATCAACCGCAATAACTGTGGCTCCTCTTTCTAAAAACATTTTGGCAACGACACTGCCTATGCCTTGTGCTGCACCTGTTACTAAAACTGTTTTCCCATCAAATTCCCCTAAGTTCATTTTCTCTATCCTTTCACATAAACATTAATTTCATTAAGTAACACCGATGATATTGATTTTCATTATCAGTTGTGTTGTAAAAAATAATACACTTACTAAACTAATTGGTCAAGTGCGCATTACTTTAAAATCCATTTTATTGATAATGTTTTTCATTTACCATCTTACACCGAAATGATAATGTTTCTCAATAAACTTGTCAATCTTTTTTTATTTTTCAGATAAACCATTTTAATGCTTCTTAATAAAATCATATGTAAACGCATTAAAAGTACTTATATTATAAATAAAATTCAAAGTCCTCTTTTTAAAATTGAAGAAACTAAACTAGAGATACGTTCATTTACAATGCTTTATGAAAAACTCAAGTATATATTTTCTCAATATTTTTCTGAAAATATATCTTACAAATACTAATGAATGTCTTTTTTGTCATTTAAGATTTAATATATATTTCGAATACGATGTATCAATTTATTATATTCCACTCACTTTTACATCTATAAAAATCCCAAAAGTAATTTAACCTTGTTAAAATAACTCATAAAAAAGCATCCTAATTAATAGAATAGGATGCTTTTTCGTAATCATAGTGTTATAGAAGATTTGTATACTTATGCTACGCTGCGATACTCTTCTTCTTTTTCTTTTTTCTGCTTAGGTGCTTGAATTAAAATTGCGATAATGAATGACACGACACATAATACACCTATTACCATGAACGTTGGTTTGAATCCACCTAGAAGTGCACCGATAAAGGAACCTGCAAGCGCCCCAAATCCAAATCCTTGATACACAATTCCGTAGTTCTTACTATGGTTTTTCATACCGAAGAAATCACCAACAATAGCTGGGAAAATAGTGATATTTCCACCAAAGCAAAACGCTACACTTGCTACACATACGAAGTAAATACCATAATTTAAATCTACAAAACTTAGAACTAAGACTGAACTCGCCATAACAACAAAAGTACCAGTAACGATTTTTAAACGCCCAATTTTATCCGATAACGGTCCTAAAATGATACGACCTAATGTATTGAAGATTGCAACCATAGCCACCGCATTAGCAGCTGTTGCTGCGCTAAGTCCTACAAGTTGAACACCAATGTCTTTTACCATACCAATTAAGTATAAGCCACTCATACATGATGTAAATAACATGATAAATAATAAGTATACTTGTTTTGTGCCTAACATTTCTTTCGTTGTGTATTCCTCAGTTTTTGTTTCATGAACTGCTCCTTGATCTGCAGCTTGATGGATTAAACAAGCACCAATTACAATCATAGCTGTAACAATTAAACCCCAGTATATAAATGCTTGGGATACACCAACTGATTCAATCAACTGTGCGTTAACGTATTTAAAGATTAAGCTACCTGAACCATATGCAGAGACAGAAATACCAGCAATTAAACCTTTACGCTCTGGAAACCACTTTATTAAATTTGATAATGAAGTGATATATGCTGTACCATCTGCATAACCTACAACAACTCCCGCTAGTACATAAAATAATATTAGTGAGGATGCTTGTGAACTAAGTATTAATCCTAGTCCTAATGCTAATCCAGCTATCATAATAAGTTTACGAAGTCCCCATTTTTCTTGCAATTTACTCGCAAATAAAGTTGAAAATGCTAAAGAAAGACTAGTAATTGAGAAAGTTATCGCAACAGCGTTAAGACTCCAACCATATTTACTAACTAAAGGCTGATTGAATAAACTCCATGTATATATCGTCCCAAGCCCCATCTGTACTATAACTGTGCCAAGGACAACAAGCCATGGATTAACAGTTGATTTTTTCATATCTTTCCGCCCCCTCTTTCTATTTCAATGCTATTCGCTAAATTTACTTTTTTTATGTTCATTTTGGTCACCTCTTTTGATTTGACACCTTCATTGTATAAGATGTTTTCATTTATGTAAGCACTTACAAGATAGAGCGTCAAAAACATGGAATCAGTTACAGAAAATGAAGGACGAAATACAAAAAACTATTTATTAAAGAAACGGTTTTATTAAGTCAATTCAAAAGCCTGACTTTCTTTATACGCTTATAATTGTTTATTAAAATGTGACAATTTAACAAACAAATTCCATCATAATGAAAGCATTTTTAATACGTCTTGTTAAAACCTCTTTTAATTCTGCACACATAGACAACAAATATTTTTTTGATAAATAAAACTAAATATTCACTAATATATCTATCCGTGGTTTAATATATATAATAAAAAAATTTCTGTCTTTAATGAGGAGGTACTATGAAAGCAAACATAGGGGATACTATACTTTTTCAACGAAATAATTTAAAGATTACAGGATCTGTATTAAAACTTTATACTGAATCGGTCTTAGTTGAAATTACAAATGTAAGCGGTGGTACTTTTGAATTTGATCGAACAATTGTAAATCATAAAAACTATAAAGTTTTAAATACAAATACATAAAACAACACAAAATAGCCCCTGCTCAACAGCAGGGGCTATTTTATATAAAAATATTTCACTAGTTTATATACCCTAAAACATTAACAATCTTACTCGCTTTTAAATTGTTAATATGATAATAAATTTCTAAACCTCTTCTCTCTGCTCGTAACACTTTACCCTTCATTTTTGATAAATGTTGTGAAACAGTAGATTGCGGAATATTCAGTAACTCTGTTAATTGTGTTACATTACAAGTTTTTCTCGTACTTAATTCATTTACAATTTGCAGTCGGATTGGATGCGCCATAATTTTTAAAATATCTACATCTTCTTCTGAAACTAAAGTTTTTCTCATTTCACTCGTATATGTTGTCATAAGACATTCCCCTTTTATATGAATTCCATATTCATAAGATCTATTTCCAAATTTTTTAAAACCCTTGATTAAAACTTTTATATAGAAATAAAAGGATTTTAAATTTTTGAAAACAGAACTTACATTCACTTTATTTATTTATTTGGTACATATACATAATACAATGTTAATATGTGCTCTATGTGAAGTTCACATAAATTTGTGATGAAGATTTATTTAGCCACTCGCATCCTACTCATCTAATTACTCACTGCATAAAATCATCAGTTATTTTAACACATTTTAGGCGTTTGTATATACTATTTATAAAGTAAAACTTTAATCAGCCCTCACCAATCGTGCTTTTACGGGCAACCTGCCCCCCTCATAATTTCTTTGCTTCCGCTGAATTTTGAGATGGGCGTCTTACTGCACGGCAAATAGCGAAATAAAGCAACTTTTATAAAGGGGAATTCATATGCCTACAGCGTTACAAGAAGAAGTCGAAGAAGCACCGGAAACATATGTCAGTCATATCATCTTAGTTGGAGGATCGACTTTATTTTTAGTAGGCGGGGCTATATCGGCAATTTCAGCTTTTCAAGCTTATAATCGTTTGGAGAATACGCCGCCTTCTTCCGATAATTCATAGATATATAAATAAAACGTCGTCTCCAATGAAGAGACGACGTTTTATTTTATTACATACGAGACTAAAAGTATCGGTAGATTCCCTACTCCATTCTCTAAGCTTACTTCACCACAAACCTAGTCTGACTACATCCATCTTTCTGCTTCGTTACTTCTAATACAGCTGGCATTGCGTTTTTCAGCTCTTGTACGTGTGAAATGACACCGATAAATCGGCCTGATTTTTGTAGGTCAATTAAGGCATCTACTGCTTTCGTTAATGATTCTTCATCTAATGAACCGAACCCTTCATCGATGAACATCGTTTCGATGGAAATACCACCTTCATATGCTTGAATTACATCTGCCATTCCTAGCGCTAAGCAAAGTGATGCGTTAAATTTCTCTCCGCCAGATAATGTTTTTACATCGCGCGTTTGGCCAGTGTATGCATCGTACACATCTAAGCCTAATCCACTTTGGCGGTTTCTTTTTTCAACTCGTTCACTTCGTTTTAAATAAAATTGTCCATTTGATAATTTACGTAATCGTTCGTTTGCGATTTGAACAATTTGTTCCAGATACTCAATTAAGATGTAACGTTCAAATGATATACGACTTTCGTTATCACCTTTCATTACTTCATATAAATCAACAAGTTCTTGGAAGGCTTTTTCTTCCTCGTGAATTTGTTCGTCAATACGTCTAATGTTTTCATGTAAATCAGAAATATATGTTACCGCATTTTGCGCACGTTGACGTTTTTCTTTAATGATATCGAGATTAATTTCTAGTTCTTTTATGTGTTCACCTAAAGATGTAATATCCATATACTCTTTATCTTTTAATTCTGAGTTTAACTCTTCGATTTGTTTTGCAAGCACTTCAAGCGATGAATAATAACCTTGAATTTCTTTTTGTAACATCTCCATCTCGGCATCGCTTAATTTGGCTTCTTTATACGTGAATTGATCTGTAAACCCACTTTGTTCTAGCTCTTTCATAAAGCGTGCGAAAGTCTCTTCTTTCTTTAATTTTGCACTTTCAAATTGATTAGAAGCACCTTTTTGTTCAGCTTGAATACGTATATTTTCATTTTGCCAATGCTGATACGCTTCCTGCACTTTCTTCCATTCGTCCTCCAGTAACCTAAGTTCCTGCATAGCTTGGTCAAACTGTACTTTCCAAGCTTGTACTGTTTGTAAGCTTTCTGGAATATTTCGTTTATCATGTTCATATGACGTACGAAGTTGCATACACTCCATTTCTGTACGGTGCTGCATTGTTTCCATTTCTCGTTTTTGTTTCTGAAGTTCTTCTATTTTTTCTTCTACGCTTTTCATGTTCGCAGCAATCTGCTTACGTGTTTCTTCACTTGCTTTTAACGTATTCACGTCTGCAGCTAATTGTTTTCCTTTTTGAACAAGTGCACTATATGTTTCAGCTAATTTTTCCGAATTGTAGCCGCGCTTCACAACTTCTTCTATCACTTGTTCATATTGTAGTCGATAGAAATTCCATTTCTCCTCTACTTGCACATGTAATTTTTCAGCAATGTTCTTCTTATCTCTTAAATCGTTTAACTCTTTTTCATCGATCGCATTACTTTGCTCTGTAGCTTTTTGTGGATGATTCGTACTACCACATACCGGACAAGATTCACCGTCATGTAAATGAAGAGCTAATATACCAGCTTGTTCACTTAACCAGCGGCGCTCCATGTTTTCATATGCACGAACTGCCACTTGCATTTTATTAGTTGCCGCTTCTTTTTCTTGCTCGAATTTTTGTTTTTCTTGCCAAACATCATATGCTTGCTTTAAAACTTTTGCATCTTCTCGCATATTCGTTAGTTCTTCTACTTTAGCTACATATTGCTCAAGTGCTTGTTCTAATTGCTGCAATTCATCAGACATTCTCTGTTTTTGGTTTGTATGCTCTTCTAGTTGTTGATCTAACTTTTGCATACTTTCTTTTAATTTCCCTATTTGAATTTCGGCATTTTGTAAATTCAGCTTTCTCTCAGCTAATGATTCAATGATTGCTTGTAACTCTTCTAATCTTTGAACAAGTTTTTTAGCCTCTTCTCGTTCAGCTTCTTTATTCTTTACTACTTCATACTTCTCCTTAGCAAGTTCAAAGCTGTTCATTATCTGTTCTTGTTTGACAATTATCTGTTTTAACAAACTTTCAACTTTCTGCTCATTTTCCATCGCTTCTTCATACCATTGTTCAAATGGTAATAAGCGCTTTGCTTGTTCCGCACGTTTAAAGGATTTTTCTTTCCTTTCAATTGCTGCACGGTTCTCTTGTAAAGTGTTATATTTCTCATTCTTTTGTTGTAAATCTATAAATTTCTCATTTATAGATTTTGCTGCATGAAAACGTGTTTCTGCATCCTTTAATTGCTTCGTTTGAACATCTTGTTCTACTTGTAATTGCTCAACCTCTGCTTTATACACGGTTGTTTCTTGTTCTAACGCTTCTACTACTTGATGCGTATTTACATGTTCTTGTGCCACTAATGTCTCTAATAATGCTCCATCACGGATTGGTAATTTAAAAACATTACGGAAATAGAGCTCTCTCTCTTTTTGTTTTTCTTGCAAGACATCTTTCCATTGTTTTCTCTTTTGATCAAGTAACTCACGCATTAATTTATAACGATCCGTTTTAAAAATACGACGTAAAATCTCTTCTTTGTTTTCCGTCTCAGATGTTAATAGTTTTCGGAATTCCCCTTGGGGTAACATAACAATTTGGCTAAATTGATGTTTACTTAACCCAATTAAATCTTCCACTTTTTTGTTTACGTCTGTTACATGAAAACGATCGACGGCTGGAACGTTTTCTCCATCAATAACTTCATATAATTCTACTGCATGTCCTGTAATGGTCTTATTCCCTTGTTTTTTATGTCCAAGTTGTCGTTTTATTTCATAGCGTTTCCCTTTTAACTGAAAGGTTAATTCAACACTTGTATAAACATTATCATCAGCAAATTGACTTCGAAGCATGCTCGTATCACTACGTTCTTCTCCACTAGCCTCACCATATAACACATAACAAATCGCATCAAAAATCGTTGTTTTTCCAGCTCCTGTATTCCCAGAAATAGCGAAAATACGATGTTCTCCAAGATCTTCAAAATCGATTACTTCTTTCTGTTTATATGGCCCGAATGCTGTCATAATAAGCTGAATCGGTCTCATCCTCGTTCACCTTCCCGTTCTTGCACTGTTTGTAATACATCTATAAATAGGCGTTCTTTCTCTTCTGATAAATCTAACCCTTTCATTTCTTTATAGAAAGCCTTTAAAAGAGATAAATCATCCGTTTTATGTCTTGAAACAGTTACTTCATTTGTATCTGTGAGTTCTCGCCTTTGCATCGCTCTTTCAACGTGCATTGCATTTGGATATACAGATCGTATTTTCTCCATCGGCTGTAAGACAGGGTTTTCGTCTAATAATTTTACAAATACGTAATCTTCACTTACTGGGTGCTGTAATAATTCATCTATTTTCGCTTCTACTGTTCGCATTTTACGACGTGGTGAAAGTAATCTTTTTTCAATTGCTACTTCACCAGTTTCATTCAGTTCTACAATGTAATAACCTTTTTTATGTTTCTCTTCAGAAATTGAATAGGCAAGTGGTGAACCTGAATATCGAATCGTCTCATTACGTACGAAATGCGCTTGATGTAAATGTCCAAGCGCTGTGTAATGAAACTTATCAAAATAATGACTATTTACATATTCAGCACCACCAATTGAAAGTGGTCGTTCTGCATCACTTGTATTCTCCTCCGCTTCTCCTGAAGAAGTTACAAATGCATGTCCAACAAATACATGTCTAGCTTCTTTATCCATCGTTTCAGAGAGCTCATTCATAAAAATGCGCATCGCATCATCATGAGAACGTACGTCTTCATTTTTCAACACGTGCCTCACTATGCTTGGATCTGCATACGGTATTAGATGGAAGTGAACCTCTCCATGTTCATCATTTAGTACAACAGGTTCATACGGGAATTGAAATTGACCTGCAATATGTAATCCTTGTTTTTTCATTAAACTACTTCCAAAATGGATACGATCCGGACTATCATGATTACCAGCTACCGCAATAACTGGTGTTTGCAAATCAATAACTATTTTTTGCAGCACATCATTTAATAAGTCTACTGCTTCTGTAGGTGGAATTGCTCGATCATATAAATCCCCTGCAATAATTACAGCATCTGGTTTTTCTTCTTCAACAGCCTGTACAAACTGATCTAATACAATCTTTTGGTCTTCAGTCATATACACGCCATGAACAAGCTTACCTAAATGCCAATCCGCTGTATGAAATAACTTCATATTTTTCTACTCCTTTTAATTTACTGATTTTAGTGAAACGAGTTGATAGTTTATTGTAGTTTTTCCGTTCTCCCACTCTAGCTTCAATATCGTTGCACTTCCAATTCTTTCTTCATTTGATTTATATAAAGGCAATATTTCTTGAACTGTAAATAAGTGATAGCCATCCAATATTAATTGAAATATATTTTCTTCAATATGTAATCTTACTTCTTTTTCATTTGAAATAATTTTTGTGTGCATCTCAAATTTCATGATAGATACAACCCCTTTTTATAATCTCTACATTTTAATAGTATAGTGGCTATGCAAGATTGACAAGTACATACACAGCAAAGTACACACTTTTCTATTGTTATATACTTCATGTATTTTATATAAAATACGGTATGTGAAATTTTATATTTTCTCCAAAATAAAAATGCCTATTATGACATCTTTATTTTTGTATAAAGTCTTTCATTACATAATATAAAACGGTAATTAAAACGATTGCGACGAAAAATGAGAACACTGCGACAATGTACCCATCTTTATTTAATAAAATACAGAATGAAATAGATATTATAAAAATCGGAAATACGAGACGTACTTTATCCTTCACTTCTTCTGTCGTATCTGTATGATGAAAATACTGCGTTATTCCTATCATTAAAAAAGACAAAATAATAACCGACAATAGTAAAGGTCCTGGCATTCCGATTTCTCCTTTCTCTATTTCTAATTCAGTGTAAAATTTTTTATTACAATTGTACGATTTATTTTTTCTTCAAACACTCTTTTAGAATTGATAATGAACAATTCACACCTATATAATAGCGCTTTTATCATTATAACTTCAAATAATTACACTTACAGTAATGTTGTAATATTCCCCCTCAGTCTCTGAAATCCTGCAAAGATAACTCGTCAAAATATGCGGTGACCAAATTAATATTTACCGTCAACTTTTGACAAAATTTATAAAGGACATTTCAGTACATATCAAGAATTAAGAATAAGAAGATATGTAAGGGAGGATGCATTATGACTGAACAAGTTTTATTTTCTGTTAGTGAAAACGGCGTTGCGACAATTACTTTAAACCGTCCAAAAGCACTTAATTCTTTATCTTATGACATGTTACAACCTATCGGACAAAAACTTAAAGAGTGGGAACACGATGAGCGTATTGCACTTATCGTGTTAAAAGGAGCTGGCACAAAAGGTTTTTGTGCAGGCGGCGACATTAAAACTCTTTATGAAGCGCGTTCCAATGAAGTGGCATTGCAACATGCAGAACGTTTTTTTGAAGAAGAGTATGAAATTGATACATATATTTATCAATATACAAAACCGATTATTGCTTGTTTAGATGGAATTGTAATGGGCGGTGGTGTCGGTCTTACAAATGGTGCGAAGTATCGCATTGTAACTGAGCGTACGAAATGGGCAATGCCAGAGATGAATATCGGCTTCTTCCCAGACGTGGGAGCTGCATATTTCTTAAATAAAGCGCCTGGATATACAGGACGATTCGTTGCTTTAACAGCATCTATTTTAAAAGCTTCTGACGTATTATTTATTAATGCTGCTGATTACTTTATGACATCTGATTCATTACCAAAGTTTCTTACTGAACTTGAAAGTGTAAATTGGTATAAAGAAGATGATGTACATACTAATTTAAAAGAAGTTATTCGTACATTTGCAACTGCTCCAAACTTAGAAAGCGAGCTCGCTCCTTCATTAGAAGTAATCAATTCACATTTTGCTTTCGATACAATTGAAGAAATCATCCATTCATTGGAGAAAGATGAAAGTTCCTTTGCTCTAAAAACGAAAGAAACACTGTTATCAAAATCCCCTATTTCACTAAAAGTAACATTAAAACAGTTTATTGATGGAAAAAATAAATCCGTTGAAGAATGTTTCGCTACGGACCTAATACTTGCTAAAAATTTCATGAGACATGAAGATTTCTTCGAAGGAGTACGCTCCGTTGTCGTTGATAAAGATCAAAATCCGAATTATAAATATAAACAGTTAAGTGACGTTTCAGAAGAAGATGTGAATCGTTTCTTTAACTTACTTAATGCATAAAATGAAATTGTCATGAGGGGATGTTTTGTTCATCCCCTACCTAACTTCTTTGCTTCAGCTAAATCTTGTGCGGTGAAAATCTTACTACCCGCAAATAGCGGGATAAAATCGAAGCTATATAGTAGTGTAATTACAGCTACTATATAGCCTTTTTTATTTAATTATTTTTAACAAAATTTAATTTTATTAAATCCATTTTTGTGCTACACTGATTTTAATCAAATATTCTAAAAATAAAAAGGAGGGGCGGCTATGATAGAAAATTATCTTCTTTTCATCATTATGTCTATTTGCCTTATCATTTTACCTGGTCCAGATACAGCAATGGCTACGAAAAATACATTGGTTGCTGGTAAAGTCGGTGGAGTGAAAACAGTGTTTGGTACATGTATTGCACTATTAATTCATACTTTAGCTGCTGTAATTGGTCTTTCTGCACTTATTGTAAAGTCAGCTCTTTTATTTTCTATTTTCAAGTACGTTGGGGCTCTCTATTTAATATATATCGGTATTAAAGCCCTTTTAGCAGTAAGAAACAAAGAAAACTTAGATACAAATGATCTATCTTTGAATAATGAAAACGAACATACTTCTTGCTTTCGCCAAGGATTTCTTACAAATTTATTAAATCCTAAAGTAGCAGTCTTCTTTTTAACTTTTTTACCACAATTTTTAAATCCAAATCATAATACATTTATTCAACTTCTTGTAATGGGCCTTACTTACCTCGTTTTAACAGTCATTTGGTTTGCATTTTATATATTTTTAATTGATAAAATTAGTGCTTTTATGAAAAAACCGAAGACGCAACGTTATATTCAAGGGCTAACAGGAGTCGTCCTAATTGGATTTGGTATTAAACTAGCTTTTGAAAAAAATAATTAACAAGACGAAAACCACCACTATTAATAGTGGTGGTTTTCATCAAATAACTGATTTGGTTGTTTACTCTATATTAAAACCAGCGCTCAGTTACAACTTTTTTACGTGTATAGAATTGAACGCCATCTGTACCATTTGTACCTAAATCACCAAAGAATGAAGCTTTATTTCCTGCAAATGCGAAGAATGCCATTGGTGCTGGAACGTTTACGTTTACACCAATCATACCAGCATCGATGTTATCACGGAATGTTTGTGCATGTTTACCATTTGACGTATAAATAACCGCACCATTTGCAAATTTAGATTGATTTGTTAGTTTAATACCTTCTTCTAAATCTTTAACACGTACAATACTTAATACTGGAGCAAAAATTTCATCTTGCCAAATTTTCATTTCTTGATTCACGCCATCAAAGATTGTCGCACCTACAAAGTAACCTTCTCCAACTTCTTCATTAATTTTACGGCCATCTACTAATAAAGTTGCCCCATCTGCTACACCGCTATTAATATAGCCTAAAACGCGCTCTTTATGAGATTCACGGATTAATGGTCCAACATAGTTATCTTCATTAAAGCCATCGCCTACTTTTAATTTTTTCGTTTCTGCTACTAATACATCAATGAATTCATCAGCAATTTCATCCACTACTGCTACTACTGAGCATGCCATGCAGCGCTCTCCACTACTTGCAAATGCAGATCCAATTACACCTTGTACTGTTTTCTCAAGATTGCAATCTGGCATTACAATCGCATGGTTTTTCGCACCTGCTAACGCTTGTACACGTTTTCCGTGTTTCGTACCTGTTTCATATACGTAACGAGCTACCGGCTCAGAGCCAACGAACGAAACAGCCTGAATATCTTTATTTTCTAAAATACTATTTACAACATCTTTTCCGCCTTGCACTAAATTTAATACGCCTTTTGGGAAACCTGCTTCATAGAATAATTCTACAAGTCGCTCCGCTAAAAGTGGCGTTCTTTCAGATGTTTTTAATACGAATGTATTACCGCAAGCAATAGCAAGTGGGAACATCCATAACGGAATCATCATCGGGAAGTTAAACGGTGTAATACCAGCAACAACTCCGATTGGGTAGCGCCAAATCGATCCATCAATTCCGCTAGCGATATTCGGAAGTGCTTGACCCATCATTAAATTTGGCGTAGATGTTGCAAGTTCTACCGCTTCAATACCACGCTGTACTTCACCTGTTGCATCCGTTAGCGTCTTACCATTTTCTAGCGTAATGATTTTTGCAAGCTCATCTTTGTTTTCTTGTAATAGCTGTAAATATTTATATAAATTTCTTGAACGATTTGGAACTGGTACTTTAGACCATGTTTCGAATGCTGCTTTTGCCGCTTCAACAGCTTTTTCAACATCTTCTTTTGGAGATAGTGGAACGTAAGCGATAATTTTTCCAGTCGCTGGATTTGGAACTGCTTCTACTTCCGTACCTGTCGATTCAACCCACTCACCGTTAATGTGATTTTTTACTCGTTTAATTTCAGTTGTAATCATTGTATTCTCTCCTTTGTATAATTTATTTTTGATTAGAAATTAATTGCTCGCTAACTTTCTTATATAAAGCAGCCATATCGTTTTCACCATATCCAGCTTGACTCGCTTCGTCATATACGTTTAGTAACATTTCGCTTACCGGTAAATGGAGTTCGCTTTCCTTAGCTAAGTCAACTGCAAATCCTAAATCTTTCTTCAATAAGTTCACAGTAAATCCTGGCTCGTAGTTTTCAGGTGCTATAAAACTTTTATAATTACGTTCATAAATTCTACTTTGACCGTAACTTACATTTAAAATATCAAACATTTTATCTAAATCCATATTGTTCTTTTTCGCTAATGTTAAAGCTTCACTCACACCAGCTGTATAAAAACCAATTAATAAGTTATTAATTAACTTAACAGTTGTACCACTATCAATCTGCTCACTAACGTGGAAAATGTTCGCGCCTAGTACGCCCATGATAGATTCCGTTTTCTCATATACGTCTTTTGATCCACCAACCATAAACGTTAATGTTCGGTTTTCGGCTCCGATTACACCACCGCTCACAGGTGCTGCTAAAAAGTCTACTTTCTTTTCCTTTGCAGCTTCCTCTAACTGTTTGTTTAACTGCGGCGATACCGTACTTGTATCAATGAAAACTACATTCGAGTGACCATTTTCAAATAATCCTTCAGCTCCAAAATATACCGCTTCAACAGCGCGAGGTGAAGGTAAACTTGTAAAAACTACATCACATGTTTCTGCTAGTTTTGAGATTGATAGACCGATAATTCCGCCTTCTTTTTCAAAGGACGCTTCCGCCTCTTTATTTAAGTCCACGCCATATACTGTGTAACCTGATTTAACTAGATTTTTTGACATTGGAAGGCCCATGTTACCTAAACCGATAAAACCAATCTTTTTCATATCGCTTTCCTCCTATTTACACAATATATTTCCCGCGATTTATAATAGCTTTCGCAATTTCTCTCTTCTTCGTAAATACGTTCGTGTATAAAGGCACTAATAATTGACGGATTTCAGCTAAAATCACATGTCTATCTTGTTCTTCTGTAACAGCCGCTGAAAGTACAGAAATCGCCGCTTCTTCTACTTTACGGTATCCTTCTTCACAAATAACATCCGTTATTAGTTGCTTCGTACGTTCTTTTTCCTCTCCATTTTTACGTACCGCTTTTCTCGTACGTAAAAACGCTGATTCCATGACGTACACGTCCGTCAACATATTTGAAATTACACGTGAATATTCTTGTTCTTGGTCAATTTTTAGGCCTGGAGTTTTAGAGAGCGTTTTCAAAGATTGTTTCAACAATTTTTTCGCTAATAAAATGTAACGATGGTTTCTTTCTACATTTGCTACATTACTTTCTACTTCAGTGTCTTCTAATTGTTCGATTTGTTTCATTAACATTTTAGCAACTGTTAATCTATTAATTTCGTTCGTTCCTTCAAAAATACGACTAATTCTTGCATCACGATATAATCGTTCTACCTCATACTCTTGCATATAACCGTAACCACCATGAATTTGTACAGCTTCATCTACGATATAAGCAAGTGTTTCAGAAGCATTTACTTTATTCAGTGCACATTCAATTGCAAATTGGGACATTTTCTTCATAAGATCTTCATCGCTCTCATGAATTGCTTCATCGATTACACCTGCTGTACGATAAGCTGCACTTTCGGCTCCATATGTAGCAATGATCATATTTGCAATTTTCTCTTGAATCATCGTAAAGTCTACTAATTCCGTTTGGAACTGTTTTCGCTCTTTTCCATATTGAACCGACAAACCAATTGCTTGTTTTGCTGTTCCAATATTTCCAAAAGCAAGTTTAAGTCTAGCAAAGTTAAGAATATTAAGGGCTACGTGATGCCCTTTCCCAACTTCCCCTAAAACATTATCAGCAGGGATGACAACATCTTCTAAAATAAGAGTCGCTGTTGAAGAACCTTTAATCCCCATTTTCTTTTCTTCTAATCCAATAGATACACCTTCACATGTTCTTTCGACAATAAACGCTGTCATTCCTTTATTTGTCTTCGCAAAAACAACGTATACATCTGCCATATGAGCATTTGTAATCCATTGCTTCTCACCATTTAACTTCCAAGCTGTTCCCTCTTCATTCAATACGGCGCTTGTTTTTGCACTTAATGCATCCGAACCAGCATTTGGCTCTGTTAAAGCATAAGCCCCAATCCATTCTCCCGATGCGATTTTCGGTAAATATTTTTCTTTTTGCTCTTTCGTTCCATAATATATGTAAGGCAATGTACCGACACCAGCGTGTATATTAAAAGAAACGCTAAACGCACCAGCGTAACCCATTTTCTCTGCTACAAGACCTGAGACAGCCTTTCCTAACTCGAACCCGCCATAATCTTCTGGTACCTCAATGCCTAATAATCCAAGTTCCCCAGCTTTCTCAAATAATTGACGAGAAACTTTATAGTTATGTTGTTCAATATTCTCCATTTGTGGAACAATTTCTTGTTTAACGAATTGTTCTGTCGTTTTTGCGATTAAATCTTCATCACCTGAAAAATCTTCTGGTGTAAAGTAAGTATGATTTATATCTTTATTAAGTGAAAAAAATTCATCCCATGGTAACTTCGTTTTCTCCATATGTATCCCCCTATCATTCGGCTTTCATAGCTTTTTGCTTATGCTCGTCTACGATGAGTGGAATATCTTTTTTGAAAATAGAAGGCGATGATTTTTCACATCAAGCATTTTATTTTGCCAAAGATGTATTTTCATCGCCTTCGCTGCTTTATCTATTGATCTTCTGATAATACTGTTTTTGCAATACCAGTATCTAACTCTTCAAAGTCATGATATGAAATTGTTTCGTATAATTCACTTCTCGTTTGCATATTAGAAAGTGCATCTTTTTGAGAACCTGTTTCTTTAATTAAAGCAAACACATTTTCATACGCTTTCGCTGCAACGCGAAGTGAAGTTACAGGATAAATAACCATTTGGAAACCCATATTCGCAAATTCCTCTGCACTATAATATGGAGTTTTTCCGAATTCAGTCATATTCGCAAGCAAAGGTGCATTTACCTTACTATTAAATAGACGGAATTCTTCCTCTGATTGAAGCGCTTCAGGGAAAATTGCGTCTGCACCTGCTTTTACATATGCATTTGCTCTTTCAATTGCTTCATCTAATCCTTCAACGCCACGAGCATCAGTACGTGCTACAATGTATAAGCTCGGTGCAACTTCTTTAATCGCTTTAATTTTTTGAACCAATTCTTCTGTAGTAACAAGTTTCTTACCATTTAAATGTCCACATTTTTTTGGTAATTGCTGATCTTCAATTTGGACAGCTGCTACTTTCGCTTCCACCATTTCTACAGCTGTTCTCGCCACATTTAGTACACCACCAAATCCTGTATCAATGTCAACAAGAACAGGTAAGTCTGTAGCTCTTACTAAATCTCTTGCTCTCTCAGCCACTTCAGTAGACGTCACGATACCTAAATCTGGTAAGCCTTTACTTGCAGTATAAGCAGCTCCTGATAAATAAAGAGCTGAAAAACCTGTATTTTTCGCAACAAGAGCTGCCATTGCATCATGAGCACCTGGAATTTGCAAAATTTCATTTGCTTCTACTAAAGCTCGGAATCGATTCGCAAGCTCCTCTTGTGTTGACTGCTTTTTCACAACCCAAGCCATTCTAAATTCCCCCCTATTATTAAATTAAGAATAGATCTACAAATTCGTTTACATTCATATTTTCTAGTTTTTCTTCATTTAAACAAACTTCATGAATTTGTTCTTGTTGCTTACTAGAATAATGACCTGCCATATTTGCAGTGAATTTTTGAACAACTTTTGGAATTGCTTCGTCTCTACGGAAGCGGTGACCAAGTGGATATTCACATTCCACATTTTCTGTTACTGTGCCATCTTTAAAGTGAACTTGAACAGCGTTGGCGATTGAGCGCTTGTTCGGGTCAAGGTAATCTAAACTGTACTGTTTGTTTTCAACAACAACCATCTTATTACGTAATTCATCTACACGTGGATCGTTTGCTACTGCATCTTCATAATCGTCTGCAACGATATCTCCTTTTAATAAACCAATTGCCGTAATGTATTGTAAACAATGATCACGATCAGCTGGGTTATTTAATGGACCTTCTTTATCAATAATACGAATTGCTGATTCATGAGTTGTAATTGTAATACGGTCAATTTCATCTAATCTCTCTTTAATTTCCGGATGCAACTTCACTGCACATTCTGCAGCCGTTTGTGCATGGAATTCTGCTGGATATGACACTTTAAATAATACATTTTCCATTACATATGACTCTAGTGGTCTTGCTAATTTTAATTCTTGTTTATTGAATAATACATCTTGGAATCCCCATCCTGGCGCAGATAATGCTGTTGGATAACCCATTTCACCTTTTAGAGCAGTCATTGCAAGATGAACACCGCGGCTCGTTGCGTCGCCTGCAGCCCATGATTTACGTGAGCCCGTATTTGGAGCATGACGATATGTACGAAGACTAGAATTATCAATCCACGCATGTGATAATGCATTAAAGATTTCTTCACGTGTTCCGCCAAGCATTTTCGCAACTACTGCAGTTGTTGCTACTTTTACATATAATACATGGTCAAGACCAACTCTGTTTAAGCTGTTTTCTAAAGCAAGCACGCCTTGAATTTCATGTGCTTTAATCATCATTTCTAATACTTCACGTACTTTTAAAGCTTCTTTTCCTTCTGAAATACGAACACGGCTAATATAATCTGCAACTGCTAAAATTCCGCCTAGGTTATCAGATGGATGTCCCCACTCTGCTGCAAGCCAAGTATCGTTATAGTCTAACCAACGGATCATACATCCAATATTAAATGCACCTTTTACTGGATCTAGTACATAAGACGTACCTGGTACACGTGTACCATTTGGCACGATTGTTCCTGGCACAACTGGTCCTAGTAATTTCGTACATTCTGGATATTGCAGTGCTAAAATTCCACATCCAAGTGTATCAAGTAATACGTAACGAGCTGTACTGAATGCTTCTGCACTAGTAACCTCTTTATTTAATACATAATCGGTAATCTCTTCTAATAATGCATCTTTTTGCTTAATTTCATTTGTTTTAATCATGCTATTCTTCCCTTTCTGTCGAAAATTCGTTATTATTAATGATGGGTGTCGGTCAAACACCCATCTGGCGGGCGGCGCTAACAACTCCCCAGTTGTTCTTATTTACTAAGTACATGTCGCTCGCCAATATAATTTACACGAGGACGGAACAAACGATTATTTGCATGTTGCTCAATAACGTGCGCACATAACCCCACTGTTCTAGAGCTAAAGAAGATTGGTGTGTAAAGTTGAATTGGAATACCTAACATCCAATATACTGGAGCTGCATAATAATCAAGATTTGGATAAATTCCTTTTTCTTTTTCCATAATCTTTTCTCCAGCTTCACACATTTCATATAGTGTATAATCACCTTTTACATCACATAACTGTTTTAAAGCTTCCTTCATCATAAGTGCTCTTGGATCCATCTTCTTCATATAAACACGGTGTCCAAAGCCCATAATTTTTTCTTTGTTATATAGTTTCTTCTGTAATAACTCTTCAAATTTCTCAACATTACCAGCTTCTAAAAGCATGTACATAACCGCTTCATTTGCACCGCCATGTAAACTTCCTTTTAAAGATGCAACTGCACCTGTTAAAGCACCGTATAAATCTGATTGTGTTGATGCAATAACGCGAGCTGTAAATGTAGAGTTTGGCATTTCATGCTCACTATATAAAACAAGGGAACGATCAAAGATCTTTTCCTCAAGTTCAGTTGGTTTTTTACCAGTTAACATATAGAAGAAATTCGCACTATAAGATAATTCTTTAAGAGGTTCAATTGGCTCCTCATTATTTAAAATATGATAGCTATTCGCTACAATGTTTGGCACTTTACTTAACAGCTTGTACCCTCGGCTTTTATTCACTTCTAACGAGCGGTTTTCGATATCATTATCGTAACCAGCTAACGCTGACACACCTGTACGTAATCCATCCATGGGATGCGTCTCTTTAGGCAATGCCTTTAGTACGTTGAATACACCTTCTGGTACTGCATATTCTTCTTTTAATTTCTTTTCAAGTGTTACTTTTTCATCTTCATTCGGTAGGTGTTCCTCCAATAAAAGGTGCACAATGTCTAAATACTCTTTTGTTTTTGAGAGTTCGATTAAGTCATACCCTTGAATTACAATTTCACCTTTTACTGTGTCAAGAAACGAGATTTTCGTCTCCGCTGCCACTATACCATCTAATCCCGGGGAAAATTTCTCTTCAGCTTTCATCATTATTTCCTCCAATCCTAATAGATCTTCGTGCACATAACTGTAAGCCTTTACAATATTGTGAAACTACATTTCTATTTCAATGTATCAGAGTTTTTAGAAGATTTCAATTTATTTTATAATGATAAGTTTCCTACACTTTTCTTACTGTAACAATACAATTTTTTGAAAATAATTCTTATATTTTATAAAGAAAGGATAGACTTCTTTGCGTATTTTCAAAAACAAGATATAAAGATTTTTCATATAACACCGCCAAATATACAATTATTCTAATTTTATTTGAGAAATAGAAAAAACGAGCTGTACATAAATACAGCTCGTTACTATATGATATTTATTTCACTATCTCTTAAATATAATTTTTATATAAAACTTATTCATTTTTAATAAAGTTATTATTTTACATAATTAAATTGAATTTCTTCCATTTCCTCATGATAACTTACAAATAAATCATAGTTTTGAAAATACCAAAGATCATCAGAATCTACAAAAAATATAATACCTTCCTTCTCAACTGACACTATTTCGCCATCGGGTTTCTCAGCAACAACCCCTAAAGAATATCCGGGCTGAATTGAACTATCCCCTCCGTACCTTACAGTAAAACGTACAGATTCACCGTGCTTTATACGTAATTCTTCCTGGAACCATTGCAGAGCTTTACGATCAATTGAAATTCTCATCTTTATTCCTCCAGTTTACGCAAACTCTTTTTTTCCTAATCGTTGTTTTACAAAGAAGACGAAAATAATTAAGGCTATCAATGCTGAAATTGCACTCCCTGAAAATAAAATACGATAACCAAACATTTGTGAAACAACTTCAAGTAAAATAGCACCTAACCCGATTCCTAAATCAAACGCTGTAAAAAATGAAGCATTTGCAACTCCTCTTTTACTCGGATCGACAATTGTAAGCATTGCCGCTTGCAAAGCTGGCTGCGCTGAACCAAATCCAATACCGTATAATGTTGCTGCGATAATTACACCTATCAAACCATTTGAGATAGTTAAAACAACTATAGCTAAAATAGTAATACATAATGCTGGAAGTATGATGAATACTTCTCCATACTTATCTAATAGTTTCCCTGAAATTGGTCTTACAATTGTTAATGCAATTGCATATACAAGAAAGAAAGTTCCCGGGTTTACATGAATTGATGATGCAAATAACGGTAAAAAGGTTGTTATTCCTCCATATGCAAACGATAAAAAGAATACTACAATCGTGATTGTTAATACGGATTTCTCAAATAGCTGAATTTTCCCTTTTTCTTTTTGTGGCGTAAATGGGATCTTCGTTATTAATGATAATACAACTGCCATAAAAGATAACAACGTCGCTAATAAAAATAGACCATCAAATGAATAATTTTGCACAACCCATAATCCAATCATAGGTCCAATCGCCATTGCAATTGTCATCGCCATCCCATACCAACCCATACCTTCACCGCGGCGTGAATCTGGAATAATATCCGTTATTGCTGTTCCAACAGCTGTTGTAGAAACAGCCCATGTTACTCCGTGAATAACACGTAAAACAACTAAAAGGACAATAGTCGATGCTATATTATAGGAGTACATCGTTAAGCCAAAAAAGATGAGTCCGAAAATAATAAAGGATCTTCTACCATATTGATCTAACATTCCTCCAATAATCGGTCGTATTACAACAGCAGCTATTGTAAACATCCCCATCATAAGTCCAACTTGCGATTCATTGCCGCCTATCTCTTTAATAAAGAGCGGGAGCGTTGGAACAAGTAAATAAAATCCTGTAAATAAAAATAACATTGCGAAAGTCATTTGAATAAATGATTTCGTCCATAATCGTTCCATAAAAATACCTCCATACACTCGTAAAATATTACGATTAACACCCTCATTGTATATTTTTTTTATCTCTTTTCCCTCCTCAAATAGACGTATCTTTTCATATTAAATAGTCCACCATCAGCTTACATTAGTCTTAAGACTTTGTACGCATATTTTAAACGAAAGTCCTATATATGTACCTTTATACGTGTGAAAAGAATATACTAATTTATTAACACAACTTAGGAGTGAATATTTTATGTGGGTATTATTAAGAGTAACTGCCGTAGTTCCTTCGACTCCTGGGATACATGTTCCTGCAGTTCATACAGCTAGCTCCGATGTAGGAATTGAACTTCCCGCAACTTGGCAGCAATATCAAATTCCCGGTCAAGTTACCCCATCATTTTGGCATCATGGTACACACCCCAGTAGTACTCCCATTCATAGCCATAGTTATCCTCCACTACCTCCGACTCAAGTCTTTTATCATTTCCCTTCAATTTTTTTTCAAAATTTTCATGGTACGTTTAACATTTAATAGCTATCACTGTATTACCCCTACATTTTAATAAGGCGAACCTTTAATCCAGTTTCAACATAACAAAGTCGAATTCCTTAAATAAGAAATTCGACTTTTTAATTGTTTTTCAAACTAAAGTAACCGTTAAAGAAAGACATTTATTAAAGATTTGAATATAATTTTTACTTATTTAATACTTTATATGATTCATCATAGTTAGTCCCTTTGCAGGATAACCAACACATACCATCATTTGCAAGTAGACTTTTCTCTCTTTACGTTAATTCACTCTTTTTCTTCTATCCAGCCCTTAACATTACATTTTCTGTAGCAAAATGAAAAAAGCACTTAAGATTGTAAATTTCCACAAATCTTAAGTGCTTTTTGAAAACTTTTCTATAAATTTTTCTTATTGTCCATTATTGGCAGGAACCTCTCCTGCATTTCCACCATTATTTGGTTGTACTGTTGCAGGTGGGGTTGGAGTTCCTTGACCTCCATTATTATTCGCTGGAGGTGTCGTTCCTTGACCTCCTCCGTTATTTGCTGGAGGTGTCGTTCCTTGGCCTCCTCCGTTATTTGCTGGAGGTGTCGTTCCTTGGCCTCCTCCGTTATTCGCTGGAGGTGTCGTTCCTTGGCCTCCTCCGTTATTCGCTGGAGGTGTCGTTCCTTGACCATTTCCGTTATTTTGTTCATTTTGTTTCTTTTCTTCTTCTTGTTTCTTTTGCTCTTCTAGTTTCTTTTGTTCTTCTTGCTTCTTAAGTTCCTCTTGTTTCTTTTGTTCTTCTTGTTTTTTCAGTTCTTCTTGTTTCTTTAATTCTTCTTGCTTTTTCTCTTCTTCAGTTTTTTGCTGTTGATCTTGTTTTGGTTGCTCCGTTGTATCCGGTACGCTAGTATTTGGCGATGAATCACGTTTTTCACCTTTTATACGTAGCTCACTACCTTCTTGAATAACGCTACTTGGCATTTTAAAGCGTGATTTATCTGTAGCCATTTCACTCATCATTTCTTTAAAAATCAACTGTGCAATTTTCGTATTTTTACTACTAATATACTCGTCTTTGCCATCTTTCATATACCCAGTCCATACTGCCATCGTATATTGCGGTGTATATCCAGCAAACCAACTATCACGAGTTGCACTTTCTGGAATTTTATATTGAGCTAATTGTTTTGATGAGTAGTTTGTCGTACCCGTTTTACCAGCTACATCTAAAGATGCTATATTTGCAGCTGTACCAGTACCTGATGTAACTACAGAACGAAGCATATCTGTAATCATATATGCTGTAGAGTCTGCCATAACTTGTTTTGGTTTTTGTCCAAAACTTTGTGACTTACCATCTGGATAAACGACTTTCTTAACAAAATGCGGTTTCGTATATTTACCCTCATTACCAAATGCCGCATAAGCGCCCGCTATTTCAGTTGGTGATACTTCATTTGTACCAATCGCTGTTGATTCAGTCGGTGCTGCATTAAATGTAATTCCTAATTTCTCAGAGAAGTCTTTTGATTTATTAATTCCCACTTCTTTCGCAGTCTTAATTGCTGGGATATTTCGTGACTTTTCTAATGCTACACGCATTGTAATAGGGCCCATATGACTTCTATCTGCATTTCGAACTTCTTGACCCGTTGAATACTTAAATGGAGAGTCATCAATTTGATGGTACGTAGCCCATTTTAAATATTCAATTGCAGGAGCGTAATCGAAAATCGGCTTCATCGTTGAACCAGCTGCACGATCTAATTCAATTGCCATATTATGCCCTTTAAATACAGCTTTATTTTCTCCACGGCCACTACCTATAGCACGAACTTCTCCTGTTTTCGTATCCATAAATGTGAATGCACCTTGGAATTTATCGTTCGGATAATCAATGATATTATTATTTAAAATATTATCAGCAAGTTTCTGTGCTTTCGGATCTAACGTTGTATAAATTTCTAAACCGTCAGAACCGATATTAGCATCTGGTAATTCTTTTTCTACTTCTTTCACAACTGCATCCATAAATGCAGGGTATGGCATTGTTTGTAGTTGAGCTGCAGGCTTAAGCCCCTTTTCTACGTCAACTTTTGATGCTTCTTCCATTTCCTGTTTTGTTATATATCCATGTCGGTTCATTAAACTTAGAACAACATTTCTTCTTTCTGTTGCTTTTTGAACATTTTCTTTTTTCGTTGGATCATAGTTATTCGGTGCTTTCGGTAAACCTGCAAGCATCGCAACTTCTGGTAATGTTAAGTCCTTCAATTCTTTACCATAGTAGTTTTGTGCTGCTGTTGCGATACCATATGAACGATTACCTAAGTTAATTTTATTTAAGTACATCTCTAATATTTCATGTTTTGAATACTGTTGTTCTAGTTTATAAGCTAGATATATTTCTTGCGCCTTACGCTTTGGTGTTTTATCCATTGATAAGAAGTAGTTTTTAATAACTTGCTGCGTTATCGTACTTCCACCTTGAGAGCCATAATCTCCTTTAAGACTCACTAAAACAGCACGGGCAGTACCTTTAAAGTCTACTCCGCTATGCTCATAAAAACGTGAATCTTCTGTCGCTAAAAATGCATTTTCTACTAATTTAGGTATTTGATCATACGTAACATTCGTCCTTTTTTCTTTTCCATATTCATATACCAAATCCCCGTTTTTATCATAAATTTTTGAGGATAACGGATTAACAAGTTTTGCTTTTTCCAGTTTTGGTGCGTCCTTAATCATTACGAAAAAGGTAGCAACCCCCGCCACTAAACCAACAATACCAAGTAATAAACAAGTAATTAAAAACTTGCGAAAGAATGATGTTTTACCTTTTGGTTTTTGTGTTTTAGAAGCTGGCTGTTTTTTCTTTTTAACTTGTCGTCGTTCCTCTCGAGAACGATAATTTTCTGACATGTTACTTTCTCCTGCCTTTCAATTCTCCCGTTGATTTACTTAAAAATATTGAGGTCACCTTCTAAAATGAATTTGATTAAGAAAGTATATTGACCTGGAGCATTCAATATTTTCCTAATTCACAGATTATAAATTTTAGAATACTTCTTATACAAACTATTTTCACTTCTATTTTTCCTAATAACGCTGCCCCTCTAAGCATAGAATGTAAAAAGTGAATTTTTAATACCTCGTATAAATAATATACCTTTTTTTCAAATGGTCAATATTTTCTTATTTATAAATCAAAGGTGAAATAAAAATAGCACAACGATATGTACTTCGTGTGAACTTCCTTATAATTACGTATAACAAATATTTAATATATTGCATATAAGTATAATACCTCTTTAATTATAAAGATTTCAACACCACAATACCGTTGCCTACAAAGAATTATTAAAAATGAAAAATAAGGAGTTGCATAATAATGAAGCTATCTCCGGTTACCTCAAAAAATATAGTTGCTGTTGGTTATAATCCTTTTTCTATGATTTTGCGAATCCAATTAAAGAATGGTATGTATGATTTCTTTAATGTACCAGAAAGCATTTATACTGGCCTATTACATGCACAATCTAAAAGTTATTATCATAATACTTACATTAAAAATTCTTTCCGCCACACAAAAATTTAAACTTAACACCCACTAAAAAAGAAAGGAGGTTAATCCTCCTTTCTTTTAAAAACATTTTGCAGATGAATTATCTTCGATTCCTCTTATTAATTTCATCATATGCTTGAATTTGTTTTTTCAAACGCCGATCAGCTTTTTTATCATGCACTACAAGAATTGCATGTATAACCCCTGGAACCCAAAATATTAATGTTAATATGAAATTTATGATTGCCTGAATTGGTTTTCCACAAAATAATACAGCAACAGGTGGAAGAAAAATTGCTAATAAATACATCATCCCTTGAAAACTCCTTATTTTGTATTTTATATATCACTTTTCAAAATATACGCAAAAAAACCTACTACCATTTTAATCTTAACCTGCCTCTAAAATCAATGTATCTCCTTCTATTTATATAAGTATTTCAGACTTTTCATTGTTTTCTAGCCTATTTTCTTCCTCTATTGCAGTTATTCCAATTGCGGAAATTAACGTTCCTGTCGCTTGTATCCAAATACCAATGAGTGCAATGATTCTCTCATCCTTCTTATCAAAAATACTATCTTTATTTTCTTTCTCATCTTTCAATACATTTAAAACACCTTGATACGCTTGTAATCCAGCTCCTAAACTTTGCATGGAGTTACCCAGTATAATAATTTTCTGTAATACATTTATATCCACCAAAGCTGCTTCTACTCCTAGAAAAGCACCAATCGATTGTAAACTGTTCCCTGTAATGATAAGATAATTATTTTCTTTCAATTGTTCATTTATATTAAAATATATTCCTATTACATTTGATATATTTCCTAATGCTAATAACTCAATTCCTATTTGATCAAGTAATTTACTTTGATTCTCTCTTTTTTCTTCCCCATCATCATAATTGCTCGCAATGATTTGTAATATATACCCGAGGGCTTGTAATGAGCTTCCTACAATAACAAGTTCCGATTCAACTTTCTCTTCTCCAATAAATCCTCTTGTCGTTCCAATAGCAGCTGTAAGATTCCCCCCTACTTGAAACCATGCCCCTGTCACTTTTAAACTGCTTGGATTCATTTTTATCACCTATTCAAATATTTTCTAAAGCTTTCAAAACAAACAAATCTCACCCTTAATCTTTTATTTTATTTTTCAGATGTAATTTTGTGAATGATATAATGTGCTACTAATATAAAAAGCACCTTAAAGGTGCTTTTTATATGCATGCTGGGCATGTCAATGAATCTCCATTTTTATCTATTGTTATATTCAATATATATTCAATTGCTTTATGTGACCAAGTTTCAGGTGTAGGCGATTCATTTATATATTGTGGCGCACATGACTTCAGCATTGGAGTACTAATACTCCCTCCAGGATCTAAAGCAACTACAGCCATGCCATGGGGTAATTCCAGGGCCATAGATTTAGTGATACCTTCAATTGCAAATTTCGAGGCACAATATGGCGCAAGCTCAGCTTCACCTTCTCTCCCCCAACTAGAACTCATATTAATGATAATTCCTTCTTTCCTAGATACCATTGCGGGAACAAACGCTCTTATTACATTTACTACACCATTCACGTTTACATTCATTACATTTTCGAATTCTTGAGCCGTAATTTTCCAAAGTTGTGCATTTTGATTTACAATCGATGCATTATTTATTATCAGATCGGGAGCCGTATGTCTATTAAGTATATAATTTGCCCAGTTATTAACTTGCTGAGAATCTGAAACATCAATTACTTGGAAATCATGTATTTTACTGTGCTGTTTTTTTAGTTCTTCAATTTTATTTTTTGAACGTCCACAACCATATATGTTCCACCCTAATTCATGAAATCGATCAACCATCGCACGTCCTAACCCTTGTGTCACGCCTGTAATAATTACAGATTTACTAATTTCTTTTCGCTTCATTTCTCTCATCCTCCTTCCCTATATCTTACTCTCTTCATTTTTATTCAGCGATTTACTATAGTATCAACTCAACTCATACTTTAGTAATGGTTTTGATATTGCATACATAAGCAAAAAAAGTAACCATCATGGTTACTTTTTGCTATATATCTAAAAATTCATTGTTTATTTCATTATTGTTTTTACATTTCAACTTCTCTTTTTCACATTTCTCACACTGGTAAATATAAACTACACCTAATATACATTTTTTAAAATCCTCATTATCCTGCCTCTTAATAAAAATATATTTATGTTTACAATGCGATTCACCCAAATAATTTTTAAACCACTTTTTCAACACAACACATTCCACCTTTATGATAGAACCTTTATTTAGCTGCTTTATTACATACTTTTATTTAAATGTTCAATCTCATCTTGCAATTTTTTAAATTGCTCAAAATGCATGGTAATAGATTGGCTACTGCCATAATCAACATTTTGTTTCACTAATATAACACCCGTGTCATGAAAAAGCGCTTCAAGTTCTTTCCTAATAGACACTTTCGCAATATGAGCTGTTTTAATTGCAGATAAAATTGCAATTTCATTAAACTTTAATTTTATTTCATTTGGACAAAATGCGTCTTCAACTAATATAACTTCATTACTATAAATTAATGCAACAAGATTACTTGATTTGGCATCTGTTAAATCAACTTTTTTCATAATATCTTTCATTACATTTTGCCTCCTTTATTTTCATATATATCAATTATACAAAATTTTTAAAAAAATTACTCAACTTTATTATATTAATTTTAACACACTTTTATTGAAATCCACGCTCCAAACGTTTTACTATTCCACAATTTTTATTGTATGAACCATCTGGACTATAACTCCATATAGTAATGTTAACAACTTATTATAAAGCAGGTGAAAATTATGCCCTCAGTTGTAGGAAATTTAGTTGTACAAAATAGCAATGGATCATTTAACTTAGGTGATTTCTACAACGTATCTCCGAAAGAAAATACGAAAGCTTATAATGGTTCCGGCGCATCAAACGTTGGTTTTGTTGTTAATACTTTTAGCGGTGTTAGCGCGACCAATACATTTGATTCTGACCTTGCAGATCAAAACCAAGTGGGTACAGCCTAATCTTATGTTCAACTTTCTGTATAGAAAATTTTAATTTGTCTATACTATAATCAGGCTGTTTGACAGCTCTTGTTGATTTTGGAGTACCCTATCTTTTTCTCCCTTTCCCTGGGGCTCAGCAGCTAGCACGAAGCTAGCTGCTTTTTCTTGTATTATTTGTCTCATAAATCAGAAATAAAAGAAGCTGCCATTTAATATTCAGCTTCTTTTACGTTATTTCAATAATATCCATAGCGTTAAATACGTAAGTTTTATAAAAGGCGTCTGTACAAATTACAATTTGTTTTACCGGATTGATATGTACAACAGTCATGTAGCTTGTTAGTATGTAACCATCTTCAAAATATGTTACCAATATTTCTTTCTCAGACAATAATGACGTTAATAATTTATCAGAAATTCTCTCTTTTGCTTCATTTGTTAAAAGCGGTTTTTGTACTTTTAATTTCTCTCCAATAATCTTTCTCATATTTAAAAGTTGTTCGGACATTACTGTAAACGGAACCCACTCTCTTTCTTCTTTTTGTATCTTTACATCGTTCATTTTTTATCTCCTTGATCATTTATACATTTATTTAGCCATACTATCCCTTAGTTATTTTTAATACTCACTAAACTCGGATTTACTTCTAAACTATAATTAGGTTACCTCTTAAAAGAACATTCGTTCTTATTATACACGAACTTACGTTCTTTTGAGAAGAGCCATACTTATTATTTCTTAACAAAAAACATAATTTTATTTATCTCCATACTTTTTTCCTTTATCAAATAAACTTCTCATTTCTTATATAACATGCATATAACAACTAAAAGGCGACTTCACCCAAAGTGAAATCGCCTTTTTCTAAAAAATATTTCAAAGCTTATTTTTCTATCCTAACTAATGTTCTTTCTGGAATACATAATTCATCTATATTAAAATGATTTATTTTTAAGTTCAATTCCCCTACTCGTTCCTTATCTTCATCACCAACCCAACAACTAAATAATTCGAAATAGTCTCCATCTTCCAAATAACCTTCCATAATCTTGCATAAAGTTAAAAGTTTTTCTTTCGCTTCTTTTTTTCCTTTACATTTTGCCACTCGACAAGTTCAATTCCCCAACTAGTTGAAACCTCATATGTGTAATTTGTTTGGAATTGATAATCTTGTACAATTTCAAGCATACTTTCATCTGAAAAACACGGTCCAAAAACAATTAGATTATTAGAATCCGGATCCGTTAACGGAATTTCTACATTACAGCCTATGTAACTTGCTAAACTCATTTTATACTCCTCCAGTATTCGTATAAAAAATACTTCATAGTATATTTATTTACTCAAATATAAAATCCCTGCCTAAACGAAAAAGTTTTAAAGTTTTATCGTTTATTAACCATCTATAACTGAAAACATATACTATGATGAACGAACTCACAAAGCATAAGAAAAGAGAGCATTTACAACACTCTCTTTTCTTACATACTCTATGGAACTTTACAAAACTGAATCAATGATTTTTATTATTATATTTTATTACATATACTTAGGTTGTACTATTATATGTAACTCTCTCTCTGTATCCGCTTTTTTCGGATGACGAAAATAATTAAGTTCGTACTTTAACACTTTATACTCAACCATCCCGATTTTAATCCCTTTCGTTTCTTTTAATATAGCTAATAAATCACTTACATTTTCATCATATGACTCAAAAATTTTCGCGCCGCCCTCTCCTTGAAAGATTACTTTCATATATTCTCCACCACCTTAATTTATTGATGTGGTAAATGACGCGTTTAAAACGATTCATTCTTTATCCTAAAATTTTCATATGAAAAAGAACATCCTTTCCAATCGAATGCTCAGCTTTTTACTAATTATCCATGTTAAATATTTATTCAAAAACATTATATGTATTATTTTTTAAATTATGTTCGATATCCATTATTAAAGAGTAAATATATGTAATAAACTTGCATAATGAAAACCGTAGAATATCCACTTTCGTTGAAATAATTACAATCCATAATTTTCCATTGTAATTCTTAATATTTAAATGTAATATTGTATTGTCTTACTATCTATTTATAACTCACACACTAATTAGAAAAAGGGAACTCTACATGAGTTCCCTTTTCTAATTATGATTACAGTCATTATTTCTTTTCTAGAAATTTAAATGTATCTTTAAATTCTTTATTATTCACTTTAATATCAGCATCTTTCAATAAATCATTGACTACTTGTTGTTTCCATTTACCTGTCGTATCTTGTAGTCTTTGTTGTTCTATATCTTTACGAATTTTATCCTTTACTTCATCAAATGGCTTTAATTCTTTTTTATCCGTCACTTTAATAATATGGTAACCGTAAATTGTTTTAACCGGCTCACTTACTTGGCCTGCATCTAATTTATACGCAGCTTCCTCAAATTCTTTCACTGTTTGCCCAGGAGCAAAACCAGATATTTCCCCGCCCTGTTCCTTTGAACCAGTATCTTCTGAATACTGTTTTGCTAAGGCAGCAAAATCTTCACCATTATTTACTTTCTCCTTTATTTCTTTAGCCGTTTTTTCATCTTTCACTAAAATGTGACTTACTTTCATTTCTGGTTTATAGTTATCTTTCACATCTTTATCTGTAACTGTTGCTTTAATCGCTTTCTCAAATGCAATTTCTGGCTTCATTTTTTCTTTTAATTCATCTTCATTTTTCAACCCAAGTTGTTCTAAAGTCGATTTAAAGTTTTCACCCATTTTATCTTTTGCTTCTTCTACTTTCTTTTTTGCTTCCTCATCTGAAACTTTATATTTATCTAGCAATGCCTTACTTAACATCATTTGATATAAAGTACTTTCTCCATATTGTTGTCGTAATTCTTTACTTAATTCTTTCTCTGTAACATTTCCTACTTTTGATGTTACTACGTTGTCTGAGGAACCACATGCAGATAATGCTAGCATCATGCATGAAATAATTGTTCCAATAAATATTTTCTTCTTTTTCAATTCAAATACCTCACTTTTATCATTATGCAAATTAACTATACACAGTCATTGTGAAAACAGTGTGTTTTCTACATGTAATTCATTTCATATGAGTTGACTATGTATCATGTATTTTCATTTTTAAATATAAAGAGTCTTCTTACTATGCATAGTAAGAAGACTCTTTATATAATTCTCAAAAAAATATAGCTTCTATAGTTGCTTAATAATTACATGTTTTTCAGGTATCCAACTATTCTGCCCGATATCTACCGCATTTCCCACTCTACCCCACACTCGAAAAGATGTCGATCCATCTATGTTTCCTTTATAATTCATACATTCAGGCTCTTCATAATAATTTACTCCGTAACCGACAGGATATTTTGAAGTTGCATAAAACCATTTCACATTAAAATGTTTTAAATATACCCACTGCTTATCGTTCCCTAAACAAATCATATCTTGCTCACCGCCTCCCCAATAACCTGCTAAGATTAAATATGGAATTTTCTGAGTGAGTGTACCTGTAAATTGGGGATTCATGGGGTTTTCATATAAATTTATTCCATATCCATCAGGATATTTCGAAACTGCAATACCAATGCCATTCGGTTGCTGTGTATACACTATGTTAGATTGATTTGCTTTGTTCGAATTTATAAACCAAGAAAGTGACTTATTTCCTACTAATCGATTCAGATCACATTTCCCAATCCCAGGAACATTCCCTGAATCCGTATATTGCCACATATCGCATGGATATGCTGGCTTATTCCCTCCATAACGAGGGATCCATACGAAATCAGCTTCAATATTACGTGCTCCAAATGATAGATACGTGTGATGCCCTACATATAATCCTACTTTTTCCGCACCTAAACGGCGTAATTCATCAATAAATGCCTGTGTCCCGCCTTGCATATCTACCATCGTTTGAACTTCTACGTCCGCTACCCAAAACTTAGCAGATTGATCACCACGATTCCAAAAATCTCGCGCCTCTTTCTTCGCATCAGCAATAGATATAAAACGGCAAAAAGCATAATTACCAAATGGGATACTATGCTTTTTCATTTCACTAACATAATTTTGATACATAAAATCCACCGTATTAGAGCCATCTTGAACTCTAGCAATCACTAAATCTAGCTGAGATGCTGCAATATCCCAATTGATAGTTCCATTCCATTTTGAAATGTCTACAATATACCCCATACATTCCAGCTCCTTTTGAATGTCCTATTCATAGCTAGTTTTATTGTAAGCCTCAGCTCTCTAAAACTAGCTATCTATAATATAAGTAAAAAGAATCTTTACCGTTTTTCAAAATATATTCTCTTTCAGAAATATTTCTATAAACTTTAACATGTATGCCACATAAAATATTCGAAATACACCCTACTATTCATTTATTATGTAATCTCGTCCTACCAATCATTTTTACATATATTAGAAAAAATCCCCTATATTATTAAGTTATAACTTTCAGTATCGATTTCCTTTCAACTAAAAAATTTCATCCCTCATTTTCTATATATTCTTAAGTCAAAATTACTACCTCTACATGAAATTTGAGATTTAGAAAAATTTTAATTAATTGAAGTTTACTCCTTTTAAATCACAATTTTCCAACCTGAACACTATTGGTGCATAAAAAAAGACATTTTCTATTAATGAAAATGTCTTTTTACAGTTTAATAAAACAACTTTGGTGCTAAATCTGTATTTTGTAATTCTTGATTTTCACTGCTCATAACACAACTTGTGGAAAATAGAATTGGGATACCACAAATCTCATCATTCATTACATCACGAAATACATTGGCAGCAACACCTGTAAACGTTTGACATAAGTTAGAAATATCGTCATTGAAAAACTGAATGACTTCCGCAGCGAAAACCGGAAAGACAACATTCGGTCCGCCAGGGAACTGAGGCTGTACCACAACTTGTTCAAAATAAGGATTATTTTCTAGTGCTACTTGAAATAAATGAGCTATTTCAAATGCATCTAGTGGACAAGGAAATGGATTTACAATTTCATTCTCATTATTCGTTACAATAACTGTCACACTTACATTCCCAAATTGTACAAAAGATTTTAAAAGCGTTGCTAATGCTCTCGCTTTTTCGTTGCTTAACGCATGCACTAAAATAATATAATTACCACCAACAGGAATAAGTGGCCCAACTGTAACAGTTGGATCAGCACCTATTGAATTTTTCAATTCATTAAAATATGTGATCCACGGTGGCGAAAGCTGAGCTTGTACATTTTCTTCCACTACTTTATATTACCTCCTTATACCATTCTTACTAACATAATATGTAACAAATTAAAAAATGTATTAGTTATATTAACTATTTTCGTATTTATTGATTATATTAATTAAACATTTTATTTCGCATTCTCAATTTCCCTTTTACATCTTTAAGCACTTTTACTACTATGAAATTCTTTATTATAAGCAAATCCACTGAAATTTCATATTATACTAATACGACTCTATATCCATTAAATTATAATACTCAATATTAGGAGCTGATTTCATGGAAAAAAAGCCTATCGTGTTCAAAATCCCACCAAATTCAAAGCTAAAAGTTACATTTTTCGGTCCTTGTAACGAAGTAATTACAAATGTGTCTATTATTAATCAACTATGCACCCCAAAATGTCAAACTATCACGCAATATCCAGACTTTAAGAAATATGTAACTGAAGTACGATCGTTATCCCGTTGTTAGTCCGCATAATGCACGATTTTCACAACTTTGTTACCTAAAATAACTGAGAAAGAAAATGACTGCATTCCTAGACTAAAATTACTCATTTTATGATATTCCATTGATAATTCATTGATTTTTTACACGTTTTTATTAAAAGGACATATATTATCGTATGGAGATTATCCACTCATAAAACCTATCTTTCTTTGGAGCGTACTTATTATGTATGCTCTTTTTTTATGTAACCGTCCCCTTCTAAATTGACCAACAATATATTAAAATTCTTTATGTACTCAAGGAGGTCAAATATGTTCAAGCTGCATCCAATACTACTCATCTTAGGATTGATTTTGTTTTTATATAGTGTAATCGCCTTTATGTTATTCTTTTCAGTGTACTAGCATTCCCTACACAAATTTATGTTCAATATGTAATTTCTATATAGTAAAGAAAAAACGTAATGATACGATCTTTTATGTATTTCGTCTTTCTTGTTCTATAAAAAAACTAGTAAACTTACTAACACTGAGTTTTCAGAAGCATGTTACTTATTTACATATTATTTTTTTCATTATCTGAATAAGGTTAAAGCCTCTACAAATTAAACTACACTTTACCTGTTTACTTATATATTTTAGAAAAACAATAATAATCCCCCACCATTTGGTAAGGGGATTAACTAAACCTACTAAAAAACATTTAATGATCTGTTTTATTTAATTGGAGAAGGAAATCTTGCCGCTTCAAAGTGAACCGTATTTAAACCATTAACATTTTGTACAATTACGCCCGCAATACTACTTTCTGCAAAAACTTCAACTGAATCTCCTGCTTCTAATTGAAGAATAGTAGTTACTGAAACATCATTATTAAAAAATACTCCTGTTCCAAAGAAATCATTATCTATCGCTATTGCTGGATTTCCATTTACACGAATTTCTACTCTAGCTCTGTAATTCACATTAAAATCATTTGGAGAAAATGTTATATTTCCTAATACACTATATACCCCTCTAGTTTTCGGAGTGAAAATGGATGTTACTGGATTATATTCATTCGCTAGATCAAATTGTTCATTTTGAAATAATACTTTAACAGGAGTATTTGCTAGAACAGGTTGATTAACTGTATTCACAGCTCTAAATGCCGATGCCCTTACAAGCTCCTCTTTCTTATCATCACAACACTTCACCTTTACATACTTCCTATCACATTTACTACTTTTTCTATAACAATCATGACTTTCCTTTTTGTAATCTTTACAATACTTACAGTAATAATAAGACATAGTTAGTCCCCCTTTACACTTATTTTTATATAGTATGCTATATAGATTAGAATAGCTTGGACGACCTGTTACTATTTTTAATAGAGTAAAAAACCCTCACCATTTCGGTGAGGATTTACCTTTAAGCTTCTGTAAACTCAATGTTTAATGACTTTATTTAATCGGCGAAGGAAATCTTGCTGCTTCAAAATGTGCTCCATCTTCTAAAGGACTTAAAACTCCATCTATACTACTTTGTGCATAAACCTCAACTTCATCCCCTGCATTCAATTGAACAATCGTCGAAACACTTACTACATTTCCAAAACTGATTGGACCAAAAAAGTCATTATCTATAGCTATCGCTGCGTTTCCATTCACACGAATTTCTACACGCGCTCTATAATTTAAAGTTGGATTGTTTGGAAAGAAACCAATCGTTCCAATAATAGAATATACACCTTTAGTCTTCGGCATAAAAATAGATGTTGCTGGATTATACTCATTCGCTAAATCAAATTGTTCATTTTGAAATAACACTTTCACAAAAGTATTAGCAGGAACATTTTGATTCACAGTATTTCTAGCTCTAAATGCCGATGCTCTAACAAGATTGTCCTTGTTATCATGACACTTACTAGTGTTCTTACAACAATCATGATGCTTCTTTTTATACTCCTTACAATGCTTACAGTAGTAATAACAAGACATACTAATTCCCCTTTCAAACTTATTACTACATATTATGTAAGATTGATTTATAAGGTTTGGACTAGCTATTCTTATTATTCATAAGGGCGCTATTAACCTGCACCCTTATTTATATACACCACTTCATTCCTTACTAGTTATAAGTTGTATACAGCTCCATATGGAATAGTCAGAAAAGAACTTCCGTACGGTGGAACTTGATATACTGGGTAAAAATACTCTACGGATGAATAATACGGTTGTACACCTTGCTGCATTTGCAATTGTTGTTGCATTTGCAATGCTTGTTGAATAGCTTGGACTGTACTTTGTGCTCCACTATACGTTATAGATGTACCATACGCTGGTCGCATACCAGTTTCAGAATTAAAATATGAATAAAACATGATTTTCAACTCACTTTCGTATAAGTTATTACAAAGTATGTTATGATTCTATATTTCAGTGAGTGCTGAAAGCTAATTCACTAGCTTTTATTAAGTTTAAACATTTTTAATCTAAATATCATTCTCCAAATAAAAGCACCCTCAACGGATGCTTTTTGTTTCTCGCTAAATTTTCCTACTACCATTATTCATTAGCAATAATTTAGTTGTCCACGAATTTCACCATTAGGATGTTGTACTGTATGAACATTAATATATATGTTTCCAGATATAATCTCATTTACAAGAGTGCCTAATGTTTGACCCGCTAACGGTCCAACCAAATCTTCTTGAGTAATCATTCCCGTAAGAGTTGCGCACTCTATTGAAACTGGATTTGTTATCGGTCCAAATAAAAAAGCTACAACAGGGCCGTTCGTTCCTTTTAATCCAAGATGCAGATGGGCAGCTACTACATCCTCTATATTGAATAAATCTAACTTGAACCTTAGGCTAAGCTCGTCCCGACTTAATTTAAAGAAACCCTCTCCTCGAGCATCTGTTTCTACTGGTGGAACTTCATTTCTACCACGCAATTTTGCAAAGAACATATCTATCACTCCTATAATTTTTATACTTCTAATATATTCTGACCCTTCTTATAAAGTGACAAAAAAGCAGCTGTTAGGTCAATTTTAATTTATTAAATATAATAGTTTAATTTATTAATTATATTAAATTCATACATTTAACTATTACACTTTTAAAGTTTAATCCATATACTATATTAGATTACTAGAGAGGAGGCGTAAGCATGGGAAGTTGTGTTTTGTTCGTTAATGGACAACCTCTTTTAGTGGTTTCAGTTGCTGGAATCGAAATTGCTAGATTAGAGCTTTCTCTTCAAGTAGCATTGACTCTAATAGCATTAGGAATTCCAATTTGCGCATAATAGTTAGATAATTATAAAAAAGAGGGTTTAAACTCTCTTTTTTATTTATTCCTTAACAATAAAAAAGACACCACTTGGATAATGGTATCTATCGAAATATTCGTCATAAGTTTCATTACTACTAAACTAACAATCCTACTAATTCACGTGTAATTCCTGAGAACGAATAGCCATATGCAAAACCTACAATACGAACTCCTGTATTCCATTTTCAATAAGTATATGTTATTTTTCTAAAAAGCAGTTTCTATTACCAGTTTTCATGAAAACTTTTCGCTTTTGCTAACCGCTCTTTTTTATTAAACTATTAATACTCCTTGAACCCTTTTTACTTACTGCATCATATAATTTTAAACTTAGCATTCAATAAAAAATTTTCCTACTATCAAATATGCGCAATATGTGAGGCTCTTTTACAACTAGTCTATTTATCGCTCCCTTCTAACTCCTCACTTTCTTCACGTATTTGTCCAATTAATGAAAATACAGAACCTACGGCTTGGATCCAACTTCCTATGGTATCTATTAACTGGCCTTCTTTCTTTTTATCCGGTTGACTATTTGCTTGATTGTCTAAAATTTCCCCTGTATCATTTACTAGATTTTCTTTACTATCCTGCCGATCTCTTCTAATACTTTTTAGCTCATATATCCCTCCAATCGCTTGCAAGGAATTTCCTATAGCTTGCAATAAGTTTCCTACAACATTAAAAGACTCATCTTTATCTGAAGTATCTTCAAATTCATCTGCTAATGCTGTAAGTCCTCCTAAAGCCTGCGCCCAATTTCCAGAAATAACCAATTTAACTTTTGTTTCATCTGTAAAATCAATAACTAACCCTGATATTACAGTTACATTACCAATTGATTGGATTTCGTTTCCAATTTTTTCAAAGGAAATTTCCCCTTGACCATCAGCCTCTAAAGCGTTACCAACTGCTTGCAATGTGTTTCCATATATATTCAGATTCTCCCTTACATTACTGCTTATAAAATAGAACGGTGTACTTCCAATAGCGGAAGTTATTGTACCTATAGCTGCTATCAATGCACCAAATATTTCTTTTAATTGGTTCTCCATTTATAACCTATCCCAACATTAAATAATTACTTTTATCCTATTTAATCACACAGCTCTCTGTTAGAAATTCAAACTGTCCCTTAACCTGTTCCTTCTTTATTATATTGTCTTATAAAAACAAACATCCTTAAAAATAACACCTATATATTGATCGTTTCTCTACATTGTTTTGTATAATACATATTACTAACACCGCTTTTTTTATGTTCCTATCTTTAAATGTATTAAACCACTTACTAGTCATTATTCTCTTCACATAAATTGCGCATTTTATGATTGGAAAAAATAAATAAATTCCCATTAAACTTTTTAACCTTCATTATATTTCCTATTAATAACTAAGCGTTGATATATATCCAATTAGAACCTCCCGATTTTCTTGAAAATTTTTTAAAAACTTAGAAGCGATAATAATTTATCTATATCACGATCTAAACTACTCTTCCTAGCCATACATATTCTTCGCCTTCGAATCATGTCTCTATAAAATAAAAAAACAGCTATTAAACTGCTTTAAATTCATTTTATCCCCAAAAGAAATGATATATATATTCTCCCGTTACACTTTGATCGATTCCAACAATTCTAGCAAATCTCATCAAGTCCGCTCCCTGAAGAAAATACATTTTGAGCGTAACTGGCACTTGTGACCACATAAATTGATAAAACTCCTCGACTCTCCGATTTGTCGAAACAATTAAATCATTTACAGGTCCTTGATTCCATATTGAAGTTCTAACTGAAGTAAACGGAATATCTTTCCCATTAACCACTATTCTGGCCATACTTTGAGTTATGTCCACACCAATTCCCTCCATCGTTATAAAAATCGGACCTGTTTCTACAGTCATATTTTATAAATATTCTTGACTGTTATAAATGATTAAGGCAAATCCCTAATAAAATTTTTTATTAATTAATTTCCATTACATTTATATAAATTCTAGCCTTATACAGTTTTTATAATAAAATATGAAATATTCATGTGTTATCTTCAATACGTTCTTTTCTTTTTATAATTTCGTGTGAGATATACCATGACTTGAAGCCCTAGCCTCCTAATCCTAGGGCTTCTCCATTGAAATAACGATTTTAATAAAACTTTTCACCTTTTAACTGGACAAGCATATATTATTGTATGGAGGCATCCACTCATAGAAATCTATCTTTCTTGTGAAAGAGCATGCTTATATGCATGTTCTTTTTCGATATTATGAAATAAAGACTTCACATACATTAGAGAAATACATACAATACTTATGATCATCTCATTATGAATCATTTAGTATCATTTTCCATACATTCCTTGGTCATGGAACGCCTTTCTCCCAAGGCGTTCTTTAATTTCCAGATAAGGGGTTTGTTAAAGAATTGAATAAAGTGAAACTCTAATCAATGGGGGGTGTTCATCCCCCACTGATTATTAGCCCTCACCAATCGGGCTTTTACGGGCAGCCCGACCGCCACCTAACTTCTTTGCTTCTGCTGAATTTTAAGGTGGGGTCTTACTGCTCACAAATAGCGGGCTAAAATCTTTAAATCCACTGAAACCATGTTCCTTTGTCTCTCTGATTCCATCAATTATAGAAAATAGCTAAACCAATTAACGCCTTTGTTCACTGTAGTAATTTTCTTGTATAATAAAAGTTAATTAATCTAGAAGGGACTGAATTATGCGCAGATATCAATATTTTTAAACTACCTATTCTTACAACATAACGGAGGTAAAAGTATTGATTACTGAACTACACACACAACGATTATATTTAAGGCAAATGAAAGCATCTGATTCATTAAGTATGTTTAAAATATGGTCTGATCCTGATTACTAAATTCATGAATATAAGTAATTTCACCGATGAAAGCCAGGCAAAAGATATGATTCAATTTCTTAACGAACTCGCTCAAAATAATAAAGCTATACGTTTTACTATTATTGAAAAAGAATCTAATCACATTATCGGTTCATATGGCTATAATTCCTTAGATTTTGAAAACTCAAAGACTGAGATTGGTTATGATATTTCAAAAAAATTTTGGGGTAAAGGATATGCCCCTGAAGCAATATCCTCTTTATTAGATTATGCTTTTACACATTTAAAACTATATCGTGTTGAAGCAAAAGTTGAACCTGCAAATGTAAATTCCATAAAGGTATTAGAAAAATTAAACTTTACTTTTGAAGGGACTCTGAGAAAGAGCGAAAAATCAGCTGGAAAGCTTATCGATTTAAATATCTATTCGAAATTAATAAGCGATTAATTTTAGTCACTCTGCCCACACTCAATCAAAGTGTGGGCTTCTTTAATTGCTGTATAAAATTCAGAAGTTTGACACAATCCTGGAAAAAGCTTATAAAGTAAAGTGAGGTTCCGTTATTTTCACACTTAGAAGTGCAGTCATGTTATATACAATTTAAAATACAGTTTTATAAGTGTGAACGAACTACAAAACTAAAAAACAAATAATAAGTTTGCAACATGTTTGCAAATACGAATTTTGCATATAAATTCGTGTAATATTGAAAGGAGTTTTACTTATGAAAGAAATTAAAACAGAACAAGAATTCAAAGACATCATCGCAAGCGAGGAGCCTGTAGTTGTTAAGTTCTTTACTACATGGTGCCCAGATTGCGTACGTATGGACAACTTTATCGGAGATGTAATGGAAGAGTTCAATAAATTTGAATGGTATTCTATTAATAAAGATGAGTTTCCAAGTATCGCTGAAGAGTATCAAGTAATGGGTATTCCAAGTTTACTTGTATACCAAAATAGTGAGAAGCTAGGCCACTTACATAGTGCTAATGCAAAAACTGAAGAGCAAGTTACTGAGTTTTTAGAAGCATACTAAAATAAAAGCCCTCTGGAAAATATTTTTCAGAGGGCTTTTATCTGTTTTCACAATTATCTTTTGATGTTTTTCATCGTTTAATGAATTACACCCTGTCATTATAAGAATAGTACATAGTAAGAAAAGTATTCGCTTCTTCATCCATCTACCCTCCTATCTCTTTAGTAAATAAACTCTAATTAGGTTCACACCCTGACTTTGTACTTTTCAACATATTTTTCCTTCACGAAACTTTGTTATCCCCTTCTTAAAAAGCTATAAAACGTCAACAATGTTTGTATAGACCCACACGACTTTCGTTTGATACTCTATTTATAGAAAGAAATTCCTTTAAAGAAAGGTGAGTGATTAAAATGGATACTCTTTCTCATAAAGAAGCTGATAAAGGTGCTATTGTCAGCATTATGGCCTACATATTTTTATCCTCTATGAAAATCATCATCAGTTATATTACCCTCTCTAGCGCATTGCGTGCTGACGGTTTAAATAACTTAACGGATATCGGTGCTTCTTTAGCAATATTAATTGGTCTAAAAATATCTCGTAAACCTCGTGACCCAGATCATCCGTATGGGCATTCGCGGGCCGAACAAATCGCATCACTTGTTGCTTCCTTCATTATGGCAACAGTCGGATTAGAAGTTGTTATTAGTGCCATTCAATCTTTCTTAAATCCGAAACACGCAGCGCCTAATGTACTCGCTGCATGGGTTGCTTTATTTTCTGCTGTCGTTATGTATTGCGTGTATTTGTATACGAAAAAAATTGCAGCACGAACAAAAAGTAAATCATTAGAAGCCGCTGCAAAGGATAACTTATCAGATGCACTCGTAAGTATTGGTACTGTAGTAGGTATTGTCGGTTCTCAGTTCCAAATGCCTATTTTAGACCCTATTGCCGCTTTAATTGTCGGTCTTATTATTTGTAAAACTGCATGGGAGATTTTCGTAGAATCTTCTCATATGCTTACAGATGGAATTGATCCTGATAAAATGGAAGAATACGCTGATGCTATTGAGCATATTGGCGGTGTGGAAAACATTGTAGATATTCGAGCACGTATGTACGGGAATCAAACGTACGTTGATATTACAATTGAAGTAGATGCTCGTATGGATGTTGGAGAAAGTCACTGTATTACCGACAACATCGAAGCTATGCTTCGCAAAAAGTTTGGAATTTACCATGCACACATTCATGTTGAGCCAATGAAAAAAGAACCTATTATGACATAGGTTCTTTTTTTATAAACGTTTTATGGAATATAACACATAAAACGAGCCAGCTACCGCCGGCTGCCCATCCTGCTAATATGTCAGATGGATAGTGCACGCCAAGATATATTCGGCTAACTGAAATAGATAATACAACAAAGCTTGCTATAAGAATAATTAACAATTTTTTATGCAACGAAATACGCTCTTCAGTAATTGTGACGTATGCAATAAATCCTAAAAAAGCAGTAGCATTCATCGTATGACCGCTCGGAAAACTATATCCAGTTGCAGTAACAAGCTGCGTGACATCAGGTCTTGCTCGTTCGTACCATAGTTTAAGCATACTGTTTAAATAACGAGATCCGTAGTAATTAATTGTTAGAAGCAACGCACTAAGCAACTTTTTTCTAACGAGAAAATACATTACAAGAATAATGAGTAATGGAAAATATATTCTTTTGGAACCGATAAAAGACACCCAAGTAAAATAGGTCGTCAAATAATCGTTTCGAAAGCTTTGAATAAAATGTGCGACTATATTGTCAAAGTTCTCAATACAAGCGGTATGATACGAAAGTGATAATACGACAAAACAAATGAGTAACGTAAAACTTAGCAAGTATAAATGTCGATATCGTTTCACATACATAACCTCACTATGCAAAAAAATGGAGCGGTTGTTTTAGTTTTCCTCTCCATTTCTTTTTTATGCATAGTTTATTAAAAAATATAATTATTAATTTTTTGCTTCATCTCAGGGATATCTTCTCTTGTTACGGTAAAACGAATCACCTTCTCATCAAGATCAAGTGCCTCAGCGAATAAACCAGCTAATCCACGTGATTTTCTATCTACTTCCATAATTATTTCTAATCGGTCGTATGCACGTGGCAAGATTAATAATTCTAATTCATCTAATTTCCCATAGTACTCTCCAGAAACCGGAGTAAACTCAAATTCTTGTGCGAATGGAACTTGCTTACGTAATCGATGCGGTAATTCTTCACATTCTATATGACGTGCTTTAAACCCTAATTCATTTACACTATCTAAAACACTACTTAATAATGCATTGGGTAACACTTGAACGTAGTCGCGGTCACTTGGGTCTATACTACGTTTAATATCAAGACCTGTATGAATCCAAACCGTTTTCATACCAAGTGTAAGTGGTGCTTCAATTGGCATTGGAAAAGAAAATGGAATGTCAACTTTTTCATTCGGTTCTACAGAAAACGGTTCTGTTAAGCGTACTCGCTCTAAATCATATGTTGCTGTTACTTTCTTATCATCCACTTCTCGTACATACGACGTTGATAATGTTAAGTAAATGCTTTCAATTTGTTGGCTAACTGAACCTCCAGTTATATGAACTTTTCCAACTATTTCTTCCCCAACAATATACTCATCTTTTTCAAGAACAGTATCTACCTTTGCCCTTCCAATACCAACGCTTGCTAAAAACTTTTGAAACATGGAGTCTCCATCCTTTCTAAAGCAGAAGCTACATCTTGTTTTAAATCTTGTACATTCTCATAGTACGGCGTTTTTATTTGTAACATTCGCATAAGCATTTCGCGAGTATAATGTTCCAAAGTTAATTCTTCGTACCATGGTTTTTCCTGTTTTTCATTAGATTCATATCCTGCATATAATAAAAATAATGAGAAATGACCGAGCGCATAAAAGTCGCTACGAAAGTGAACTTCTCGCATCAAAGCTTGTTCACCTTCGTAAGTTGTAGCTCGCTCATCATCCTCACCTTTCCATTTAGCCAATCCAAAATCAATAATACTAATTTGATTTTCTTTCATTAGTATGTTTGGAATGCGTAAATCTCGATGAATAATGCCTTCACTATGAAACACCGATACAATTTCTAATATTTCATATAAAATCTCAAAAACTTCACGTTCTGTATATACATACCCATCTATGAAAATATAATCTTCAAAATTTTTACCAGGCATGTACTCCATCACAAAGAAGCTCTTTTTCTCCCATAGGAAATGATCATATAGACTAGGAATTGCATGATGATTTAATGTTTGTAAAATCATTTTCTCTTGTTCAAATGATCTTCTACCAGACTCATATCTTTGTTTACTTTGTCTTAATTGTTTTAAGACTTTATATCTATTTATTTGTAAATCATTAACGACATATGTAACCCCATAACTGCCCATTCCAATTACTGATTCAATTTTATAACGCTCTGCAACAATTGTATTTTTTCGCAGTGGTCTATCAAATAATGCTAGTACACGACGCCATTTCATCAGCTGCTTGAAAAGAAGCTACGGCTTTTACGTTTTCTTTTATAATGTTGATGTCCATAACCAGATGAACGTCGTTTATAATCGCTACTTGAATACGAGCGCCCTCTACGACGATAATCACTACTTGAATACGAACGATATTTTTTCTTTCCTAATAAAGAATCAATAATTTTTTTGAACATTCCTTCACCTCTTGAGTAAAATTTCCTTTTCATTATACCAATAATTATTGACTATATTTGTGACAGGTTTGTAAAGAGTAAAAAACGACGGGTTATGCCCGTCGTTACTTTCATTCATCCTCTTCATCAAAAACTTCATCAATCATGCATTTCTCTAATAAATACTCAAATGTAATATCTGCGAGATCTTCAATTTCTTCTCGTTTTGGGACGTACCCTCTTTCAATTAGTTGCTCATAAAAAAACTCCGCAATCTCTTCCGTATCAATCACGACTTCAATTTCCTTCATGAGCATCACTCCTTTATTTCTGTTTTATGAAAAAATCTCAAAATTATGTATATGAGATTAGAAAAATAGATTTTATTTTTTTATAGGTCATAACCTTTGGACGAGATACATACGATTGTAGTACAAGCTATTCAAAGGGGGAAATAATAATGGAAAATCAATATGAAGTAGGACAAACAAAAGAAGAGTTCATGCATGAAGATCAATGGGCAGACTCTCTTATAAAGTGGCTTTTTATTTTTTTAATAGTTGTAGGCATACCTTATACTGCATATGTTGTTGTTCAATTTATTCTCTCTTTCTAGTTAACTATTTTTTCTCTGTCAATTTAACTAAATAATTATGAACAACATCCATTACAATTTTATATTCTTCATCTTTAAATGTATCGAACAATAATTGATAATCGTTATAAATATCAAGTAATCCATCAATGATTTCTTGACGATTCGTCTTAACACTCACTTTTTTCGAGTTGTTAATTGACTTTAACTTCCCTAAATCTAATTTATTCATACCTGCTTTATCTTGTTTCATTTTCTTCAAAATTGCATTTGCCGTTTGAGCATTGGCGAGTAACGTTAAATCTGATTCATCCGCTTCTAACCATTCACCATCCGTAATCCGTGACAATTCATAAATTGTATCTTCCCATGCGTCATTCTTATATCTCCATACTTCTGTACGAAAACCAACAATACGGAAAACATCTTTATCATATCCAGTTACTTGCACAAGATCACCAAACGTAAAATTATAATTTAATTCAATCCACTCCGTATCGCCCTTTTTCATATCTTGCTCTGTAACGTGCTGCAATGTTTGCTCTACGTAAAACCCATCGTGATTATTGACTTCGTATACATAAACTCCATCTAAAACCTTCATATTTGTGATTTTCCCAACGGTTCCATATAGCGTAATCACGACTATGTCCCCTACGTTGTATTTAGGTTGTTTTTTTCTTGCCATCTCTATCTCTCCTTTTTTTGACGTCGTGATTTTGATATCAGTATATGCAACCTACATAAAAACGCTTATCACAGAAGCTTATATTCATAAATTTTTTCAATAAAAAATATAATCTTATAAAATTTACATTACACTCAAAAAAAAAGCTAGTAACTAGACTAGCTTCAAATCAACAAATTTCATAATAAAAAACATACAGAATACTTCACTTTAAATAAAGTAATGTATTCTGTATGTTTTCAAATAGTTTTTATCTATCTTGTATGTATAAATCCCAGGCTTCATCAAATATAGACATACTTTCTAGCATTCCGCTCAACTCTAAGTATGAACTAATTTCATCATAGTCTTCAGATTGCTTCGGAAAACTTAAATCATCATACATCGCCTCTGCTAAATCTGAAATTTCATTTCTAAATAAAGCTGCACGATGCTTCATCATATAATGGTAAAATGTCTTTTTCAAAAATATTCCCTACCTTTCTAACTTGGGTACATTATACAAGGCAAAAAAGAAAAAAACCAGCATAAAAGCTGGTTAAAAATCGAAATAATTTCTTTTTAATAGACGTGGTCTTCCCATTAATTCTTCATATGTTAGTTGTTTTGGTAAATCTTTCGTGTAAATTAAGAATAATTGATCTTCAATTTCTTTTACTGTATGGTCTGATTGATAGTCCATCCCGCACGAGGAACAAGAAATACATGGTGTCTCTTGGATTTCAATGGCTTTCGTACCATCTGGTAATTCCCAATATACAGTATTCAAGCTTTCTTTCGCTTCTGTACTGTCACACCACATACAATTCATACTGCATCACCCTCAGTTTTTTTGTCGTTTTCTTCTAATTTAGCCATTTGTGCTTGATATTTTTTATCTTTTAATTGATCGCGCTTATCACGTTTATCTTTTAAAGATGCATGAGTATCATTATCTTCGTAGTCTTTACGACGGTTCATACGCTGTAAGTCGTCTGGAACGAGGTTAAATTTCTTATCGCTCATAAGACCTGCGATACCAACATCTGAACGTTTTTCTTCGTAGTTCGGATAAATCTCTTTAAAGTATCCTTCCGCTCTTCCTGGAATATAGCTCTCTGGCTCTGGATACGTCGTAATAACACCTTCAAAGTTACGAAGTACAACTTTATCTGCACTTTGTGAGATTAAATAGTTTGGTTGAAGTGCAATTTTACCGCCTCCACCTGGCGCATCAACAACGAATGTCGGAACAGCATAACCAGATGTGTGTCCACGTAAACCTTCAATAATCTCAAGACCTTTAGATACTGGTGCACGGAAGTGACCGATACCTTCAGATAAGTCACATTGATAAATGTAGTATGGACGTACACGGATTTTTACTAAGTCATGCATAAGTTTTTTCATAATTGGAACGCTGTCGTTAATACCAGCTAAAATTACTGCTTGGTTTCCGACTGGAACACCAGCATTCGCTAACATTTCACATGCCTTTTTCGATTCTTCAGTAATTTCAATAGATGTATTGAAATGTGTATTTAACCATACTGGATGGTATTTTTTAATAATGTTACATAAATTTTCTGTAATACGTTGTGGGAATACTACTGGTGCTCTCGTTCCGATACGAATAATCTCAACATGCGGAATCTCTCTTAAATTTTTTAATACATATTCTAAAATTTTATCGTTAATTAGAAGTCCGTCACCACCTGAGATTAATACATCTCGTACTTGTGGCGTTTCACGAATATAAGTAATTGCATCATCTAATTGTTTCTTCGGTACACCCATTCCAATTTGTCCACTAAAACGACGGCGTGTACAGTAACGACAATACATAGAACATTGATTTGTTACTAGGAATAGTACACGGTCTGGATAACGATGTGTTAGCCCTGGAACTGGTGAATCTTCATCTTCGTGAAGTGGATCTTCTAAATCATATTTTGTTTTATATAACTCTTCCGAAATCGGTACTGATTGCATCCGAATCGGACAGCGTGGATCATCAGGATTCATTAGCCAAGCATAGTATGGTGTAATGTTTAACGGGATCGTTTTCGTTGAAATTTTAACGCCCTCTTCTTCTTCAGGTGTTAAGTTAATCACTTTTCTTAAGTCATCTAACGTTTTGATCGTATTCGTTAATTGCCAAACCCAATCATTCCATTGCTCTTCAGTAACATCTTTCCATAATTCGATATCCTTCCAGTGACGATTTGGTTTGTATACATCATGTAACATTGCTATTCCCCCTTTTTATACGCTCATTCTTTATATAAGCAATAGTTATGCCAACTTTACATTGTTGATAAGTAATTGTGCGGAGAACCCTATTACATAAGCGAAAAAATATTTTTAAGCGTTGTATGAAATCAATACTTAACATCATATTCATTACTATTTATATATGTAAACGCTCTTTTATTCGTGCAAACACATAAAAACCGCCGATTATTCGGCGGTTTTGTCGTACTTGCTCAGTTTATATTGAAGCGTTTGACGAGGGATACCCAACATTTTTGCGGCTTGTAATATATTCCCTTCCGTTTCAATCAACGCTTGATCTATCAATTCTTTTTCTGTTTGATGAAGTGCTTCTCTAAGTGGCATTATACCCTTCTTCTTCGAAAACGTCTCTTTCCGAAATATACGTGGTAAACAATTGGCTGTTAATGTATTTCCTTCTGCAATAATAACAGCATGTTCAATCGTATGTTTTAACTCCCGGACATTTCCAGGCCACTGATAAGCTTGCAGTCTATCTTTCGCTTCCTCATCAATTTGAAGTACACCTTTTTTATAACTTTTATTATATTCTTTCAAAAAATAAGATGCTAATAATAGTACATCCTCAGTTCTTTCACGAAGCGGTGGGATATATAATGAAAATACGTTTAAGCGATAATATAAATCCGTGCGAATTTTATTCTCTCGTAAACATATTTCTGGAGGCTGGTTCATCGCGGTAATAACACGAACATCTACTTTTCTCGTCTTATTATCACCAATTCTTCTAATGACTCCATCTTCTAACACTCGTAACATTTTTGCCTGCAAATCAAGAGGCATTGAATTCAGTTCATCTAAAAATAATGTACCACCATCAACCAGTTCAAATAGCCCAGCTCTTTCAATCGCTCCTGTATAGCTTCCTTTTGTCGTTCCAAACAATAAACTTTCTAGTAGCGACTCTGGTAAAGCTGCACAGTTTTGTGCAATAAATGGCTTATTTTTTCTTTTAGAAGCTTCATGAATTGCTTGTACGAACAGTTCTTTTCCTGTTCCTGTTTCACCATATATTAAAACATTCGCGTCTGTTGGTGCTACTTTTTGTGCTAACTCTTTCGTCTGTTTAAACCGCGTATCATTTGTCACTATCGTCTCAAATGCAGCGTGCTTTTTAATCACTTTTTTTCTAGATGATCGCTTTATTTTCGACTGTAAATCAACAATTGTGTCAGTAAGTTTTTGAATTGTAGAGTAATCCTTTGCAATTTCAACAGCCCCAGCAATATTCCCATCTATAAAAATAGGTAATGTCGTATTTACTGTACAAACATCTTCACCATTTAAATTTTGATAATGCTGTACTTGATGTACGATAGGTTTTTTTGTATCTAGTACTTTCATCAATGTACTCGTTTCCCTTGATAAAGACGGGAACGCTTCTAACAGATGTTTCCCTAACACTTTTTCAATCTTCGATCCATCGTGTTTTGCAGCTACAGAATTATAAAATATTGTAATTCCATTCTCATCTACAGCGTGTATAGCCTCATCAATACTGCCCAAAATCGCTTCAATGACTTCTTGTGTCGAAACTGCTAGCAATGTCATCCCCCCTCTTGCCGAAAATTCAGCAATTACATGCCGAATTTTCGGCATACCTATGTGCGATTGTAAGCATGACGATTCCGTTCTATAATTTTGATCAATTTTATATTTTCATTAGATAACTCGAGACTCTAATTAGTACGGCTTTTCGAACACCCAGCTCCACCTAACTGTTTTGCTTTACAGCCAAATTTTGAGGCGAAATTTTTACTGCTTTCGAATAGCTAGATAGATTTTTCACCCATATATTCATATCTTCCAACTTATCGAAAATGTAACAATTATTCGCCAGTCTTCCTGTATACGTATAGCCTAACTGATGAAAGGCAGCATTCATTCCGAAAGAAAGCGATCGAGCAATTGTATAGGAGCAGAAAATAGATCTTTCTCGAAGTTCTTCCTCTAATTTAATTAGTAAACTTTTCATAAATCCATGTTTACGATATTCAGGTAAAGTAGCACAATTTGTTAATTCTGCATTCCCTTCCTTTATGTTCATTTCTGCAGATGCTGTACTAATAATTTTCCCCTCAAATTCATATACGTAGTAAATTGTATCGTCTTCTTTCATCGTCTGTAATACATAACTCGCTTCATTTAAAGGTGTCGGATACACTTCAAACACTTTTCCGAATACAATTGCTAATTCTTCTGCATCTTCTTCAGTCGCTTTTCTCAGCAAAAATTCCTCTGGAACTACTTTTTCTTTTATTTCTTTTGCTTTTACACCGCTTAATATAGTATCTTCCTCAGTCCAATGCATACTATTTCGTCTTTCATCATTATTATATTTCACGAAAAAGTATGCATCGTGTCCTTGAAAATAATGAGGTATCGTTGCTTCCAACAAAAAACCGAAAGAGAGCCATGTTGAAACATGCTCTCCCTTTCCTTTAATAATGCATTTAGTGAAAGAATGTTTCTCTGCTAGTTCGTCAATTGTCTGTATAATACTTTCAACATTTCCTGTATAGTGATCTACCCGGATACGTTTATTAAAATAATCTAAAACGCCTTCTACTGTATAACAATTCGTCTGTTCTCTAAAAGATTCATAGTATTTCATTTTTTCACCTCACACCAATCTAGTAATGTACATGCAATAATTTTTGCGGCAGCTATCATTTTATCAACTTCTATATATTCGTTTGGATAGTGTGCTACTTTCGTCTCTCCTGGACCAAATACTATTGTTGGTACGTTTGCAATTTGTGTAAATAAACCTCCATCAGTCCCCCACGGAGATGCTTCAATAATTGGTTCGTTCCCTTCGATTTCAACAAAGTTGTGATGAAGTGTCGTAATGAGTTCATGATTCTCTTCTAGTTCACCAGGAACCCATCTCGCTCCAAACCATTCTACTTCTACTGGATTTTCAACAAACCAATTGTCCACATCATTTAATTCAGCAATCCAATTCTCAAACTCTTCTTTTGCCGCCTCTATAGTCTCATTCGGCGCAACACCGCATCTTCCTTCTAAAATTAATTCATCGGGAACAGAACTTGGCCAACTCCCTCCTTCAATTTTCCCAATGTTAATTGGAATCGGAATCGGAATTCCTTTAAATAACGGATCTGTAATTCGACTATTTCTTTTCTCCTCTAGCTTTCTTACATGTTCTATAACAAACATACTTTTTTCAATTGCACTAACCCCTTCATAGCGCGTTCCACCGTGTGCAGCTTTCCCTTTTACACGTAGACGAAACCACATGGAACCTTGTTGTTTCGGGAAAAACTTCATATTAGTAGGCTCTGGAATAATGACACCATCTGCCTTATATCCTCGTAATATAGTTGCTAATGTCCCAGCTCCGCCACTTTCCTCTTCTATTACACTTTGAAAATAGATGTCTCCTTTTAATTCAATGTTAGATTCAATAATCGCTTCCATCGCAAGCATAAGTGCGACATTTCCGCCTTTCATATCCGTCGTTCCACGGCCATATATACGATTTCCTATTTTCTCACCGCTATAAGGATGATGTTCCCACTGATTCACATCCCCTTCTGGAACTACATCAATATGCCCATTTAATATCATAGATTTCCCGTCGCCACTTCCTTTTAAAGTTGCTACAATATTTGGGCTATCTGAAAAACTTGTACGGGGTGATACAAAATAAGGATGATCTTTCATTTTAGAAAAAGAAGGCTCCCATATATCAAGGTCTAAACCTAATTCACGTAATTTTTCAATCACAATTGCCTGCGCTCCGCTTTCATCACCAGATACGCTCTTTTCTTGAATTAATCGTTTTAAAAATTTCACACTTTCCTCTTCATGGCTCTCAATATAATCACAAACTTGCTTTTTTAATTGCTCCATATATTACATCTCCCTTCATTCAATTACTAGTAAGTTAGAACTAATTTGAAAATCAGCTTCTGTATGTCGTTTTACATCTTCTACTGTGTATGGGCTCATTAATTCTAGTAATATAAGTCCACTCGGAGTTACCTCCATGACTGCCATATCAGTAATAATTAAATCTACACATTTCTTTGAAGTTAATGGCAATGTACACTCTGAAACAATTTTTGCATTTCCGTACTTATCAACATGATTCATCACAACAACGACCCGCTTCGCTTTTTGTGCTAAATCCATTGCTCCACCAATACCTGGAACACGTTTTCCAGGTACAATCCAGTTTGCTAAGTCACCATTTTCACTTACTTGTAATGAACCAAGAATCGTTATGTCTAGCAAACCTTTTCGAATCATACCAAACGCTGTGCAACTATCGAAATAACTCGCTCCTGTTATAAGAGAAGTTGGTAAACCTGCTGCGTTACACAAATTTTCGTCTTCATTCCCTTTACTTGGCGTTGGTCCCATGCCGACGATTCCATTTTCCGCATGAAACATAACATTTATATCGTCAGGCAAATGATTTGGTACAAGCGATGGTATGCCAATACCTAAATTTACAATCATGCCATTTTGTATTTCTTTCGCCGCTCGCCTAGCAATCTTATCCCTCACTTCTACGCCCATACCCATTTCCAGTTCACTCCTTCCGACGGTACAATATAATTTACGAAAACACCTGGAACGACAATTTCCTCTGGATCTAAACTTCCAAGCGGAACTATTTCTTCTGCTTCTACAATTGTTATATCCCCAGCCATAGCTACGTGAGGATTCATATTTCGTGCACTTTTGTCAAATACAAGGTTACCAAACGGATCTGCCTTTTTCGCATATACAATTGAAACTTCAGCAGTTAACGCTGTTTCAACTAAGTAGGTCTTACCATCCATTTCAACTGTTCGTTTTCCCTCTTCCACAATCGTATCAACACCAACATCAACTAAAACACCACCAAGACCAACGCCACCAGCGCGAATGCGCTCTGCTAATGTTCCCTGCGGAGAAAACTCAATTTGTAATCTTCCCTCGTTTAGTTGCCTTCCTGCATTTGGATTGGAGCCAATGTGAGAAGTAATTAGTGATTTAACTCTTTCATTTGTAACAAGACGACCGATACCTACATCAGGAAATCCAGTGTCATTTCCAACCAAATTTAAATTTGTAATGCCTTTTTCTAAAATTGCCTGTATTAAAGATGGAGGGGATCCAATCCCTCCAAATCCCCCAAACATTAATGTCATATCATCATGGAACAAAGAAATTACTTCCTCAATTTCTTTTAATTTACCGAATGTATTTGTAATAGTTGTCATGCGATACTATGCCCTCCTTTTTGCATCATCTCTTCCACACTTTTAGAGAAAATTGAAAGTAATTCATCTAACTCGGAATATGTAGTTGTCATTGGCGGTGCTACAAGCAGTGCACTATCTTCTTTTCCTGCTTGCCCTGAAACGGCTTGGTATAAAAGTAGCCCATTTTTAGCTGCAACTGAAATAAGCTCTGACGCTTTTGTAAACGGTTGCAATTCTACTCCGATTAGCAACCCTTTTCCGCGCACATCAGCAATGATTGTCGATTGTTGCTGAACTTTCTGTAAGCCTTTTATTAAATACTCTCCCTTTTCTGCTGTTTTTTCAGGGAGATTATGTTTCTCCATATATTCAATAACAGCTAAAGCCGTTGCTGCAGACAAGGGATTTGCACTTAACGTATGACCGCTCATTACTGAACGTGATCCACGTAATATTGGTTCCATAACACGATCACTTACAACTGTCGCTGCCATCGGTGTATATCCCGCTCCTAACCCTTTACCAAGTGTCATAATATCCGGCTCTACACCCCAATGCTCCATCGCAAACCACGCTCCAGTACGACCAAGCCCAGTCATTACTTCATCCGCAATAAATAAAATATCGTAATGATTACAAATATCTTTAATGACTTTATAATAGTCCTTCGGCGGAACAACCGCGCCTCCAGCTGCTCCGATAATCGGCTCAGCAATAAAAGCAGCAATATGCTCTGCACCAATTCTTTCAATTGATCTTTCTAGTTCAGTCGCACATGCCAGCTGACAAGTTGGATATACCTTTTGAACAGGACATCTGAAACAATATGGAGCTGGTATAGTCGGATAGTCTTCCAAAATAGATACAAAACGTTGTCTACGTAGTGGGTGACCAGACATCGATAAAGCACCCATCGTAATGCCGTGATAACTCATCCATCTTGATAAAATTTTATGTTTCCCTTGAATACCTCGCTCTTGAAAATGCTGAATTGCAATTTTCATAGCTGTTTCATTCGCTTCCGTACCACTATTTACAAAAAAACTCCAGTTCAAATCTCCTACACTTAAATCACTTAACTTCTTCGCTAATTTTTCAGCTGGTTCACTCGTAAACTGTGATCTATAAACGAAAGCAATCTCCTCAGCTTGCTTTTTAATAACGTCTGCAATCTCCTTTACGCCATGCCCAATACCTGCCGTAATTGCTCCTGACGAACCATCAAAATATTTATTGCCATTTTGATCATACAAATAAACACCTTTTCCATGTGAAATCATTGGATACGGCTGACCAACAAGTGGTTTAATTAAGTAATCGCGCATAGCGCTCCCCCATTTCTCCAATTTGTATATATATATGAAGAAAATTGACGTTTCTTTCATAAAAAAGAATCCTCTGCAAAAGCAGTGAATTTATCAAAAAACTATTATAAAATATACAAATGAGTGCTTAAAAATATTTATAAAACAGAAAATTCAGAGCTCTAAACGAAGACCAATCCTTTTCTATACGCCCAAATAACCCTCCCTTTTATATGAAATGACTACATCACCAAATGTTTTTATAGCATAATGTCAGCTGTCCTTAAATGCCGACATTCTGTACACTTCGACGGAACTCCCGTTAAACTCCTTCCTATTATCCTACTTTAAATTGCATATTTTAAAACAAATTTCGACACCCCACCTTACTAATCAATTCAAATTCCTATTTATTATGTAAACTTTTCATTTTTAAACTATAAAAAAAGAACCGATTAACCACACTAATCAGTTCGTCATGACGCTCTCTTATGGGTTAATACTGTCAATTGCTAAAATAAATAGAAAAATGAAGTTTACAAATTCATCCTACAGCCTATAACACAAAATCTTTTCATAACTTCATTCACAATTACTATCGGGATATCCCTATCCCGAAGTGGCACTCCTTTTCTCAGATTTAAATTATCTTTCCTTTATAATTTATGTAGGACAATTATCACTTTGTATGTGTATTTGCCTATAATTAAAAAAATCCCTAGTTTTCTAGCGATTTTTGGACATGTATTCTATATGTTAATTGAAATGCACTTACAATTTGGCATTTATTTTACTTTCATACAGTCATATGTACTGCTTTACTCTGCGAAATACTCATAAGCACCAGCACCTCTTTATGACAACATATTTGTTGTCAATTTTTAATTTCCCCTCTATAAAATCATTTTTTTCGCATAACCGCTTTCTTGCTTCGCATATAGTTTTAATGATGACAAAGGAGGAATGTTCATGTCTCAATCTGAAATCGAAAAATATGGACAAGAAGTTACACAATACGAACAGCTCGCACGTTACTATCAGTTTCGTAATCCTAAAAAATATATAGAATTATATATGAAATATTACGATGCACTATCAAAACTTGTACAGGCGTATGAAACAAGAGATTCACAAGAAGCTGCTTTACCTTCACATATAAGAATTTTTCATGCCAATCCAAATATACCGGCTGTTGACATTTTAGTAAACGGACAAAAAGTTATTAAAAATATTTCATTTAAGCAATTCAGCCCTTATTTATCATTAGTACAAGGTAAATACCGTATAGATATTGTTCCTGTCGGAAATGAAACTCCAATCTTTTCAGCGCTGGTACCAATAATGGGAAATCATACTTATACTCTTGCTGCAATAAATAGTGACAATCACCTACAATTACAACCTATACTTGATAATACACATTTACCAGCTGGTCAAGCCAAAATACGCTTTGCACATTTCTCTCCAGATACCCCTGTTGTAAATGTAGATTTAAAAGATGGGGATCATTTATTTGAAAATGTACTCTTTAAACAAATAACAGATTTTTTGCAAGTTAGCCCTGGTACAGCAGATATTGAAATTTCACTCGCAGATAATAAAAACGTTTTACTGACTATACCGAAATTCAATGTTGAACCAAATGTTATTTATACAATTTCAATAGTAGGTTATTCAACTAAAGATCCTAAATTAGAAGCCGTCATACTCACAAATTAAAACAGTCTACACCATTCATTTGGTGTAGACTGTTTATTTTTGAAATGCAATTTGAAATTCTGTCCAATCGTTATCTGATCGACACATAATGGACCCATTATGTTTTTCCACAATTTGTTTACATACAAATAATCCAATACCAGTTCCTAACTTTTTAGTAGTTACAAATGGTTCAAAAATCGTTTCTACATTTTCAGCTGGAATCATTGGTCCATTATTTTTTATCACAATTCGAATAGCTTGATCTTCTTCAAATACATCGATGATAATTTTTCGTTCTTCTTTCATTGATTCAAGAGCATCAATTGAATTCATTAATATGTTTAAAAATACTTGTCTCACTTCACTTCGATAACCAACAAGCGGAATTGGATACGGTAAGTTCTTTTCAATCAAAACATTCGCATTGACCAAACTCGGATATAAGAATTGTATAATGTCTTGAAACAAGTCATTAAGCCAAAACCGTTCCGATTCATTCCACATTTCTTTTTTCGATACGAGTAAAAATTGCGAAATACGAAAATTTAATTGGTCTAATTCATGCGAAATAATATCTAAATACGATAAACTCGGATGATCTGCCTTTAATAATTTGACAAACCCCATAATGGAAGTAAGCGGATTACGAAATTCATGTACAAAACTAGCTGACATTTGTCCTAAAATCGTCAGTCTTTCTTTATGTGTTTCGTTAATATATTGCTGTTTTTCCTCTAAATTCTTCGATATAATTTCCGAGTATTTTAAAACGGTATAATAAATTAATTTGTCAAAACAAGTATGTATTTTTGCCATAATTGGTTTCAATTCACGAGCACTAACATCTAATTCACACATCGCTTCGAAAAGTTCATTTCTTCCCACGTTTGCGTTATAAACAAAATCTCCAATATTCGCATCTGCTCCAGCACGTTCAATAGCAATTTTCTCGCATAACGGTTGAAGATAATTTATATCTTTATCTTCCATAGTAAGTTCGATAATTAACTCTAGTAAATCCTCTCCATTTTGAACTACTTCTAGTTTAAATGGATCTTTTTCGGAAATTATCATTTTGTTTTTCCAGTTCTCTACGAATTGGTGCCTATTGTTTTTCAAGTGTGAACAAAATATTTCTTTAATATCCTTATCGATTGGAAAAACCTCCATTCCCTCCATTTCCATACGACGAATACCCTTTATATTTTGAATATTAACACAAAAAATAAGATTCGTTAATAGATTTTTGTCACATTTTGTTAATTTCTGTTGATAAAATTATTTTTTTCTTTCTTATTTAACTAATTGTATGTAAATCCCCTTTTTCCTTCACATATTTTCATTATTTCCTTAGTCAAAACGACTTTTTTTTGCATCATTTTTAATTCTTGCGTACAATAGAAAATGAAAGGTGTGAAAAATATGGTAAATAAAAATGTGGAAGATTATCTCCAAGAAGGCATTTACGGCCAAAAGCAAAACAAACCAGAAGAACGTAATATGTATTTAACTACATTACGTGAGCGTGTGGAAATCGCTTTAACGATCGGTCAAGTAATGCAAAGTAATGTATACTCTGAAGTGGCGGGTAGCATGCGCTCTTCTCAATCATTACAACTCCTCCTAAATGGTGGCATTGCTTACCCACATTTATCAAAATACATTAAATTAGCAAACGAAAAAAATGTTCCTTTTACAATTGTTCAAAATAAAGATACAAAAACACCAATCGGTTTAGTATTAACTCATGCTACTGCTGTAGATAAAGAACAAATTTATGTAGAAGATACTATTTTCAAACAAGAAATGAAGTAAAAGTTACACTTAATTAAATAGTTACTAGAAGCGTAAAAAACGAGTATGGAATCGTAAACATTTCCTACTCGTTTTTTAGCGCAAGTTTTAAGTTTTTCTACTTTATTTTTTAATACATACTAATTTCATTTCTGTCATTTCTTCTATTGCATATTTAATTCCTTCGCGCCCCGTGCCACTTTCTTTCACGCCACCATAAGGCATATGATCTACTCTGAACGTTGGAATATCATTAATCATGACACCACCAACCTCTAGCTCATCAATTGCACGCATTGCTTTAAATAAATTATTTGTAAATACCCCTGCCTGTAAGCCGTAACGCGAATTATTTACTTGCTCAATCGCTTCATCAAATTCTTTAAATGTATTTACTGTCATGAGTGGACCGAATACTTCTTGGCACTGCACAGATACATGATCTGGAACATTTGTTAATACAGTCGGTTCAAAAATTCTTGCATCCTGCTTTTTACCACCGCATAAAACAGTTGCTCCTTCCTTAATTGCTTCTTGAACCCACATATCAATTCGCTCTACATCTTTTTTTGAAATTAAAGCTGATACATCCGTTTCCTCAAGCAGTGGATCACCAACAACAACTGATTCCATCGCTTTCTTTAGCTTCGAAAGAAATTCATGTATTTTCGTTTCATGTACAAAAACACGTTGTACGGAAATACAAACTTGCCCATTATTAACAAATGCTCCCCATTTTACACGTTCAATTATTTCATCTGTTAACTCTACATCTTCATCAATAATAACAGCAGCATTTGAGCCTAGTTCTAACGTAACTCGTTTTAGCCCAGCCTTTTGTTTTATTCCGATTCCAACTTTTGGACTTCCGGTAAAAGTAATAGAAGCAACATAATCATTTTTGACGATTGCCTCACCAACCGTGGAGCCAGGGCCAGAAATGATATTTAAAGCTCCATTTGGCAATCCTGCCTCTTTAAATAACTCAACTAATGCATAAGATGATAATGGCGTTTGATCAGCTGGCTTTAATACAACTGTATTTCCGGCAGCAATTGCTGGTCCAACTTTATGCGCTACTAAATTTAATGGGAAATTAAATGGTGTAATAGCCCCTATAACCCCAATCGGCTTTCGGATTGTATATGCAATACGCCCATTCGCACCAGGTGCGGCGTCTAATGGCAATGTTTCACCATATATACGCTTCGCTTCTTCAGCTGCAAATTTGTACGTTTGAACAGTACGATCTACTTCTCCCCTTGCAGCACGTATTGGTTTGGCAGCTTCTTTTGCAATAATCTCTGCAAATTCTTCTCTTCTTTCATCCATTTTTTGTGCAACTTTCTCTAAAATAGTCGCACGATCATATGCAGATAATTTATTCATTTTTGTCATTGCATTTTTTGCAGCAGTAACAGCCTCTTTTACATCTTCTTCCGTTCCTTGTGCAATTTCCGCTAATGTTTCTTCAGAATATGGTGCGTATAATGGTTTATACGTGTTTACAGTTTTCCAATGTCCATTTATATATAAATGCTTTTTCATACTTCTTCTCCTTCCAAATATATGTATACAATAATATTTCACCTAGTGAAAGAACTGACTTATTTCATTGTATCATAGCCCCTATCCCTCAAAAAACATTATGCTCAAAAAAACTCTGCTATATAGCAGAGTTTACGAGCTAATTTGCTCTTGTAACGAAATTTGTTTTTCATCTTCTAAAATAACAATCGATTCTACTATCTTTGTAACTTCTAATCTTTTTATATATCGTCCATCTAATTCTTTCACACAAAACTTATAATTTTCAATTTCAATGGAATCTTCTTCAGCAATCTCTATATTCTTCGTTAAAATCCAACCACCGATTGTATCAACACCATCATCATCAATCCCTAAACCAAATAACGTATTCACTTCACTAACAAGTACTTTTCCCTCTAGTATCGTCTTCGTTTCACTAACCTTTTGAATTTCTGGCTGCTCATCCGTATCAAACTCATCCTGAATATCTCCAACAATTTCTTCCAGAATATCTTCAACAGTAACAAGTCCAGATGTTCCACCATATTCATCTATCAATATAGCAATATGTGTTCTTTCTTTTTGCATTTTTAAAAACAAATCATGAATTGGAATAGAATCGATAACTAAAATAATTGGTCTCATATATTGCTCTACTGTCTTCTTATTAGCAGCTTTATGTTGTACAAATTCAGTAAAAATATCTTTAAAATTCACAAAACCTATTACATGGTCTTTGTCTCCATCAACAACTGGATACCTTGTATATTTTTCACGAGACATTTTTTGCAAAGCTTCTTCAGCAGGCATCTCTTTACTTATAATATTCATTTCAGTTCGAGGTACCATTATTTCTTTTGCAATCCGATCATCAAATTCAAAAATTTTATTCACATATTTATATTCAGATTGATTAATCTCACCATTTTTATAACTTTCTGAAACTAACAACCGTAATTCTTCTTCTGAATGTACCTCATCATGCCCCTTCGGCGGTTTCAGCCCTAGCAGCTTCGTAATGATTCGAGCTGAACCATTTAATAGCCAAATGAATGGGAATGCAATACGATAAAAGAAAATTAACGGCTTAGAAACAAGTAAACTCACCTGTTCAGATTTTTGAATTGCAAATGTTTTTGGGGCCAATTCCCCTATTACAACATGTAAAAAAGTAATTAACAAAAACACTAAAATTACAGCAAAAATGTCTGCTAGTTGAGTAGAGATATTCCAATTTGCAAAAAGCGTATCAAACATTTGCTTTAACGCAGGTTTACCAAACCACCCAATTCCTAAAGCTGTAACAGTAATTCCCAGCTGACAAGCAGATAGATATTCGTCTAAGTTTGTAATGACTGTTTTGACCGATGTTGCACGATTATTTCCTTCTGCAATTAAATAGTCAATTCGTGAACTTCTCACTTTAACAATTGCAAATTCTGCTGCAACGAAAAATGCCGTTAAGGCAATTAAAACAATCACTATACTTATACTATATATGTCCAAATACTTTTCCTTACTTACATTGTAAGCAAGGAAGCCACCTCCTACTTAATTTTATTCAAGTGAAGTAAGCATTCTAATACTCTAACAAAATTCTACATTAGCAACCACCTTTTTATATATTATATGCATACATAAAAAAGATATTTATCATTATGATAATCTAATTCATTTACACTCGTCAAATTATTCTAAATGCTACGATAAGACATTTTTATTTAAACGAACTATTCTTCTTAACTCAATTTCGTGAAAAAACACTTTCTTTGCCGATTCCACACTTCTTTTGTCGCACTAGAAGGGAACTTACTTTATAGCTCGAAATCATTCAACAGGATATATATAGGAGGGATTATTTTGGAATATAAAACACCATTTATCGCAAAGAAATTAGGTGTTAGCCCAAAGGCTGTTGTTCGGATCGCGCAACAATTAAATCTTACGATAGAGAAAAACAAATATGGCCACTTTATTTTCACACAAGAGGATGTCGATCAAATGTTAGAACACCATCGATTTCAAATAGAGCAATCTCAAAATTCTCAATCTACTCAAAAAGCTTCCTCAGATGAGGTTGAGGAATTAAAAACTCAAGTTAATACAATTGTTCAAAACATATCATCGAATGATTTTGAGCAATTAACTAATCAATTAAACACTATTACGAGAAGACTTGATCGAATGGAAGAACAAATGCAAGATAAGGCAAATGATGTCGTCACGTACCAACTTTTACAACACCGTCGTGAAATGGAGGAAATGTTAGAGCGAATTCAAAAGTTAGAAGCTGCCCTAACGAAAGAAGAACCCATTTATATTACTCCTGATTCAAAACCAACATATGAACGAGAAAAGAAACCGAAGCGCCGCAAAATGATTTTTAGTATATTTGGATTATAATTTTTAGACCCTTATTAAAATAATAAGGGTCTTTTTTAATGAAGAGTTATATCCTATACAAATATTATTCTCTTTATTATACATATTCACTTCGCTTTATTTCGTTAACATAATATTTTTACTGTATTCTGCAATTAATGCCTGTGCATGAGCATTCCCTTGAATCACATCACGAAATTCTTTTAAAGAATACAAATGCGTAACCCCTTTTCGAGCATGAATTCTTACTGGTACACCTTGTAAAGTATCATGAAACTGAAATGGATTATCTATCGGTTCAATTGGAAAACCAAGTGTAAGTAAATACATATACATTCTTTTTGTTACTGCTGCAATGTACCATTCAGCTTTTGTTTCTAACGCATGTATAAATAAAATAGCTGTTAGCCTTTTGAAATGTCCTCTCCCACGAGACGTTTTCGAAATACTTAACTTGCCTATTTCATACACATTCTTCAAATCTTTTACTAAATCATTTTTAGAAAACGGATAGAAAAACTCAGAATTCGATTGCTCAGGTACCGTATACTTAATACATTCTACTGTACCAATAGGATGTTCATCTTCTATTAATAAAAATCGTGATGGATTTAAATTACGTTCTACGAACATTAAGTTTCTTTCTTCACAAAAATCTCCCCATAGTTGTTCGAACCCAAAATGTTCTTCCTTTGTTTGAACACGCTGGAACATATTTAACCGCCTTTCCCATCGCCGCTCTGTTTTTTGATAACGCTTTCACTATCTATCATATAAGAACAAATCTTCGTATGCAACTAAAAATATTTATGACTTATTATATTCTGCAAAATGAATTAGATTCCAATTTAATCGACTTTTATCCCGCGCTCACATTCCTTTTAATAACACATTTGTATCACTTTTCAAATCTAAATTACATTATGTTTCTTTCCATACAGCATATAATTCTTCTTAATCTAAAGAAATCCTTTATGAAAAAGGATTTCTTTTACTTCTTAATGCTTTTTAACCATTTTTCAAAAATTTGTACCATCCCATGTTTTCCAGCTAATTTCTCTTCCCCTTGTTTCGTCTTATATGGATATAACTGCAAGAAAACACCGCATCCAGACTCAATTTTTTTGCTATGCATATGGCTTCCTGGATATACACAAATGACTTCATAAATTGACCTTCGATAATAGACTCGCTTTCCATCCTGTTCTTCTACATACTTTATAGACCAGTACTTATACATTTGCTCAGTTGCTTTCGTATTTCCGACGTGCTGAAAAATATTGTACATTGGACTATACTTCACTTCAATAATAATAGAAGATTTATATACGTATTTCCCACCTTCTTTTACATAACAGTCTAAGCGAATATCTGGCTTCTTCGTATCCTCACCATTGTAAAAATTACTACCTTTACTTAATGCAATAAGAGGATGTGTTTCAATTAAGTCATTAAATGCGACATGCACCTTTATATCATCTCGTTCTAAAACTACTGTCGTTCCATCTTGTAATCCATCTACATAAAAATGTTCTTGTATTTGTTCACGAATGGAGTTTCTAGCCTCAAAACCAATTTGCTCTAAAATTGAAATAACGATAAAAAAAGCGTAATATTCATACACTAAAAACGTTGGCTTATAAACAAATAATAACGATGGAGATTGATCCGTATATTGCGGGAGTACTTCTAAATGATGTAGTAATTGTTGATGTGGTATCGGTAAATCATGTAAGTTCATATTACTTGTTTCAGTAACTTCCCTCCAAAACGAAGAGTGCATTAACATTTGAAAGTATTGTACATTTTCATGCACAATATGCGCCAATATTTTATATTCTTGTATTTTCATTGAGCTCTTTCGTAAATCGGCTTCTTTTAGTAAATGTATATTTTTATATTTTTGCTTCTCTCTATCGGTTACTGATCCATTACGCTCAATTGTTTGTATAATCGTTTTTACAGCTTGAAACTCTTCTGATTTTTTCTTTTTTTCTCTTTCTAAGATTTCAATTGTTTGACGTAAAAAACTTTTAGCTTCAATTAAATAATGATAAAATTGCATCGCTTTATATTTAAGAAATGCATTTTCCTTACTATTTTTTTGTTCCATAAACTTACGATTATAATGTTTGGCATAAGGTTTTCGTTCTGCCACTATAGTTCCTTTTCTTGTTGGCTTTCGCTCTTTTCCTTCCCATTTATATTCATTTATAAATTTTGAGCTTGATTCTATTTTCTTAAAAATTGGCTTTATTATTTTCATTTTTTGGGGTAACTTTCTAAGTAACACTAAATAAGAAGAATCCTCAATATCGCTAAGTGCAGAGAAAGTCTTTTTATAGTAACCTCTATCCAAAATCAACTCATTTAAAATTGACTTCACATAGTCTTGAATCATTTCAAATTGATCATCAAAAAAGTTTTTCGGTACGATTTGAAATGCGCCATAATACGTTGTATCTTCTATACGCACTTCAAAATGGTATAGACCACAGCGCCATGGATAAAAGAATTCTGTTTTCCCATGTTCATATATTAATACTCTTTGTTTTTTTTCATTTATTTCATATTGAGCCTCTTTTATATTTTTCTGTCCCTCATATACTTTATTCCATATAAAAGTAATATTCATTGGGATTTCATAATTGTACTGCAATCTTATTGGTTTTAATTCTTGTACTTTATAAATACATTGAACTAATGCTGTAGTAGATGTACAAAGACGATTTAATAAAATATAATCTCCTTTCCCCTCATTTCCAATGATTAACTTTAATACAAAAGGGAGCGTTTCATTCGTATCAACGATTTTTGTTTCGTAACGCCCTTCATTTTGCATATCCATACAACTCCAGTTCTCTACGTTTTTCTCGTATATATGCTAAAGAGTGTTCAAATGTAGATACTCTGTTAGCAAGTGCAGATTGCAAAAGAGGTACTAAGGTCGCCCCCCTTTTTGCTTCTTCAGAAAGTAAAGGCCCAACCATCATTTCGGTCCCTCTGATTTTCGTCAATACACGCTGCTTTATTTGTAAATCAAACCCCTCTTCTCTACTGATCATATAGGTATGGTTATTTTGGAACGGTATGTTTTGCAAATAAGTCGCAATTGCATTTGCACATCGGAAAGAAATTCCCTTAGACGCGTCATGTGATGACAATACGACATGCAACTTATCTAATAGCTCTAATTCTTCTTCAGAAAATACTTCAATCATCGCTTTATTTCTCATCCAATTTATCCGAAATTCTCCCGCTGTTACTTTCAAAGGTGGATGTAATACGACTTTCCCCTGTTCCAGGCCCATCTCACAAAACGGAATTTTCTGTAACGTTATTAGGTTCGTTCGGTCTAATAATCGATCAGAGAGCTCTTTCGTTGTTTCATCAAAATTCACAGTACCTACAAATATAATATTTTCTCCAATTTCAATTGTTGATGGAATTGAACTCTCTATGTCCTGTACACCCTCATACAAGTTTAAAATACGATTTTTTGTTTCAAGTTCAAGAACAGATAGAAACGGAGTAAACCAATGCTCAATATGAGACATGTTCATTTCATCAAAAACGATTATATACAGTTGATTTGGATTTTCTTTCGCCTTCATTAACGTCCTAACTAACTTCGTTTCACTTTCAATAAAAGTACCATTTGGATGAAGGTAACCAAGTAAATCATGTGGTTCTTGATACGATGGCGAAATTGGAATCCAAACCAACTCTTCCCCATACTGTAACCCTAATGCTTCTGCATAAGTTTGCACAAAACGCGATTTCCCAACACCCGGTATACCACCAAGAATCGTTAACATATTTGTTTTTACACTTATATGGAAATTATAAATATCAGTTTCATCCAAATATAACCCTTTATTATGCACCATGCTTTGTACATACTGTAAAAAAGACGATTCACGCTCATCCCATTCCCATTCATCTTTTTGCACTTTTATATCCTCTACTTCAACTAGCTTACCTTCTTCATGCATTCGTTTTTGTAAGTGCTCATACACATGATCACTTACAAAATATAATTGATCTTCTACCGCTATTTCTACATACTTCGTCCAGTCACTGCAGTTTATATATTTACATTCACGTTTCTGTTCAAAATAGGCAATTGAGCTAATTGATGACTTTAAAGATATGTTTCCATACAGTCTTCCATCGTGCCACAATAATTCGGGAGACTCAAAGTCTTTCGGAAATTTTGGCATAAGAAATGATAAATAACCGTTGCTAAGTTTTCGTTCTAAAGATTCTCTTTTTTTATTATTTGTAACTTTAGGTGCCGGAATCATTTTATAGCTACTTGCTATTTCTTTCGGTTCTTCTGTACATATTAACTCCACGTATACATTTCCTCTTTCATAATAAAGACGAAACATTACTAGTTGCTTTTCTAATTTCCTCTTCTTTAATTCCGAAAAGATTTTTTCATTCTTTTTATTGCTACATAACCCTTCAAATACATATAGTTCATTTGCAAATTGTTCCTGTAAAGTGAATGGTATTGGCGATAAGCATTGTACAAAGAAATTTTCTCCACTCTTCTCTTTCTCAGCTTTTGTAAATTTCCCTAAAAATCTCATATAGTACATTCGTTTTATAAAACTTGGTTGAAGAGCTTTATGTAATTTCACCATAGTCACCTTCTTTTTTCATACTATTCTTAGTGTATGAAAGAAACGAAAAACTAGAAATAAAAAACCTGACATTATCCGCCAGGTTCAAAATGAAAACTTATATTAATGAGAAGGAAATGCTTTTTTCTCTTGTAAAATTGCATTATGAGCAATTTTCATTTTCGCAAGTACGTAACGTAATCGATCTTCAGCGTTTTCATCTTTACTTGTTTGTAATTCCGCCAAATTTTCAACAGAACTTGCTAAATTTTCAATGACTCCTCTCAGTTCAGGATGATGATTAAAAAAAGATTCTTGCACTAATACTTTCCTTAACTCACTAGCTAAATCAATTATTCTAGACAACTGTTCTTTTTCTTCCATTCTCATCCCTCCTGAATATCTTATGTAGTAAATATTCTCTAAACGAAGAAAAAAGCCCTTTAAATGAAAAGGACTTTTTACATTTTTATATTTCCAGTTAATAACATATACAGTGATGTGATAGCCGCAATAATAATTGCCCACATCACATATTTCTCTGCACCTGCAAAGCAACGGTTCCCTTGTTCTTTTCTTGCAAACGTGTAAACAATAATTCCAATTCCATACACAATTGAAACGAGTAGTAAATTCTTTAAACCAGCTGCATAAAGAAGCCATACAGAGTAAATAGAAGCAATTAAAGCTAACGCTCCGTTTTTGAATTTAGCGTCCCTTAGCTCGTTTGTAATGACTAATTTAAATTGGAATAACGCTGATAATAAATATGGTAATAAAATTGATGTTGATGCAATGAAATACATAATTTGATATGTTGATTCCGAAAACAAAACGATGATAAATATAATTTGGGCAACACCATTTGAAATCCATAATGCCATGTGCGGTGTTTGCTTTTTATTTGTTTTCGTAAAGACTTTCGGAAATACGCCATCTTTTCCTGCTACATGAGAAATTTCAGAAACAAGTAAAAACCAGCCAATTAATGTACCGACAAGTGAAGCAACTAATCCGATGTTAATCGCAACTGCACCCCATGGACCAACAACGTGCTCTAATACATGTCCCATTGACGGAGTTTCTAACACAGAAAGTTCGCCTCTTGTCATAGCTCCCATTGACAGGACAGAAATTAAAATATAAATGGACATTACTAAAATAAGTCCCAATACTGTTGCCTTACCAACATCTCGACTATTCTTCGCTCTTCCAGATAATACAACCGCTCCTTCAACTCCAATGAAAACCCAAAGTGTTACAAGCATTGTATTTTTCACTTGACCAAGTATAGCGGAAAGTGAGATCGTTCCTTCTCCCCAAAAATCATGTGTAAATGTGTCCCAGCGAAAGGCTGTTACCATTACAACAATAAATAAAACGATTGGAACTAACTTCCCTATTGTTGCGATAACATTCATAATAGAAGCTTCACGGATCCCAAATAAAATTAGAAAATGAAGTGTCCATAATAAAAGTGATGCCCCAACGATAGACGCAACATTATTTCCTCCCTTGAAAATTGGAAAGAAATAACCTAATGTACTAAACAGTAACATAATTGTTGCGACATTACCTAAGATTCCTGCTAGCCAATATCCCCAAGCACTATTAAATCCAATATATTCACCAAAACCAGCACGTGCATAACTATAAATTCCACCTTCAAGTTCCGGTTTTTGTCTTGCTAACGTTTGATATACGAGCGCAAGGGGAATCATTCCCATCGCTGTAATACACCAGCCAATTATTATTGCACCACTGTTTGCTCCTACTGCTAAATCATGCGGTAAACTAAAAACACCGCCACCAACCATTGTTCCAACTACTAATGCGATTAATGGAAAAAATCCTAACTTCTTTTCTATTTGTACCACCCCATCTGTCATTCTAGGTGTTATGTTCGTTCAACTATTAAAGTCACCTTTTTCTCTAATAGACGTTTCTCTTATATTTTTTCAGGAAAACATTACTTATTCTAAAAGAAAATGAGCAAAAATGGAATACTTTTTTGAAAAAATGTATAAGTATGCACAAAAAAACCGCTCATTTTGTAATGAACGGTCATTTCAAACATATAAATTTGTATATTCCTTGTAAATTTAACGAAGTAAATTCTCTTTTTGTAAAAATTGTTTTGCGACTTCTTCACTACTTTTACCATTTACGTTAACTTCATAATTCATTTTTCGCATTTCTTCATCTGTAATCTTTCCAGATAATTTATTTAATACCTTTTCAAGTTCAGGATATTTCTGTAACGTTTCTTTTCTTAATAATGGTGCTCCTTGATAAGGTGGGAATAGCCCTTTATCATCTTTTAGCACTTTCAGTCCGTATTGCTCCAATTCACTATCTGTTGAATATGCATCAATTACGTTAACATCTCCAGATTCAATTGCGCTATAACGCAGCTTCGGCTCCATCGTTTTAACATTCGAGAACTTATAGTTATATAATTTTTGCATTCCTTTATAACCATCTTCACGATCAGCAAATTCCAATGTAAATCCTACTTTGGCTTCCTGCGCAACATTCCCTAAATCAGAAATTGTATTTATATTCTTTTGATCTGCTATTTTTTTCGGCATGGCTAGTGCATATGTATTGTTATACTCCATTGGCTTCAACATAATCATATTATATTTCTTTTCCATTCCAACGCGAGCCTGCTCATATACTTCATCACGATTTGTACTCTTTGGTTCTTCTTTCACGAAAGTAGATAAAGCTGTTCCTGAAAATTCTGGGTATATATCTACTTCCCCTGATTTCAACGCTTCAAATACAAATGCTGTTTTCCCAAGACCTGGTTTTAATTGTACGTGTAAATCTGTATCTTGTTCAATAAGCTGCTTATACATTTGAATTAAAATTTCAGGTTCTGATCCAAGTTTGCCCGCAATAACAATATCTTTCTTTTCTGTACTCCAAAGAAATGGAGAAGCAATCATTATACAAACAATACATATCATCAATATAACACGCTTAGAAGAGCGTTTCGGTCGTTCAAGTATGCGAAGTACTATATCAAAGAATAAAGCGAGTAACGCGGCTGGTACGGCCCCTAAAATGATAAGTGCATGATCATTTCGATCTATACCTAATAATATAAGCTTACCGAGCCCACCAGCACCAATGAGAGCTGCTAATGTAGCCGTTCCAACAATTAATACCATCGCTGTACGAATACCGGCCATAATAATTGGCAATGCAAGAGGAAGTTCTACCTTCCACAATCTTCTCCAACTATTCATCCCCATAGCTTTCGCGGCTTCTATTAGAGATTCATCTAATTCCCTTATTCCTGTATATGTATTTCGTAAAATAGGTAATAGTGCATACACAACTAATGCGATAATCGCTGGAAGTTTTCCGATTCCTACTAACGGAATTAAGAGTCCAAGCAATGCAAGTGATGGCACTGTCTGCATTACTGCAGAAGTTCCTATTATAAATTCAGCCATTCGTTCTTTTCTTGTTAATAAGATGCCAAGTGGCACTGCTATAATTACTGCAAAAAATAATGAAATAAGCGATATTTGTAAATGCTCACTTAATGCAGTTAGTAATTCTATTTTTCGTTCTTGGAACGTTTGTATAAAATTAGTCACTGTTTAGCCTCTTTCCTTCATTTGTTCAACAATGTAATTGACAATATGACGACTTGTTAACGCTCCAATATATTGACCGTTTTCTTCAACTGGAACGACCTCTTCATCACGCACACGAACTAGTGCTTCTTGTAAGGAAGAATGTAATGATAGCGCCTGCCCTTCTAATTGCACACTTTGATCAAGTGGCAATACATCTGCTACACTTTTCCCCTCATACCAAGTTCGCCCATGATTTCCAATGAACTCCTCTACAAATTCATTTTTCGGATTATGTATAATTCCTTCTGGTGTATCTAGTTGAACAACTTTTCCTTCTTTCATAATACAAATGCGATCTCCAAGTGATAATGCTTCTTGCATATCATGTGTTACGAACACGATTGTTTTTTGAATCTTTTTTTGCAACTGTACAATATCCTTCTGAAGCTGTTCCCTACTTAATGGATCTAACGCACTAAATGGTTCATCCATAAGAACGATTTTCGGGTTTGCGGCTAATGCTCGCACGACACCGACACGTTGTTTTTGTCCTCCTGACAATTCATCAGGCATACGATCTCGATATATATCCGGATCTAATCCAACCATATGTAACAAGTCATCGACGCGTGCTTTTATTTCCTTTTTGCTCCATTGCCTCATTTCAGGAACAACTGCAATATTTTCAGCGATTGTCATATGAGGAAACAAAGCAATCTGTTGCAACACGTATCCTATATCCCAACGTAATTCGTTTATATTATATTGTTGAATATCTTTTCCATCGATTAAAATCGATCCTTCAGTCGTTTCGATTAAACGATTAATCATCTTCATTGTCGTTGTTTTCCCGCAACCACTCGGACCGATAAGAACAAAAAATTCTCCCTTTTTAATTTCTAAATGCAATGAATCCACTGCTTTCGTGCCATCTTCATACGATTTTGACACATGATTAAATTGAATCACAAATACAACTCCTTTACTGTTGTTTCCTTTATTTTGATGGAATATGGCATTCATTTCAAATGATACGCTTTTAAATTAAAAAAGAGCTCACATTTGAGCTCTAACGGTCGAACAATATTGTTTTCATAATAGCAGCATATTCGCGAACATACATTTTTCTCTTAGAACGAATTGGTGTTTCAGCAGCTAGTGCCTCCATCTTCATGCCTAAACGCTTTGCAATTATTTTCGTTCGATATAAATGATACGTATTACTTACAACTACTGCATGTTTCACATTATATAAATCCATACTAAACTTTAAGTTTTCATACGTATTTGTAGATTGATCTTCTATTAAAATACGACTCTCATCTATACCGTGTACCATTAAATAGTTTCTCATGCTGTGAGCTTCCGGTATATCTTCATCTTCTCCTTGACCACCTGAAACAATTACTTTCGATTCAGGATGGGAAAATAAATACTCCAACGCTACATCCAAACGATTTTGAAGAGATAAAGACGGTCTATCTCCAAATAACTTTGCACCCAGTATAAGAACGTACGGAGAGTGATAGCTCAACTTTTCACGAGCAACTTTGTTCATTCTAAACGTCATATAAATGATATATAGTGGCGGTAATAATAAAATTATAAGAAAGATCCATTTGTTCATAAATAAGTTTGCACTCCCTTTCTTTTTATTATATAAAAAAAGAAAGGGAGGCAGAAGTGTTTTTTTAAACGATTGATTTATTAGAAACATTCGCCGCTACTTTACGTTGTGATAGTACATAATAAATAGCTATTCCTAATGAGAAGATCAATATGCAGCTTAATACGTAAAATGGAAGCATTACTCCGGCTTTAGATACACCCGCTGTAAACAACATTAATAATACAATTCGTATTCCAGTACCAATTAGGCGAAATAAGCTGTCTACACGTCCCATTACTTCATTTGGAATTTCCTCCATCATCAATACATTTCTCGCCACTCTTGTACCCGCATTTCCAATTGCATGAAAAATCGCTAGTCCATATAAAAACAATACAGAAGGTTCAATACTCATTGCAGTAATTGAAATTACATAAATGAACATCGTCATAACGATTGAAACTTCTGTTTTGATATATTTCATTATGAGTGGAATACAGATCCCTGCAACAACCGCTCCGACACCGTACATCGTGCCCTCTATTGCGTATACAGAGGCATTGGCTTTTAGTATATCCGAAATATACACTGGTATTAAATAATTTGCCATCATGACACCTATAAACGGCATATAAGTGGCCAGTAAGAACCAAAAGAGCTTAGGACATTTTTTCATAAAGTGAATTCCTTCAAACAATTGCTTCTTAAATGTTATTTTTCTTTTCACTTCTTTTTTCTTTACGTACGGTATACATAAGAAAAGAAAAAATGCTCCAGCAAAAGTTAACATGTCTACTAACAAAATCCACTTCAAAGATACAATTTCAATTAAGAAGCTCGCGGCCGCTCCAGAAATAACTTGTGTTAACTGTCCTTGTATTTCCATCGTTCCACTTAAACTTTTATAATGTTCTGCTTGAAATATCTCTTGGTTGAACGCAAATATTGTAGGATAAAATAATAAATAGTAGAATGATCCGGCTATATAAATAAGAATATAGTGAATAGAATGATAAGGTTGCCCAGCAAATCCCCATATAACCATTATTCCGATTACGGCTATTCCGATTCCTTCGTTACATAGCAATAAAGATTTTCTTGAAAAACGATCAATACTTTGCCCAATGAATGGTGTTAATAAAAACATAATGAGGGTTGCAATGATAGAAACATAACCAAATGTTGTCTCTCCTCCACTCTCTTTAATTAACAGCCAAGGAATCGTTATCATAACAATCCCGGAACCAATAGCAGATAGACTATTGGCTCCTAGAATGTAATACAAGCGAGAATCATGATAAAGTGAGGACATATCACTCCACTCCTAGTTGTTTTTTCACCTCTTTATATACGCTCATATATGCTTTCAATTCTTTAACTACATCATGAATTAATGGTTTTGCATCTTCCCCAAGTTCACCATCTTGCACATGTAATCCATCAAGCACAACTTGTTTTGGAATTGCATTTGCATAAACACCTCTAGCGACCGTTCGCATGCTGTTTAATGCATTTATTCCACCTTTACCGCCACCAGCAACCGCTAACAACGCAACTGGTTTATGAATAAATTCACTACTACTTAAGTAATCTAAAGAGTTTTTCAGCGCACCGCTCATCGCATTATGATATTCTGGTGTACATAATACAACCCCATCCGCAGCTTTCACTAACGTTTTTAATTTTTTTACTGCCTCTAAATCACGTTGTGACTCTTCTCCATTGTATAAAGGTAAATCCTCAATTGCTAAATCATATAATTCCCCTTCAAATTGATCCGCAATATATTTCGCCACCACGCGAGTTCTACCAAATTTTCTTGGTGTACCGTTAATAACGACTAGTTTCATGATTATTTCTCCCCTTTGTTTTCAAGTTCTACTTATATATTATCAGAAATTTCTATACAAAACACAATATAAAGAGTTAACTTGCTTCATAAAATAGTATGATAAACAAAAAAGAACTCATACTTTCGTATGAGTTTCGTACAATTACTTTGTTTCATCTCTCAGACTCAACGTACCTAAACTTTCATTTGCTTCAAAATGATTATATGCTTTTTCCGCTAATTTTTTCCGTTCTTCTGGTAATTCTATATATTTCATTACGTTTTCAATTATTTTTTCGTACGGAGTAAATACAATTCCTGGCCACTCTACCTCATCTTCTGGATTACTATTTTCGGAAATAATAAATTTCTTATTTGCGACTGCATAAGACACGCGAGGTGTTTCAAGAATTCCTGATAAGTAAAAATGAATATTTAATATAATTTTAGCTCTAGCAATCAATTCATTTCTAACAATTCCCCACGCATTATTTTTAAAAACTATATTTAAATTCGGCGCAACCGCTTTTAGGTGGTCAAAAATAGCTTGCCGCCTCGGATTAAGAGCACCTATAAACAGAATATCAATATCTTCAGTAATCTCATCTTCAAATGCATCTTTTTTTATTTCCAAAGTGGGAGCATAGTTCATTTCTACATGTTTTATTTCTTTTCCTACCCCTTTTTGTTTAAGCCATTCTATATTTTGTTTACTATAATCCCAAATCACTCTATCTTTTAATAATATTAAATAAAGGGGGTGCGCATATGGACTTCCTTCGTATAGCTGTTCTAAATTATAAATAATTGCATCTTTCGGAAGAAGGTTCGGGTTATATGCGTATGTATGTGCTCCAAAAACAACTGTATTCTTTACATTTTCCAGTATTGTTTCTGATATAATTACGGTATTTCCCTCCTGCTCCAACCGCCACTTTAAAGCTCGCGCAACATCTATGAAACTACCGTATGTCTTTGGGCATATAAAAAGACAATAATCATATTCTTTATTCAAATAAACTTCCATTAATCTTAAATTATTTTTATATAAATCTACATCTGGATGTTTAAGTACCAACTCATTTGCATGTTTTCTTGCTACTTTATATAATCCAGCATAATAAGCAGCGATGCATCTTCTTAATTCGATTCTTTCCCGATCCTCATCTAATACATCCATGTTTAAAAGAAGATTTGCGATACAATACGCTTTTAAATGATCACGATCATAATAATAGTCTAGTAGTGGCATCAATTCTTCATACGTATTTCCATGCACCGATTCTCCTAGTTCAATCGCCCATCGCATTAATTCCATGATTACTCCACTACTCCTTTAACCGAAAATGTATTTAATAAAATTTCGCATTATTCTCTACTATATTTGCTATATGAAATGGAATCTTTTCTTTTATCGATTCCAAATACTTCTGCGACACCGCTCCTAAATGTTTTTTATGAGGTATATAGAAAGCACTAATAGAAATTTCATAGTCAAATAAGTAATCATACACATGATAATCTACAAATAGTAGATCATCCTTTGGAAAAGGAATTTCCTTCCCTTGCAGAGCATACATCAAAGCAATATTGTTTTGAGATCGTAATCGATACAACCTTGCAAGTTGGTATAATGGTTCAGCCCGGGTTGGTCTATATTCCCAAGCTTTTTGAAAATAAAAAACAGCTAATGCTAAATATTGCTCTTCTTGCCCTTTAACAGTTTCTTTTTCATCAGCATCTGTCACTTCATTTTGTTTATTTGCTGAACGATTTGCTAACTGCTCATAACAAAATCCTATTCGCAATAACGAATAGAATACCTCTTCAACCCATCCTCCTGCTTCCACTCGTTTTTTATACCATTTAATTGAATTCTCAAATTGACTTAAATGAAAATAAGTCTGAGCTAAATAAAATAAATATCTTATATGCAAATCTGGCGTTGTTTCTGGGTCGTTTATTCCTTGTAACAACAACCTCTCATCTCTTTCAAATTTATCAGCTTTGCTCCCGCCATCTCCGGGATCATTCACGACAAGAGTCTCTAACCGAGCTACCCTCGTATTGTAATTCGCTCCAACTTTTGAACGATCTATATCCCAATACTCATGAGTAACACCGACAGATTTCCATGGTAAAGAAGCTTTTAAAAGACGCGTAAGCCAATATTTAATATGAACATCATATTGCAGTGTAAGATAATGATCTTCCGTTAAGCTCGTTTTATCGAAATTCGGACCAACCTCTAAAATCATATCTGCATCTAATATTAATAAATAATCTGCTTCTGGGTATGTTTTTTGCGCTAACGAAACAGCTAAGCTTCTGTTATAACCAAAGTTTTTAAACGGCTCATGATGAACCGTCCCAGGTATCTCATTTTCCTTACACCAATTTTCAATAATTTCAGGCGTATTATCCGTCGATCCAGTATCACAAATAGAAACAAAGTCTACAATTGATTTTGTTGCATTTAAACATCTTTCCATAATTCTAGACTCATTTTTGACGATCATACAAAGACATAACTTTTTTTCTTCCTTTACAGACTTCACTTGCTCATTTCCCATTTAACCACCTCATATTTTATTAACACGCTCTTCTCATATGTAACAACATTTCTTAGCTATACTGATGACATAAGCACCCTTTTACTATTTATGAAAACTTCATTTTATTTATTCTTACTTTTATGTTGGGACATATTTCATGCAGCGCTTTATATTTGATACAATCAATACAAAAAACATAATGCGGGAATCCGTACATTTCAAAGTCTAAGAGGAGGTTATATTTTATTGGATTACATTTGGCTAGATGACAAATCACCAATTTTAGAACAACTACCAAGCACCTGTAAATCTGCAGCTATATTGCTACACCCTTTTGTCCAAATGCCTTTAGGATGGGAAAAGTCTGTGAGAAAAAGACCATATGAGCACATCTATCCTAGCGCTGAAGAAATCATTCATAATGGGAAATCCGTTTCTTGGAAGGAAATGATGTCTTATAGTGGATTACATTCATACGCAGAATTAGCAATGGCCATGTTGACTTCCATTGGTGCTTTTACAGAAGAATATAAAAGAGAGGATTTAGCTGAAAAGCTATATTCAAACTTAAAAAAAGATCTTTATTATCCAACAGAAGATTATACGTCTATATTTTTATTACATAAATTACTTAAACTCCTCGGTTCTAAAGGTGCAAAAAATTTATATTTCTCTGAACCAATTCTTGATACAAACGGATTATTAGCGGTAAATAATACTACTCCATTAGATATTTGGGACATTAGCAATAATGAGTTAATTATTACTGGCGAAGATAATGAGTATGCGTTTATGAGTATATTTAATTCCTTTATAACCTTATTATTAGCTAAAGAAGAAAATATAGAATATATTGTTCATTCAATGAACGTTGAAGCTGTCATTTGTGACAAAAAAACGATGATTGATTGGTATTTTTAAATTAGTAGTTTCTTAAACTATAAAAAAGAAACTTGCGCTTATGCACAAGTTTCTTTTCAAAAACATCCTTATTTTTTCACAACTTCATGTCCACCGAACTGATTACGTAGTGCTGAAACTACTTTTCCATGGAATGTATCATCTTCCTGAGAACGATAGCGCATAAATAATGACATAGCGATAACTGGTGCTGCAGCTTGAAGTTCAAGTGCAGTTTCAACAGTCCATTTTCCTTCTCCTGAAGAGTTCATTACACCTTTAATGCCATCTAGTTTCGGATCTTCTGCAAATGCTTTTTCAGTTAAGTCCATTAACCAACCACGGATAACTGATCCGTTCGCCCATACTTTTGCAACATCTTCATAATTAAAATCAAAGTCACTCTTATCTAGTACTTCAAATCCTTCAGCGATTGCTTGCATCATGCCGTACTCAATACCGTTATGAACCATTTTCAAGAAATGACCACTACCAACACGGCCAGCATAAGAATAGCCATTTTCTACTGCTAAATCTTTAAATAAAGGTTCTAATTGGTCGTAAATTTCTTTTTCTCCACCAACCATTAAGCAAGCACCGTATCTAGCTCCTTCTACACCGCCTGATGTACCGATATCTACATAATGTAATCCGAAGCTTTTTGCTTCTTCAGCACGGCGTAACGTATCTTTATAGAATGAATTTCCGCCTTCAATAACGATATCACCTTCATCTAATAACGGATAAACATCTTTTAATACTGACTCTACAACTTCTCCTGCAGGCACCATTACCCAAATTGTACGAGGAGCTTCTAGTTCAGCAATCATTTCTTTTAATGTATGACGTGCAGTAATTCCTAGTTTTCCTGCCTTTTCAACAAGCTCTTTATTTACATCGTATACTACTACTTCATGCTTGTCTTCATGTAAGTGTTCAGCTAATGGGAATCCCATTTTTCCTAATCCAATTAAACCTAGTTTCATATTAATCAATCTCCTATTCTATACAAATATATTTAATATCGAAATTAGCCCAAGTGCTACTACAGATAATATAGTCTCCATTGCAGTCCATGTTAATAACGTTTCTTTCACAGTCATTCCGAAATACTCTTTAATCATCCAAAATCCTGAATCATTTACGTGTGATAAAATTAATGACCCTGCACCAGTTGCAAGTGCTAGTAGTTCAACATTTACACCTGGTGTACTTGCTGCAATCGGTGCAACAATTCCAGCCGCTGTCATCATAGAAACAGTAGCTGATCCAGTTGCAATTCGAATAAGTGCCGCAATTCCCCACCCTAATAATATCGGTGAAATATGTGATTCTTTCGCCATATCTGCAATTGTCGTTCCAATTCCAGAATCTAATAATACTTTATTAAATGCACCGCCTGCACCAATCACTAACAATATGTTTGCAATAGGTCCAAGGCAATCATTTGTAAATTGTAACACTTTATCTTTTGAGAAACCTTTTGCATATCCAAGACTAAAAAAAGAGTAAATGGTTGCAATTAATAAAGCCACAATCGGATCTCCAATAAAGTGTAATACTTGTGCTAGTTGACTCGTTTTATTTAATGCAACTTCTGCTATTGATGCACCAAGCATAAGAAATACTGGAAGTAAAATTGTAAACAATGTATTCCAAAAGCTAGGAAGCTCTTTTTTATTATCTTTTTCAATAAATTGCTCCGCTATATCTAATGGTACTTCCTTATGTATACGAGCACCAATCCATTTCCCGTAAAGTGGACCTGAAATAATTGCAGTTGGAAGTCCGACAATTAACGCATATAAAATTGTCTTCCCTACATCTGCTTTAAAAATACCAACTGCCGCCATTGCCGCTGGATGCGGTGGAACAAGTCCGTGTACGACTGACAGTCCTGCTACTAGCGGAATACCAATTGTAATAAGTGATACCCCAGTTTCTAACGCAATTGTAAATACTAACGGAATTAATAGTACAAATCCAACTTGGAAAAATACCGGAATCCCTACTAAAAATGCAACGAACATCATCGCCCAATGAACTCGTTTCTTTCCAAAACGATTAATTAATGTGTTAGCGATACGTTCAGCACCACCAGATTCGGCCATCATTTTTCCAAGCATCGTTCCTAGTGCTAAAACTATTGCTAAAAATCCTAACGTATTACCAAGCCCTAGTTTAATAGAATCAATAATCCCTGGATCTTTTGGTGAAGTTCCAATTAAAGGCATTCCCATTGCTAATCCTACACCAATTGCTGTTAAAATTAATGCGACAAATGGATGCCATTTTACTACCGTAATAAGTAAAAGTAGTATGACAACTGCCGCTAGTACGATCCCAACTACCATTTCTCCCAATCCCCCTATTGTTTACGTTGGAAAGCAGCTATACAATCAAATTCTTCTTTCAAGCGATTGTAAAGTCGTTCATACATATAAAACATTTCTAAATATATAGCCGTATTTTCTTTATTCGGTACATGATGATGGACAATATCAATCCAATCCTTTACCTCTTCAAGAGAATCAATTTTTCCTACAGCATACAAAGCAACTGCTGCTGCCCCAAGCGCAGATGCTTCATGACTTTCAGGTACAAGCAATTCTTTTCCCATCATATCGGACAACATTTGTCTCCAAAATGCAGATTTTGCAAACCCTCCTGAAACTCGTATTTCAGTAAGTGGCCCTGTACAATCCCTGATTGCGAGTGCTACTGAATATACACTCATACAAACACCTTCCATCACTGCACGTATAAAATGTTCTCGCTTATGTTGAAGATTGATTCCAAAGAATGTACCACGAGCATTTGCATTCCAGTAAGGTGCGCGTTCTCCAGATAAGAAAGGTAAGAACAATAGTCCATCCGCTCCAGCTGGTACGCTTTCTGCATATTTAATTAATAAATCATAAGGATCAATGCCGAGCTTTCTTGCTACTTCTTGCTCTGGACTACCAAATTCATCACGTAACCATCTCAGTAATATTCCACCGTTATTCGTTGGACCACCGATTACCCAGTGCTCATCTGTTAATGCGTAACAAAACGTTCTCCCTTTCTCATCTGTATTTATATTTGATGAGATTGTTCGAACCGCACCACTCGTTCCAATCGTAATTGCAGCCGCACCCGGTGATATCGCCCAACTCCTACATTTGCAAGAACCCCATCACTTGCTCCGATGACAATTGGTGTTTCTGCACTTATCCCCATCTTCTGTGCTAATTCTGGCTTCATACCTGATAAAATATATGTAGTTGGTACAGGGGTTGATAATTGTTCTGGTGACATATGTAACATAGTTAAAACATCTTCATCCCAGTTTAATGTTTCTAAATTAAATAACCCCGTAGCAGAAGCAATCGAATAATCAACTACGTAGCGTGAAAATAATTGGTAAATCACATACTCTTTAATGGAAATGAATTTATAGGCACTTGTATATAACTCTGGTTCCTCTTCTTTCATCCATAACAATTTAGAAAGTGGTGACATCGGATGAATCGGTGTACCTGTACGTCTATAAATTTCATGCCCATTCATTTGTTGTAATAATTTTTCTGATTGCTTCGTACTTCGATTATCTGCCCAAATGATAGAACGCGTTAATGGCGCACCATTTTCATCTACTGCAATTAATGCGTGCATAGCTGTACTAATACCGATTGAAGAAATATCTTCTGGTAATACATTACCTTTTTCAATGGCAACGCTTACACTTTTGTATACAGCGGCACATATTACATCAGGATCTTGCTCAGCCCATCCTACATTCGGTTGAATAATTGGGTAATCGATTGCATGTGATGCAATGACTTTTCCTTTTTCTGTGAACACAACCGTTTTTGTACTTGTGGTACCGATATCAATCCCGATTACTCTCCCCCTTGTTTCCATGCGAATCTTCCCTTCATTTCTAGCAAAATACGATTTAGTAAACCGTTTACATGAATTAGTATATAAAATATTTTTTCATTTATCAAGTTATAAAAAGAAAATTTTTTTCATATCGAAAAATAAATCCCCTCATTCCATTTCACTTATATACTAAATTTAGCTTTTCCATGCGGTAAAATTACGTTATATTCGTTACGCAATACACTCTTTCCTCTCATTAACAACACATACATAGTCCTCCATACGTTCTACTTATTTGCTTGAAGAAAGAGTTGAAAAACAATATTCATTTTTAGCGGTCACGTAACATCACCATCAAGCCAAGAAAAGTAACTAACCGCAGAATGAGAATTCTGTGCATTTTGCTCTTATTTATTGTTTTAGGTTCACTAGTCTTTTATCTTGATAAACATAGAGCGCGGCCCCCTACTAACCCTTTTTTATCTTGTAAATATATCTTGCATACTATAAAACCAAAAAGTATTTTTATTTTTCAGAAAAACAAAAACAATAACACGGAATTTATTGTATAATGTTGTAAAAAGATGTCGGAGGGATTTAATGTTAAATAAAATATCTCAATTCACAATTAAGCTTTCATCAATTCTTTTATCACTCTTACTATTATTAAATTTACCTTATTTGTTTATCACCCAACAAGGATTTACCTTTCAACCAATTTATTTTTTTAATCAGACCGTTACTATGTTAAAACAGGTTTTTTCCCCTGAATCATTAGTGATTATAGGATCAGACCCGAAGTTTGGCCATTTCAAAAAAACACCATTATTTCCAACTGTTTTAGAACCTTACCTATATTCATTTACTATATTATTTTCAGCCTTTTTTCTTGCTCTCTTTTTATCATCTAGCATGGCATTTTTTTATTTTTTAGCAAAAGATTATATAAAAAAATGGATAAACCGAATTGTGTTCATATTAGAAGCTGTCCCTGATATGATGATGATGATTTGTTTGCAAATATTTTTCATATGGGTACTTCAGAAATTTGGGGAATCTCCTGTCACTATTATTTCTTTTAATGAAAATCGAGCTTATTTACTCCCTATTTTATCATTAGCTGTCTTACCTACATTACAAATGTTTCGGATGATGGTGTTATACATAAAAGAAGAGCAAGGAAAACATTACGTAGAGGTTGCATATGGAAAAGGCCTTTCATCAAGTTATATACTATGCATTCATTTATTCAAAAATATATCTATCCACTTCTTCCACCATTTAAAAACGATTTTTGTTTTCTTACTTTCTAATTTATTCATTTTAGAATTTGTTTTTAATATGGAAGGCATTATTCAATTTTTATTTAATAAGGCGTTTGTTTCACCTCCAGCTGCAGTTATCATACTTGTTATGATTATTTTACCGTTTTATGCCATTTTCCAAATAGTTTCATTCATGATGAATAGATGGAAAAAGCAATTGAAAGGAGTATCATTATGAAAGCTATTTGGAAATCAAAACGCTTTTTAATCGGCTTTACTTATCTATTCATACTTATTTCAGCTAGTTTTATTTATAGTTGGTTCTTTAAAGATAACATCCCAAAACCTCCTCAATTACTTTACAATGACAATAACGAATTACTTGGAAAGGCCCCCTTTCCGCCATCGTTAATTCCACCTTTTGGATCTGATCGTTTTGGAGAGTCTGTTTTCTTACAAATTGTAGAAGGAGCAAAATTCACTATTTTATTAGCCGTGGCAATTAGCTTCTTTCGAATTTTATGCGGAACATGTATAGGAATCCTCTTAAGTTTATTTGCTCCAAAACTCAAGAGATTTTTCCAGTCATGCTCAGAAGTTTTTTATTATATTCCAACTCTATTTATCGCATTCATACTCATCACGCCCGTTAATATTATAATCACATCAAATGCTGATGGGGTAGATCCAAATATTTCATTTACGTTTTATCAAGTACTCGTACTTATTTTCGTCGCTCTGCCTACACTTTCTTTATACATATCCTCAGAGGTTGATGAATTTATGAAACAAGATTACATCTTAAGTTCACAATTACTGGGGGCTAGTCGTTTTCATATTATTAAAAAACACTTACGAGTCTTATTACTTGACCGCTTATTTGTATTATTTATGGAACATATCGTCCAAACACTCATACTCGTTATCCATTTAGCGTTGCTTAACATTGTAATTGGCGGCATACAAATGCGTGAACTCTATGACGGAGTGCTCAAACCTGTTTCTCTATCTAATGATTGGGCAGGTCTTATTGGATTAAATCGTAATGAAATGAATCTTTCATGGTGGATTATTTTTTATACTCTCGCTTCATTCTTTATTACGATTCTATTTATTAAGCTTATGACCATCGGAATTCAAGATGCACTGAAAGCAAGGGATTCGCAAATTGTAACAATTCAAAACGTTCCAGATCATAAAAAATTTGTTAAACATAAAGATTCCTTTTCGTTTGCAAATAAAGTAAACCTTTAATCATTTCTCATTAATCAAGTATTAATTGGCATTGATATTAGTAGAATATAAAAAGATGATCTCTATTGAATACAGAGATCATCTTTTTTATATCGTCTAACTTTTTTACATGTACTTTGTTAGACTCATACTTTTTATATTTAAAGTGCATTATTTGCAATCACAATTATGCTGTTTAAAATCGATTACCATACGCCCTTGAATTTTACCTTGTTCCATTTCTTCGAATACATTTTGTACTTTATCTAAAGAACAAGTTTGAACAACTGGCACTACTTTTCCTTCTGCACCGAACATAAACGCCTCTTCTAAATCTTTACGAGTACCAACTAGAGAACCAACTACTTCAATTCCATCCAGTACAAGTCGTGGGATGTTTAAGTCCATTGTTTCTACTGGTAGCCCTACTGCAACTACTTTACCGCAAGCACGTACTGCATCAACTGCTGAGTTAAAGGCTACTTTAGAGACTGCTGTTACTACCGCAGCATAAGCGCCACCAAACTCCTCTTGCACAATTTTATCAGCAGGACCTTGAGAAATTGGATTGATAGTCATATCAGCACCAACTTCTTTCGCTAAGGCTAATTTGTCGTCATTAATGTCTACTGCGATTACCTTTGCACCAAATACATTTTTAGCATATTGGATAGCTAAGTTACCTAATCCACCGCAGCCATAGATTACAATAGGTTGACTAGGTTTAATATCTGATACTTTAATAGCTTTATATGTAGTTACACCAGCACAAGTAATTGATGATGCTTGAGCAGGATCTAATCCTTCTGGTACTTTTACCGTATAATCAGCTGTAACGATACATTGTTCAGCCATACCACCATCCACTGAATAACCAGCATTTTTAACTTCACGGCAAAATGTTTCTCTACCAGTTACGCAATATTCACAACGTCCACAAGATTGGAACATCCATGCAATGCTTACACGGTCACCTATCTTTAGTGAAGTAACATCATCAGCTATTTTCGTAACAATACCTGCACCCTCATGACCAAGAATACGGCCATCAGTGTTACCAAAATCATGATTTGCAACGTGTAAATCAGTGTGGCAAACTCCACAATACTCTACATCTACTAACGCTTCACCTGAGTGTAACGGACGTAATTCTTTTTCAATCACTTCGATGTTTGCTTTGCTGTTTTTATTAACCACTACTGCTTTCATATGTGATCTCCCCTTTAGTGTTTTAGCATTTTAATGAGTTTATCTCACAACTACTTTCTTCACTACTTTGGCTAGTTATTGTACCAAATTTAAGTGTTCAATCATCATTACATCTTCATCATAACATGACACTTCATAAACAGCTTGTGAAATTATGAACAATATTTGAATTATTACACAAATCGGTCTTTATTTTAAATTTTTAAAAATGAGAGTTTATCATTGACTATAAGTAAGTCACATATTTCTAAAACAAAATAAATTAACAAACTTCTCACCGATAAAAAAGCTCTTCACTCAATATTTTCTACATGTAAACACTTAGTTTCACAGTAATATCCTTTGCCACCAACATAAACTTTTTCTATTTTATTTTTGCTATTGGTTGCTAATTTAACTAATATTTCAGAAGGCGAGTGTAAAGAATAACCTTGTTCAAATACATAGACTTCTTTTTTCAAGTAGTCCTGTTCATAAAGATAGCAAGCTAATGCACCGTTTGAAGTTCCAGTCGCTGCTTCTTCATTAATGTCGTATAGTGGCGCAAAATTTCTGCATATAATTCGATTGTCATTAAAAGTATATAGATGCATCCCGACAACATTATAATACTTGCTGATTTCTTTAATTTTTTCAAAATTAGGTTGCAGTGCATGTAATTGTATTTCGCCTTTTATAGGAATTAAAATATCTTTTAAGCCCGTGGAGACAATTTGAATTGGGTATTTATTGTCTATATCTTTACTATCAAAACAGTCGGTGAACTCATTTGGAGATACAACATCATAGAATATCGGTTTATTTTGTTCCATGAATATGATGTCATCTGTTATAACAATAGTAAGAACACCACTGTTCGTTTCAATCGTATAGCGATTCCTGAAAAGTTTATTTAAATGCATTAGTATCGCGAAAGAGCCAATTGTGGCATGACCACATAAATCAACTTCTTCTTTTGGAGTAAAATACTCAAATTTATAATCAGCAATTTCAGATTCTGATATAAATGCGGTTTCCGCATAGCCCAGTTGTTTGGCTATTGCCATTTTTTGAGTAGTGTTCAATGTATTTGTATTCTCAATAAATACCACTCCTGCTTTATTTCCGCCTTTATGATCCTTGCTAAATGCACTTGCAACATAAACGGATATTTTCATAAGACACCTTCCTCACTTATAGTAAATTGTAGTATAGAAAGCACTACATATAAATGCCATTGGATAAATTATCTATAGATTAAGAGACAAACTATTTTTAGTATTTGAACTCTCCAAAAATAGTTTGTCTACAGTCTGAAAAGCCCTTCATTTGAAGAGCTTTTCTTATATTCGCTTCATCGAAATCGTTTCACGTATACTTTGTAAATTTTTTAACGTTTCCTCCTGTCGTTGCAACGACAACCCTACATACAAAGTATCTAATAAGCTTAACTGTGCTAATCTGGATGAACTTGCTTCTGTGCGGAATTCAGTCTCACGTGTTGATGTATATAACGTTATATCAGCAAGTTGACTTAATGCTGATTTCTTATAGCTCGTAATCGCAATAATTTTGGCCCCTCTTGCTTTCGCTACTTCTAATGCTTCAAGTAATCCTTTATTGCTACCAGAATGAGAAATACCAATAACAACTGAGTTTTTTGAGAGTAAACCTGCTCCCATAATTTGAAAATGCGAATCAGTATGAGCGATACAAGAAATACCCGTTCTCATAAACTTATGATACGCATCCATTGCAATAATACCAGAGCCACCATTTCCATAAAACTCAATTCGACTTGCTTCTTGCAAGGCTCGTACAGCCTGCTCAAGTGCCGTTTCATTTAGCAAATGTAAAGTATCTTGCAGTCCTGTAATATGCGAATGAAAAACTTTTTTAGCAACAGTTACCATACTATCTTCTGCTGATACCTCTTCATGAATATTTTGCATCGGTGTATGTACAATTTCACGAGCTAATGTAATCTTTAAATCTTGAAAACCTTGCAAACCAAGGTGTTTACATAAGCGGAATATCGTAGCTTCGGAACTACTCGTAACTTCAGCTAATTCTGTAATAGATTTATGTACAACATCTTGTGGATGTTTCAAAATATGTTCGGCAATACTTCGCAATTTCGGTGATAAACCATTTAACGAAGCCTGAATCTTTCCAATCCCACTTCTTGTATCAGGCATAGCATATCCTCCCCTTCCATCGTAGCTTTATCCTGTAAAAACCGATTAGTTAAACTAATCATCAGTGGGGATGGTCCCCCACTGATTAGAGTTTCACTTTATTGTACCTAATTATTGAAAGAAGAAAAACCTATATTAGGGATTACTATAAATTTAATTGCTCCTATGTATTCTGTCATACGATATAATAGAATTATTCATACTTATGAATAATTCTCCCCATGTTTAACTGCGTATAATGCGGCTTGCGTACGATCGTCCACTTCCAATTTAGCTAAAACGTTTGAAACGTGTGTTTTCACAGTTTGTTCTGTAATATAAAGTTCTGCTGCAATCTCCTTGTTGCTTCTTCCTTTCGCAATTTCGCGAAGTACCTCTTGCTCTCTTTTCGTTAACATTGAAAAAGGATTTTCTATTTCCTTCTTTACTGCGGAACGCCCTATTAATGCAGGTGTTACTTTCGGGTGAAAATTCGCATTTCCTTGATATACTGCAATAATAGAAGCGACAAGTTGTTCAGGTTGTACTTCTTTTAATTGATAACCATCTGCTCCAGCTTCAAGTGCTGGTATAACATAATCTTGCTCTGAAAAACTACTTAATATAAGTACCTTTATCGTCTCATCGTATTGCTTTAGACGTTTTGTTGCCTCAATTCCATCCATTTTCGGCATCGATACATCCATTAGTACGACATCCGGTTTTTCTTTTTGCACGAAATGTAATGCCTCTTCGCCATTTTCCGCTTCCCCAATAATTTCAAATTCTTCTCTCGTTTTCAAAAAGAATACAAGTCCTCTTCGAACGATATGATGATCCTCAACTAGTAGCAGTTTAATCTTCAACCTTATTCTCCCCTTCAAATCGGCAATTGAATTTCTATTTTTGTACCCTTTTTCAGCTCTGTTGTAATTTGAAACGATCCCTTCATTAACTGAATACGTTCCTTCATACTTTTCAGACCAAGTGCTGATTCCCTTACTTGTTCTTGTATAAATCCTATTCCATTGTCTTCTATGTAAAAATGTAACTGGTTATTTTCTATTTTTAAAAGAACATGTACCTTTTCACACGAAGCATGCTTTTTACAATTATGTAACGCCTCTTGGCTAATACGCCATAAAACTTCTTCTATTTCATCCCCAATTAAAACCATCCCATCAATTCGAACTTCCACTTGAACTCCTAATAACTTCCCGTAATTTTGAATTGCTTCTGCTAATCCTTTCTCTAATCCTTCAGGTCTTAATTGCCAAATTAATAGCGTCATCTCTTGTAATGCTTCTTGTGATAATTCTCCAATATAACTTAACATCTCTTGCAATTCTCTATCTTGCGTCATATTCAGAGTACCTTTCGCTGTTAGCATAATAGAAAATAACAATTGTTTTACTGAATCATGTAAATCACGTGCAAGTCGATTTCTTTCCGCTACCACTACATATTTACGTTCTTTCTCAACTAATTGAATACGTTGTATTGTCGTTCCAATTTGAAATGCAATTGATTCTAATAACGCTAACTCTTCCTCTGAAAAATGAGTCTTGTGAGGTGCAGCCACATTTAGTAGACCAAATTTTTCCAATCCAGACCTAAGCGGAATTGTCGCATGATGTGTAACATCTTCTGTCTCTCCCCAATTACATTCAATTGCATCTTCTATTCGCTTACATTCAATAATATTAGTCGCTTTTTCCAATCTCCCATTCACAAAACGTTCTACACACCAACAGTTTCCTTCACACATCGGCTTCTTCTCTTGCCACGTAAGAGCCTCTGGTAAATTTTCGTCTACAAGCATGCTGTGCTTTCCACTTTCATCAATAAAGAATATCCACCCTGTTTGTAAATTCATAACTTGTAACAATGTATGCAACACTTTTTCTAACATATCCTGTAAGTTTGTTGCTTCATTTAATAATTCAGCAATTTCTTTTAATGCTTCTAAACGATGCATCTCTTTTTCTTCAAAGCTCATTCTCATCACCAACTACAATTATAACATTAAGAAATTTCTAAATTCTATAAATAAAAAAAGAACCGAATTCCTTCAGCCCTTTCTTTATATCAATCATTTTATTATTGTTATTCTATCCAATGTTGGAAGCAAAATTTTTGTTAACAAATGATTCTACTTTAGCTGTCCGATAAAGATTGTCCACCATGGATATGCTGTAAGCCTTCAGTAGTAACAACCATATTCGCTGCTGGCATTTGCACTTGATTTTTATGGAACATAGACATTAATTCAAATCTTACTTGTCTAGAAGTTTCAAAATAATCTTCTGGCTTTATTAAACCTGTAATACAAAATTCATACCCAACATATTTCAAGTTAGGATTTAAGTCTGTAACACCGACGTATTTAAATGGTTCAACAGCCTCATCCTCTACTCTATAAAGAGTTTGATTCAATTTTTCATTGCATATAACACATACTTCTTCTAATAATTCCTTCACTCTTGTTGGATCTTCCTGATAACTTACCGTGATGCGTTCAATTACACGCATCCATCCTTTATTAAAATTTTGTATCGTTCTAATCTCTCCGTGCGGGATGGTAAGTAGTTTTCCTGACCATTCACGAATTTGCATAAAACGAATACTAATCTCTTCAATAGTTCCTGAATTTGTTCCGTTAAAAGTTACAAAATCACCAACCCGAAACTCTTTGTCCGCTAATCTTGCAAAGCCTAATATAACATCTTTTAGCATCTGTTGTGCAGCAAAACCGATGACAACTCCAGCTATCCCTGCACCTGCAATAATACTTTTTATATCTACAAATTGGCTAATTAAATATATGATAAGACTGATGATAATGATATATCTAAAAATAGATCGAATTACACTTTGAATCGTCTGCTCTACCTCTTCATCAAAAAAGCTTGATTTCCTAAAAAACCAATCAATAATACGGTTTATTACAAAAGAAATAATGATTAAAACTAAAGCAAATAGTAAAAATCTTAAAAGTAAAAACTCTCTTACATAATTAAAAAATTCTTCAGTATGCGTTAATAAGCTCATTTAACCACTTCCTTACTAATTAAAAAATTCGTAATCGCCTAAGTTTGTTCTAGAAAAATCTATTATCCTAATCTTAAATGCCACTACCCTTACTATGTATTTTGACTCTATTACTAATTCACTTTAAACAGTATGTCTAGGTGTTCTTTTTCCTTTCCCTTTAAATATACCCTTTTTAATAATCTAAAGGGAGCTAATAGTGATTTTTTTAATATTACAACTTTATTCTACTCATTAAGATTTCAATTAATTTATTTATTAACTAAGTACAAAAAAGAGCTGAACTCATCAGCTCTTTTATTCGATATTAATTGTTGTCTTACTGTTTTTTTCTTCTTTCAATTTTGGTAATTCAATTGTCAATACGCCATCTTTATAATTTGCTCTAACATTTTCTCCCTCAACTTGTTTAAAACTAAAGCGTCGAGTTACAGAACCTATAGAACGTTCTTTACGAATATATGTGCCATTCTCATTTTTTTCTTCTACTTCATTATGGTTAGTTGCTTGAATCGTTAATACATCTTGTTCAAAATCAACTTGAATGTTTTCTTTTTGAAAACCTGGTAAATCTGCTTTCACAGTATATTTATCAGATTGCTCATGAATATCTACTTTAAAAGTATCCATGTTCAGTGGCTTAAAGAAAGCATCTGTCATCCCTTCTAATAAAGAAGGCCCAAAATCAAAAATACCATTTTGACGTTTTGTTATCTCTGGAAATAAATTACGCATATTTTTTCCTCCTTATTATTTATGAATGAAAGATTATCTCTTTCTGCCTTTATTATAACATTTGGTCAAAAAAGGTCAAAGTTTTTGTTTGACTTTTTTGATGTATATTTTACCAAATAAGACACATGAGATATTTGACATCTCTCATCTTTATAAAGAGGAATATATTTATATAATAACGAATAGTTTATATGCTCTTATTTTTCCTTAAGGAGGTTACCTACAATGGGGTATATCGAAGAAATTAGCGAAGTTGTCGGATCAAGACCGTTCAATTTAGTAGGCGTTGCGGTAGCTGTTTTCAATGAACAAGGACAAATAAAAGAGACCTTTTTAAAGGCCTCTTTTTTATTTCACTTCTGCATGTAAACAAGATTTAAAATGTCCAAGTGCAAATTCATGTCCTTGCGCATTAAAAGATGCAACTGCCTTTTCATAAACAACAATTTTAAATCCTTTATTATACGCATCTACTGCTGTATGAAGAACACAAATATCAGTACAAACACCTACAAGATGAACTTCTTCTATTCCTCTTTCTCTTAGCTTCATCTCTAAATCCGTTCCAGCAAACGCACTGTATCGCGTTTTGTCCATATAATATACATTCTCAGCATTTTTATTTGTTTCGTATACTTCTTGTAACTCACCAAATAAGTCTCTACCATTTGTACCTGCTATATTATGAGGAGGAAATAATTTCGCTTCTGGATGATATTCATCATTTTCTTCATGTTTATCAATTGCAAACACTACGTAATCCCCATTTTCAATATATTGCTTCGTTATATGTACAATTTCCTTCTCAATTTCTTGGCCTGGTTTTCCGCAAGTTAAAGCACCTTTTTCCGCTACAAAATCATATGTATAATCAATATTAATAAGAGCTCGTTTCATAACCACTATCTCTCCTTCTTCTGTTTCACAGTAAACAATAGAAAATTTGTTATTACGACATCGTATGTACTATTCGACATTTCAAATGAAATACCTACATTTTTCTTACAAAACTCACCTTAATCCGAGTTTATCATAAAGTTAAACTTTAATCATTGGAGAGTTTGTTCATCTCCAATGATTATCAGCCCTCACCAATCGCGCATTTACGGACAGTTGATCTCCCACCTAATATCCTCACCTATTCCGAGTTTTAAAGCGAGGTCTTACTGCCCGTTAATGCGGGATATAATAGATAAACAATGGTAAAACAAATAGCCCTATTAACAAGTCATGAATTTGATAATTGAGCGTTATTTGCATAAACTCTTGTATCGTAAACCAAATTACTGCCATCATTAGGCTAATCAAAATGATACGAATACACCGATTCACGTATTCAACCTCTTTCTCTGTCATAGTAGTAACAAGTGATTTCTTCCTATTTAATCGTATTAGAAAATGAAATAAGTTATTCACTCTTGCACACTCTAGTCCAAACAAAAAAGCACACTACTTTTTGAGTAATGTACTTTTTATTCATATTAAGACGCTGGTTTTGTCTCAAATGTTGCTTGATTAAAACTAATAACCTTTCCTTTCGGGTCATTGTTTTCATACTGAACTGCAGTAATTGTATGACTACCTGTTTCCAGCATTTTTTCTTTTAACTGCACTGTTGTCTGCGTTGTACTAGTTACTTGATGTTTATCTGTATACATTTGATCTACAAATACGAATGTTTCTTTATCACTTTGAAAATTAGAAAGTTCTAATTCAACTTGCTGAATTAACGTATCCTTTTTGATGAATACAGTCGGTATATTGCCGTTTTCAGAAGTACCATCTGGAGTAATAACTTTTACTTTCCCTTCTCCAATTGACATTACTCCTTCTGGAAATACAACCATATTCTCATCACTTGCGTTTACAACTTGTTCTTCCTGTTTTGATTGTGCGTCCTCTTTTTCCTGTGGAGCACCGCAACCAACTAATAACAATACAGACAATCCAGTGATTATGAATTTTTTCAAAATTCATCCCCCCTGTAACTTCATTATAATTTATTATACAAAAATAACTTTTAAATTTTGAGACTACTTTCAACACTTTCATGAACAAATAGAATCTTACTCACGATTAATGTATCATACTTTCCTTAATAGAACATTAATTTTTTTTATGAAATAAATAGTAAATTCCTCTTATCTATCATTTTAGCCCAACATATGAATTACATACTCTCAAAAATAAAAAGACATTGTTAGTTCAATGTCTTTTCTATACAGCAATTAAAAAACAAACGTTGTAATCTCATCTACTTCTTTTCTTGGAAGTTTCTTCGGTTTATCTTTCGGAAATCCGAGTGAAATAACCATATTTATTTGTTTTTCAAGCTCAATTTGTAAATATTGGCGCAGTTCATCTTGAGCTAGCAATACTGGCCCTGTCATTGGACAAGTACCAAGCCCCTTTGCATGTGCAGCTAACATTAAGTTTTGTGCCGCTAAACAACTACTCTTAATGCCTTCTTCTTCCCAAACTGAATTTGGAACAAAAGCAATTGGATCAAATATCTTTTCACGGAACTTTGATTCATATGGTGTTGCCAAACATACGATTAATACTGGTGCCTCCGAGAAAGCTGTTGCATATGGTCCGAAAGAACGTGTAAGTAATTTCCCTGCTTTCTCTTCTCCATTTTCTGCTGCTTTTGCCGCAAGTTTATGTAATGCATCCCATGTCATTTGTTCAATTTCTTTAATCTTCTCTCGATTCATGATAACTAAGAATTCCCACGTTTGTGAATTGGTATCACTCGGTGCGTAACGAGCACAATCAATTATTTCTTTTATATCATTAGTAGATACTTCTTGATCTGTAAACTTTCTAACACTTCGTCTTCCGTGAATTACTTCTTTAAAATCTTCATAATTCATATATTAAATCCCCTTTTTACAGCGTTTTCAAAACTTGTCCTATGCTTGAATTATATCATGAAAAAAAGCCGGAAGAATACCAGCTTTTTTCTTCATGATTAATTTGTCACTTTAAACAAACGAATACTCTCTTCGTATGCAGCTTGTAGTTTTTTCGTAATTGGTCCTCTTTCACCAGCCTCGAACTGTTCATCACCAATTTGAACGACTGGGAATATTTCAAGTGGCGTCGCTGTAAAGAAGCACTCCTCAGCGTCATATACTTCTTGTAATGAAAACTCTCGTTCCTCTACATCGATATGTAACTCTTTCGCTAATGTAATTACGTAGTGACGTGTAATACCATGTAAAATGAAATGATCCGCTGGATGTGTAATTAACTTATTATTCTTCACGATAAAGAAATTGGAATGACATCCTTCAGTCACAATACCATCTCGTACTAATATTGCTTCTTGATAACCTTGTTCATTTATTTTGTTTTTGATCATGATATTAGGAAGCAAATTTAAAGATTTTATATGGCAAAACTTCCACCTGATGTCCTCTTCTACTGTCACCTTAATCCCTGCCTCCATTGAAGCAACTGGTCTTGGGAACGAAACAAGATTTGCAAAATATGTCGGTTGTAAATCTGATTCATATACATGATTGCGCGGTTGTGCACCTCTTGATATTTGTAAATATACATTCCCATCTTCTTGAAATTGATTTTTTTCAATCATTTGATATAACTCTTCTACTAATTCTTCCTTCGTAAATGGTGGAATTAGTTTTATTTCTGCCATAGAATTAAAGAATCTTTTCAAATGTAAATCTAATAAATGAGGCTTGCCGTCGTATAGTCTAAATACTTCATAAATCCCATCACCAAATTGGAAGCCTCGCTCTTCTAATGCTACCATCGGCTGTTCTTCCTTCGTATTAATTATTCTCCCATTAAACAAGATCCAATCTTTATGAGTAGCTTTCATTCTTCCCCACTCCTTTATCACATGATTGATTTTATTGTACAACTTATGACACCCTGAAAGAAGGAATTTTCTGTATTTTCACAAACAAAAAATACATCACTTCGTAAAAGTGATGTATTTTATCATTTATTTAAGGAAATATTTTTCAATATCATCTAACATAAGGTTCGCAGCTTTAATACCGCCTGCTGTATTCCAGATTACCTCGTCTACTTGGAATACTTTATTATTTTTAGAAGCCTGTAGTTGCTTAAAGAGTGGATCTTCTATCCATTCCTTTGCTAACGAATTTCCTTCATTATTCTTATCTGCATCTTTATCAGACGTGAAATAGAATAAGTAGTCTCCGTCCATATTTGGAATTTGCTCTTTTGTAATTCCTTTTATCGCAAAATCATCTTTATCTTGTAATGGTGGTCGTTTAAATCCAATATCATTTAAAACAACGCCCGAGAATGAGTTTTTTTGATAAATACGAACGTCACCTGGTACGAAACGAATAATAGAAACTTTAGAATTCAAATTATCGCCTAACTTCTCTTTCATTCCTTCAATACGTTTTTTATAATCATCAAGAGCTTTCTGCCCTTCTTTTTCTTTATTTACAGCTTTTGTATAAAGTGTAAAGTTTTCTTTCCAATCACCGCGTAATGTTTCTGCATAAACAGTTGGTGCGATTTCTTTTAGCTGATCATATATTTTTTCATGACGCATTTTATTTCCGATAATTAAATCTGGCTTAAGCTTCATTACAGCCTCTAAATTAATATCACGTTCAGTTCCTACAACTTCCGTGTTTTTTAACTCTTTCGCTATATGAGGATACCATTCATCACCAGCACGTGGTTTCGTAGTCCCCACTGGCGTTACGCCCACAGCTAGGAGAGCCTCTGCGCCTTCATTTGTTAAAACAACAACTTTTTTAGGTGTACCATTTACTATCGTTTCACCCATTGCATGCTTTATCGTATATGAATCTTTTGCTTTCGCTGATATATTATTTTCTTTTTTCTCTTCTTTACTACATCCTGCAATTACAACCATGAGTATCGTAATGCAGAACATAATTAGTTTTTTAGTATGTATCATATGTCCTCCCTAGATGAAATCGATTATCATTAACAATTAAAGATTAATGGATGTTACATACATTGTCAATGTATATCAGAAAACTTTTTTAATATATACTATTTAGATTCTATCCGCTTTTCTAATGTTTCTTTTTAAAACATAGTGCATAAGTATGAAAATAAATGTTGTTATTAAAATGCGTATTCTTGTTATACATAACAACAATACGCATCCATATTGCATTATCATTTTAATTCCTAATATTGAGTATATTTAATATACGCTGGGTCATTATATACCCACTGATTTCCACCAAGGTTTAACCAACCATTTTCATTTATATATACTAAATAAGATTCTGGAGAATTTAATTTGCGGATAACTGCAGATGTAGTTGATGGACCACTTCTTAAATTTACATTCATCCCTTGTATATATGCAACCCCAATCGGGCTTCCATCACTGTTGCTTGTCTTTACAAAATTAATGTAAGAAGGATCATTATACACCCATTGTCCATTCCCCAAATCTAGCCATCCGTTACTTTCCTGATATACAACGTAAGATTCTGGAGAATTTAATTGACGAATAACTGAGGAAGAAGTTGATGGACCATTTCTTAAATTTACATTTTTCCCAAGAATATAAGCGATTCCCTTCGTTTGAGGTGTCGGTTGTGGGTTAGGAGGTTGTGGATTTGGATCTACTCCAAAAATAGCTGCTATTCCATTTGCATACGCTTGACTTAGATCTTCAATAAATTGTGGATTTTTTAATAAATTTGCATCAAACGCTGTATCAATAAAAGCAGTCTCAGTTAAAATTGCATCCATTGTGGTTTCTCTTAATACCGCATAATTTTCTTTTTTTGCTCCTCGATCACGAAGACCGTATTTTGTTAATACAGGATTGACAGCTGTATGCATTTTTTGTTGCTTTGCATATGCAGTGCTGGTATTGGATAACGCATTATAAATATAACTTTCAAAACCTGTACCCCCGCCGCTATTAATATGAAATGAAATAAAATAATCCGCACTGAAAGCATTAGCAATATTAGCACGTTCCGATAAAGAAATAAACACATCACTATCACGTGTCATTTTAATTGTAATTGGGTAATTTACCGTTAAAATGTCTCGAACGCGTCTAGCAATTTGAAGTGTTAAGTTTTTTTCTACTAAACCATTACCAACAGCACCAGAATCATATCCACCGTGCCCTGCGTCTATAACAAGTTTCATTTTATTGCCCCGCCCCTTTCTTGTAATATGTTTGCATTTCTACTCGTCCTATTTTATGTGAAATGTACAAGTTCTGTTACAATTGCAAATAAAAAAACCGCCTTATGTAAGGCGGTTTCTATCATCTTGCTTTAACCAATTTAAAATAAATATATACGATTGATAGTGAACATAACGTATGCAAAATAAAATAAATAAAAGTGCTATTCCAACACCACTATAAAGTAAACCGAACTTTAAAAAAACATTTAAAAGTGGTGGAAAGTTCATTAGATTTTGTAATGTACTAAGCATACAAAACATAATGAAAAAGACAGATACGTATTGTAATTCATACGGCTTTTTTTTCTTACTCATTCTTTTCCGAATGATTATATGACATAATTCTGCTACTATAAAGCACCCTCCAATTAATACAAGACCAGAAGTCATCGTCATACATCCACCTGCCTTATGTTTATTGTATCGCATAAATAATCATCGTTATATTTTCTTTACATACTCTTCATCTTCTGAAGCAAAACCAAAACTCTCTATGAAAGACTTCGCCTTTTCTGTTAATTTCTCTTGTAGCACTTTTATTTCTTTCACATTTCTTTGTTTCATCATTTCTTCAAATGTAAAATACGTATTTGTACCATAACCGTAACCTTGGTAATCAAAATGAATAATTAGCTGTGATAAAACAGCCTGTTCCTCTTGTACACTATAATCTATTACACCAATATATGTATCATCAACTTTTACACAGTACTGTACCTTTTTCTCACCTAAACTATGCGATTTAAACATTTCTTTAACAACGCTTTCATTTTCTACAGTAACTTTCTCAAACGTAATCATATGTTGTCCATCCTTTTACTATTATTGTATCAATAATACTTCCTATTTATGAAAAAAACCTTAAGACCGTATGCGATCTTAAGGTTTTTCTATTTAAACTAAGCTATACGCACGTTTTGTTTCTTCATGGAACTTATTCGTATCGTATTTATGCTCAACATAAATTTGGTGCCATACCATAAACGCAAGTACAGTCCAAATTTTACGGCTATAATCGCCTTTATCTGCACAATGTGCTTCCAGTAAGTTTAATACATACTGTTTGTCGATTAAATGCTCTGTCTTACTTTCGTTTATAATATTTATAGCCCAATCATGCATTTCGTCTTTTAACCAGTGACGAATTGGTACTGGGAATCCAAGTTTTTTACGATCTAATACGTGATCTGGAACGATTCCGCGTGCTGCTTCACGTAAAATAGCTTTCGTAGTTCCGTTAGCAATCTTAAATTCAGTTGGAATTTTAGATGCAACATCGAATACTTCTTTATCTAAGAACGGTACACGAAGTTCTAATGAGTTTGCCATTGTCATTTTATCAGCTTTTAATAAAATGTCACCGCGTAACCATGTGAACATGTCAATGTACTGCATTTTACTTACATCATCATAATCTTTAATCTCATTATACAATGGTTTCGTGATATCCATATAGTTAACACTTTCATTGTAATACTTCATTAATTCAGCTTTTTCTTCTTCACGGAAGATTTTAGCATTTCCATAGTAACGCTCTTCAATTGGTGTACATCCACGCTCTAGGAAGCTCTTACCTTTAAACCCTTCTTTAAGAGCACCACTTAATGCTTTTAGAACGCTCTTACCTGGGCTAGGAATGTAAGAGAACATTTTTAGTGAGTTTGGCTCACGGTAAATGTTATAACCACCAAATAGCTCGTCTGCGCCTTCACCTGAAAGAACAACTGTTACATGTTTACGTGCTTCTTTCGCAACGAAGTACAATGGTACAGCTGCTGGATCAGCTAAAGGATCATCCATATGCCAAATGATTTTTGGGAACTCATCCATAAATTCTTTCGCTGAAATGAATACGTTATGGTTTTTAACGCCTAATTTCTCAGCAGTTTCTTTCGCAACATCAACTTCACTGAAACCACGTTGCTCAAAACCAACAGAGAATGTTAAAAGATTTGGATTCATTTCTCTTGCGATAGAAGCGATGATAGATGAATCGATACCACCAGATAAGAATGAACCTACTGGTACATCACTACGCATATGCACTTTTACTGAATCATATAACACATCACGAATCGCTTGGATATGCTCCTCTTTCGTTGCACTTGAAGCATTGAAATAAGGTTTCCAGTAGCGATGGATTTCCATCTCTTTACCGATTTCTTTTACGAAATAATGACCAGGCTCGATTTTATTAACATCAATTGTTAACGTTTCTGGCTCTGGACCATATTGGTACGTAAAGTAATGTTGTAGTGACGTTGGATTAACGCCTTTATCTTCCATCACATGCATAATACTTTTCTTCTCAGATGCGAAGAATGTAGTATCACCTTGTTGTGCGATGTATAAAGGTTTAATACCGAAGTGGTCACGTGCACCGAAAAGTTTCTTTTCTTCACGATCCCAAATCATAAATGCAAACATACCACGAAGGTAGTCTACACATTTTTCTTTCATATGTGCATACAATGCAATGATAACTTCTGTATCAGATTGCGTTGCAAACGTTGCACCTTTTTCAAGTAACATTTCACGTAATTCTACATAGTTGTAAATTTCACCATTAAAAATAATTACATATCGATCATTTTCATAAGTTAGCGGCTGATGTCCTGCCTCTAAGTCAATGATACTTAAACGGCGGAAGCCAAATTGTACATGTTCATCACGAAAATATCCTTCGTCATCTGGACCACGGTGGAAAATCATCGTGTTCATATTTTCAAATTGATGTTTTTCTGTTTCTGAAAACTCTCTAGGGTTTTCACATAAACATCCTACAAAACCACACATACTTCTTACCCTCTTTCAGTTTTCATTCTGTCTCTATACTACTATATCAACCCTATTTATACTAGCATAATCAACTGAATATGGCGACCAAAAACTATAAAAAAATCACTCCATTTCACATTTTTAACAATTTTTTATGAAAACATGAAAACTAGGCACTCACCTTTCTCCGCTTTTGTCATATGATATTGCAAATTGATTTCTAGGAGGGAATACCATGAGTGAAGAAAAAAAAGATTCTTCTCGCCCACCGGTTCGTAATTACTTAAAGCAAATTGATGATTTCTTCGAGCAAACACCTCTTCGCAATGTAATCGCTGATTTAAATCATTTTTTCCAAAAAGGAAACCGTTTATTAACATTCCCTGTAGATTTATATGAAGTTGGTGAAGAACTCGTTGTTACAGCTGAACTACCAGGTATACAAAAAGAACAAATTCAAATTGAAATACAAAGTGAATACTTAAAAGTCTCTGTAAAAGAAGAGATACTTGAAGAGGAAGAAGAACAAACATCCCATAACTATTATCGCCGAGAACGTTCCATTTCAGAAGCATCAAGATTGATTAAGTTACCGTATTCAATTAATAAAAAAGCGGCAAAAGCTTCTTATCAAAACGGCGTATTAGAAATTCGAGCGCCGAAACTTCCCCAGCAACATGACATTTTATCCATAGACTAATGCAAAAAAATAAGGGTGCTATGCACCCTTATTTTTAATCCACTAATCGCTTCATATCACGTATAATGTCTTCATATGGCGTATTACTAATGCCACTATACTTTTTCATTACTTTTCCGTTTTGATCAATTAAATAAAATGATGTACCATGTATGACCTGACCGTTCTCCGGCTTATCTACAAGTGATTGGAAATTATCTTTTGAAAACTTTGTAATATCTTCTAACGAATACCCTGTTAATAAATTCCAGTTACTAGTATCCTCTGTAAACTTCTGAATAAAAGCTTTCAGATTTTCTGGCTTATCAAGGTCTGGATCTACACTAAATGAAACAAACTGAACGTCTAATTTCTCTTCTTTTGCCATCTTTTGCAGCTTGGCCATATTTGCAGTCATTGGCGGACAAACTGTCTGACAATTTGTGAACATAAAATCTGCAACCCAAACTTTCCCTTTTAAATCTTTTGTACCGAATTGCTTTCCATCTTGATTTGTAAATTGGAAAGTTTCTAAATCCCAATTTAATGGTTTACGAAGCTTTGAACCTGATTCACTACATCCGGCAAGTACAAAGAGACAAAATACAACCATAAGACCAATTATTTTTTGATAACGCTTCATTTATAAACCTCTTTTCTCTATCCTAAATTTAAATAGGTTATGTTTATAATAACAAAAGTTAACACTACGAGAAAATTGTTTACTACATTTGTTCACGAAATCGTACGATTTTACGCATGTTACTTCTTTATTTCAAGCGAATTACTAGACAAAATATATTTTTTTACTATTATTTCTCTAAATAGAATTGATAAAACTAATTTTATTGTTACTTTTGTAAATACCTCTCCCTATTTTTTAACAATTCTTTAAACATTAATCCATGTTTTACACTGTATTCCTTAACAACATTTCGGTACAATACAAATACAACGATTTTAAATGAGGTGATGTTCATGGCAAAGCGCTATGAAAATATGGATAATGTTAGTACAAAAAAATCAATTCGCTCTTTTTTACGCTGGCGTAAAGAACGAAAGCAAAACAAAAAAGATTTTTCTTTCTTAGTAGAACAATCACCCGTTAAACAAAGTGCATTTTTGCAAAGCAATGTTGAAAAAACGACTGTCACATGGATTGGGCATTCCACTTTTCTTATTCAAACGAATGGACTTAATATATTAACAGATCCAGTATGGGCTAATAAATTAAAGCTAGTTCCAAGACTTACCGAACCTGGACTCTCTATAGAAGAACTACCTAAAATTGATATTGTCCTTATTTCACATGGTCATTATGATCATTTAGATTTTTCAACTCTTCGTCAGTTGAATGATGATGTTCTATATCTTGTACCTATTGGATTAAAAAAATTATTTACTCGTAAGAAATTTAAACATGTAGAAGAGTATAAATGGTGGGAAAGTACGATAATTAACGAAGTTTCTTTTCACTTCGTACCTGCTCAGCACTGGACAAGAAGATTCTTATTTGATATGAATACGTCTCACTGGGGCGGATGGATTATTGATAATGAAACGAATATGGAAACCATATATTTTTGTGGCGACAGTGGCTATTTCCAAGGTTTCAAAGAAATTGGTGAACGCTTTTTAATTGATATTGCTCTTATGCCCATTGGCGCTTATGAACCAGAATGGTTTATGAAAGTATCTCATGTTTCACCTGAAGAGGCCGTGCAAGCTTATTTAGATTTAAACGCTACGCATTTTATACCGATGCATTACGGAGCTTTTGCACTCGCCGATGAAACACCCCGCGAGGCAATAACTAGACTTCGAAATAATTGGAATTTGCGCATGTTACCATGGGAACAACTGCATGTACTCTTTTTAGGCCAAACTTTTATTTATAGTAACGCAACAAATGATAAGCAAATAAACGAAAAAATTGAAACTTTACATGTGTAACGTAATGACTGATTTTCTATATCCAACATATAATATAGAAAATCCTATAGTGAAGGCAAATAATCAAGCTTTTACGGGCAGCCCGCTACCTTACCTCTTTGCTCCAGCTAATTTTGAGGTAGAGAGTTTTACTGTCCGCAAATAGCGGGATAAAGGGTGTTTTCTATGAATGAATATTTACAGACTCGCTATATCATTAGCGGTAGTGCCTGTGTAGCTCTTCTTATTTCTTACTTTCTATTTACATAAAAAAGCTACTTGAAATATATTTTCAAGTAGCTTTTTTATTACTCTGCTAAATACATAAATCCGATTGCGCCCGGACCTGTATGAGTACTAATAATAGGCGTTGTATAGAAAATTTCTGATTGAGCAAATCCACTCACTTTTTCAACCGCCGCTTTCATACTTTCAGCTAAAGGAATTGCTTTCGCATGCGGAATTGCAACAGCTTTTACAACTTTTCCAGCCGTATCTTGCTCAAATAACTTAGCTAATGTTTTTACAATTTGGCCTTGGCTACGAACTTTCGTTACAGGATTATAAACACCGTCTTCAAGACTAGCAATTGGCTTTATATTAAGTAGCGAACCGATAAACGCTTTTCCTTTACCGATACGTCCACCCTTCACTAAGTTTTCTAATGTATCCACTACTACATATAAACGAGTATTCTTTCTTACTTCATCTACACGTTTTAAAATTTCTTCTAGTGAGCGTCCGTCATTTGCCATTTTTGCAGCTTCAATTACTTGATATGCTAAAGCATGTGTAATAAATTGAGAATCAACAACTGTTACTTTTGTATCGGTCATTGATGCAGCGCTATTTGCAGTTGCTACAGTACCGCTCATTCCACTTGTCATATGGATAGAAAGGACTTCGCTTCCATCTTCCCCTAGCTTGTCATACATTTCTACAAATGTACCCATAGCTGGTTGTGATGTTTTTGGTAATTCCTCTGATTTAATCATTTCTTCAATAAATTCGTCAGGTTGTAAATCAACGCGATCTAAATATGTTTGTCCATTTACAGAGATTGATAATGGTAAAACATGAATGTCATACTTTTCGATTACGTCTTGTGATAAATCTGCCGTTGAATCTGTTACAATTTTAATTTTTTGCATACTATACTTCTTCCCTTTCCAATACGCTCTCCTTGTTATTATACTAGTATTCCCATTGCTTTCAACAATTTGGAACGAAATTTCATCAAATTAATTATATTTTCATACCTAAAATGAAAAAGACAGAGTTTACTAACCCTGTCCGTACTTCGTATCATGCATTTTTTTCAAGGGTATTTGTTTTATATACATTTAAATAATCATTCCACTTCAAACATTTTTGTAAATATTCACGGAAAGAATATGAAAATCTTGGGTGTTTTTGTTTTTGAATTTTTGCAATAAATAATTGAAGACGAGACTGAATTAGAAACGATAATGGATGCTGTGCCTGTAGGACAGGGATTTCAAATATTTTAATACAATCCCCTGTTGAATGAGTGAAATAAAAACTTTTCGTAATCACAATATCAATCCTCTTTTTCATTGGATTTTTGAACTTCTACTTTACGCTTGTAACACGTTGTTTAAAGTGGCGACTCCCATGAATACAAAAGTATCCTTAGACAATCTCTGTAGTCCTTATGGTTAGAAGATTTATACTCTATTCATCTCCACCTAATCCATCCCTCATCCTAAATTTCTAATAAGACGAGGACTCGTTATCCGTATATTGCTTAATATATTTAGTATAAACTTATAAAAGCGCAAAGTTTGTCTAAATTTTGGAGATTCTATATTTTTTTTCTTCTCTATATTGTATACGTTTATAGCTAGAGTATAACAAATAAATAAAAAAAGTGCCTTTATAACGAGGCACTTTTCGACTGAATTTCTTCTTCTCTTTTCTTTTTTCGCTTACTAACAATCTTTGATAAAGCAATACTAATTTCATAAATACAAATAAGCGGTACCGCAACTAAACTATGAGATAAAAAATCTGGCGGTGATATACACGACGCAATGATAATCAATGCTACGTAAGCATACCTTCTTATTTTTATTAGAAGTTCCGCCGTCAATAGTCCAATACTCGTTAAAAACATTACTACTACAGGCAATTCAAAAATTACAGCAAATGGAACTGTTAAATTAAGAACAAAATGAAAATACTTTTCTGTCGTAAACATCGTATTAAACATTTCATTACCTATCGTAGTTAAAAAATGAAATAAAAACGGCATTACAACGAAATATCCAAAGCATAAACCTGCAATAAATAATATAGACAATACCGGTATATACATTATTGTCAACTTTTGTTCATTTGGATGTAAACCTGGTTTTACAAATAACCAAATTTGTATAGCAGCAAAAGGAATTGTACAAACGATAGCAAATACTGTAGCAATCGAGAAAAAAATCCACAATACATCACTTGGACCGAGAACAGTTAATTTCATTGGTAAATCTTTTACAAGCCAAAAATAAATATCCTTTGTAAAAGTAAATCCAATAATTAAAAATAGTACAAAGGATAACACCGTATATATTACTCTTTTTCGAAGCTCAACAATATGTTCTACTACGCTCATTTCCCGATCTTCCATCTCGTTCACCACACTTTATTTATCCATTACAAGGAAAATACACTACATTTTTTCTTTCTTTTCCTTTTCTTGAAATGCGTCATCTGTCAATTCTTTCGTTGATTTTTTGAACTCTTTTAACGTTTCCCCTAAAGCCTTCCCGATTTCCGGCAATTTTTTAGGTCCAAATAAAATGAGTACTGCTACTAAAATTAAAATTAACCCTGGAAAGCCAATATTTGAAAACATTTCCCCATCCCCTTTATTAGTAGTTTCCTTGTCCTACTATTACATAATTTTATTTTGTCAAAAAAGTTTGAAAACGTCAACAAATCCATTGTCTTTTGTCAAAAAAATTCAAAAATATAATCAATTATACAAATTTCATTTTCTATTGCTCTTGTGTATGATATGGTAAGGGAAATGACATATTATTTTATCCCGCTTTAACGGGCAGTAAGAACCACCACCTCAAAATTCAATGCAAGCCAAGAAGTTACGTGGGGGCTCAACTGCCCGTAAAAGCCCGATTGGTTCAACTAATAATCAGTGGGGGATGCCCCCCACTGATTAAAGTTTCACTTTATGATAGTAGAAAGGATTTGCATTATGACTGAAAAAATGACACGAATGACCCAATTTGTAAAAGAAGAAATTGCAAATGCAATTACACATGGTATCGGTGCCATTTTAAGCATCCCTGCCTTAATCATATTGATTATTCATGCTTCAAAGCATGGTACCGCATCAGCTGTAGTTGCATTTACTGTTTATGGTGTAAGCATGTTCTTACTGTACTTGTTTTCAACGTTGCTACATAGCATTCATCATCCTAGAGTAGAAAAAGTATTTACTATTTTAGATCATTCAGCCATTTACTTATTAATTGCTGGCACGTATACTCCTTTTCTACTTATTACACTTCGTGGGCCATTAGGATGGACGTTGCTTGCTATTATATGGACACTTGCAATCGGAGGTATCATCTTCAAAATTTTCTTTGTACGTCGCTTTATAAAGGCATCAACTTTATGTTACATCATTATGGGCTGGCTCATAATCGTTGCCATTAAACCACTTTATGAAAATCTAACTGGACATGGTTTTTCACTACTTTTAGCAGGAGGAATTTTATATTCTGTCGGAGCTATATTCTTCCTTTGGGAAAAGCTACCTTTCAACCATGCCATATGGCATCTTTTCGTTTTAGGTGGTAGTGCGATGATGTTCTTCTGTGTACTCTTTTATGTCTTACCTACAGCATAATAAAAAAGGTTTCAGCTTACTATAAGCTGAAACCTTTTTTATTACTTATGTAATTGTGATGCGATAACTTCCTGTGTATGCTTCGTTAATTCTTTAATATCCATATTCGCATAATCTTCAGGTGTAATCGGCTTAGAAATTGTTACTATTGCATGAGCTGGCTTCATACGATTTCCATTCGCTTCAAACATCTTATATGTACCATCTAACGTTACAGGTAAAATTGCTACACCTGACTTTACTGCAAGATGGAAACTACCAGCCTTAAACTCTCCAACTTCCCCACCCTTACTTCTCGTTCCTTCTGGGAAAATTACGATAGAATGTCCATTCTTTAATAGTTCGATTCCATCTTTAATTGCTTTAAGAGATTGACGACGATCGCTACGATCCATAAATACACAATTCATCAGTTCCATCCAAGTTGGTACAACTGGGAACTTTTTAATCTCTGCTTTTGACACGAATCCAATTGGTTTATTTAAGTAACCTAGTAAAACAGGGATATCCATATTACTTTGGTGATTACTTACAACTAGTACCGGCTTGTCTTTCGGAACATTTTCAAGTCCTTTAACTTCTACTGTCCCTCCAGCTACACGTACCATTTTCTTACCAAACCAATTTGTCGTTTTGTACACAGCATTATCTTTTTCTTTTGGCGCCATCATATTTACTTGTCTTTTAAGACGCCACATTCTTGGTGTAATCGCAATTACAATTAAAATTAAATAAAAGATTTTAAAAAACGTTTGAATCATACAGAACCCCCACCTATTATCATTCCGACCTTCATTATACTAGACAAACGAAGGAAAAAGAAGAAAAAAAGTCCAAACAGCAAGTGTTTGGACTTTTTAAGCATTCTATATTAGAAACGTTTTGCTAATTCACGAGCATTAGCAATTGCGGCTTCTTTAATTTCTTGTGCTTTTTCAGGGTTTGCATTCATACCTTCAACTGCAATATATTCAGTATCATTTACACCAACAAATCCTAATACAGTTTTTAAATGATTGCGACCGAAATCTACAGCTGCGTATGCTCCTTCAGAATATACACCACCTGTTGCTTGAATGTGAAGTGCTTTTTTACCTTCTAATAAGCCGACTGGACCATTTTCAGTATATTTGAATGTTTTACCTGCGATTGCTACGTTATCTAAGTATGCTTTTACTACTGGTGGATAGCTAAAGTTCCACATTGGAGTTACGAATACATAACGATCTGCATTCATAAATGTTTCTAAGTTTGTGTTCATTGCTGCTACTTTTTGTTGTTGAACTTCAGTTAAAGCTTCAAAGCCTTCACCTGCTGCAAATTTACCCCAAGCAGCAAATACATCTGCATCAATTGCTGGTACTGTAGTGTTGAATAAATCAATTGTTACAACTTCGTCTTGTGGATGTTCGTTTTTATAAGCTTCGATGAAAGCTTCCCCTACTGCCATTCCGAAAGAACCTTCTGCTGAATTTGGATTTGCTGTAATAAATAGTACTTTTGTCATTGTATTCTCTCCCTTTTTTCTCTTTATCTTTAATTCAAGATTTATTTTTCGAAAGTTAATAACTTACCTTATGTAAGTATGATACAAAAAGTTTCAATCGATGTCAATAAAAAATAGCTACTTTTTTTTCGTAAGTTAATGATTTATTTTGTTTCTTTAAAATTTAGTATACAGATATTAAGACTTCTCACACAAAAAGGCTATCTCTATAAATTATAGAGATAGTCTTTTATTACATATTATTTTTGAAAAACATGTTTTACTTTTTCAGCTGGAATGTTACTTCCACCTCTACCTTTTACATCTTCAATCATCATTGTAATGACCACATCTGGTGAATTCAAATCAAATGCAGCGAACCAGCCTAGTTCTTTTCCTTCGGCCTCTTTTGATACTTTTAATTCCGCTGTACCTGTTTTTCCAGCAAGAGTCATGCCATCAATTTTAGCAATTTTCCCTGTACCATCCGGATCATTAATTACTTTCGTCATAGCAGTTTTTAATATATCCTGATTTCCTTTAGAAATTACATTTTCTTTCCAAGCTTTTGGTTGTTTATCTGTTTTAATAATATACGGTGATGGAATCGTTCCATCATTTACAATTGGCGCATACGTTAAAGCTAAATGAAGAGGAGTCATTAATACTTGCCCTTGTCCATATCCTGTATCTGCCATTTGAATATCATTTTTAATACCGTCATTTGCAATTTTAGAAGCAGGGAATCCATATTCAATTGGTAATTTTTCATCGAATCCGAATTTTTTCGCTTCACTCATAAACTTGTCTTTTCCGATTTTCAATGCTTCTTGTGCGAAGTAAATATTATCCGAGTATTTCATCGCCTTATCAAAATCAATCGGATTTGCATCTTTCACACGCGTTACATAATAATTACCCCAAGAAGAATCTTTTGTCCATTTTAATCCTTCAATTTTTAACTCTTCTTTTGGATCGATCGTTTTCGTTTCAAGACCAATTGCAGCTGTAATTGGTTTAAATACAGAACCTGGTACCGATAATTGTGTAAAGCGATTCGTCATCGGTTTTTTCGGATCATTATTCCAAGCTTCGCGTTGCGCTTTCGATGTTCCTCGTGCAATTAAATTAGGATCATATGCTGGACTACTTACTAGTGCAATTGTTTCTCCACTTTTCGGATTAATCGCTGCACTTGAACCAGCTTCTCCCTTCATTTCATTATACGTTTTTTCTTGAACAGCACTATCAATAGTTAAAGTTACATTTTCTCCATCAACAGCATCTGTTTTTGCCAAGTTTTTAATTTCTTTTCCTTGCGCATCTTCTACAAAGACACGGCCACCTTTTTTACCGCGTAGCTTTTCCTCTAATACTTGCTCTAAACCAGCTTTACCAACTGGATCATCAGCTTGATAGCCTTTCTTTTGTAGCGTTTTTAAATCTTCAGCATTTACCTTTCCAATATAACCAGTCAGATGAGCTGCCGCTTCCCCTAACGGATATGTACGAACATTTACAGGTTTTGTTGAAACACCTGGTAAATCAATGTACGTATTTTGTGTTGCCCCTTCAGGCAAAATTCCAATTGGTACGAGATACCCTGGTTTTACCCATTTAGCAGCTAATTTTTGATCAATTTCTTCTACAGACATATTTAATAACTTCGCTACTGTTTCTTTCGTTTGCGGAGCAGTATCGCCTAACTTTTCAGGAATCAATCCGATTTCAGAAGCTTTCCCATTCGTTGCAAGACCTTTTCCATTACGATCGTATATTTCACCACGTTTTGGTTGTGTTGTCTGCATACGCACTTTACTATCTTTCGTCATGCCAGGGAAAATAAAATCAGGAGTCCAATCTATTTTCCAAGATTCTTTATCTCCATCTTTTTCTTTCACCATTTTTGCTTCATGACCAAATGTGATTTTACCACCAACTGTATCCATGCTTACTTTAAAAGGAACAGGACCTTCATCTTTTTTATCTTCTTTTACTTCCCCTGTTTCTACCTTTAAGTCTTTCACTTCGATACCAGAATAAATTTTTTCATATTTCTCAGTAAACTCTTTCTTTGAAATATCTTTTTTTGCATTTTTTGATAGTTGATCATACATATCTGCAAATTTTTGTTTATTCCACGCTTTTACATATGTATCAAACGCTTCTTGTGGCTTTTCTTCTTTACCACATCCAACTAACATGAATGTTAAGCAAAGAAAAAGAATCCCCCATATCTTTCTCAATCGATTCTCCTCCTCTTTCTATATTAGTACTTTTGAAAATTTTAGCATTTTTACATGCTACCTATCATTATAGCATTATCGAATCTCATCTATAAACTTATATTGGTGAATATAAATAAAAAGATTGACGTGAATTTTCACATCAATCTTTATTATTATTGTTGTTTCTCATATACATGGTAATAATACGTATACGGGTTTTTTTCATCCGTTAAACCTTTTTCTACAAAAATCTCTTTCCAATTTGTCATATCCATTTCTGGGAAGAATGTATCTCCTTCAAATGCATGATGGATTTTTGTTATATACAACTTGTCTACATAAGGTAAAAAGAGATCGTAAATTTGCGCTCCGCCAAAAATAAAAATCTCTTCTTCATTTTTACATAGTTCGAACACTTCTTCTACAGAATGAACAACTTCACAGCCTTCAACATGATACCCTTCATTACGAGTTACAATAATATTACGTCTTCCAGGCAGTGGTCTACCAATCGCTTCATAGTTCTTTCTTCCCATAATAAGCGGGTGGCCCATCGTTGTTTTCTTCACGTATTGTAATTCACTCGGTAAACGCCAAGGTAAATTATTATCTTTACCAATTACTCTATTTTCGTCCATCGCGACCATAAATGAAACAATCATTTTTTCATCTCCTCTACAATTATACTGCAACCGGTGCTTTAATTGCTGGATGCGGATCGTATCCTTCAATCGTTAAATCTTCCATTTCAAAATCAAACACAGATTTCACATCTGGATTTAATGTAAGTTTCGGGAATGGACGTGGTTCACGTGCCAATTGCTTTTCTACTTGTTCAAAATGATTTGTATAAATGTGTGCATCTCCAATTGTATGAACAAATTCTCCTACTTCAAGACCACATTCATGTGCAATTAAATGTGTTAGTAGTGAATAACTTGCGATGTTAAATGGAATTCCAAGGAATATGTCACCACTTCTTTGATATAGCTGACAAGAAAGTTTTCCGTCCGCTACATAAAATTGGAATAATGTATGACAAGGCGGTAATGCCATACTCGGTACGTCTTCAGGATTCCAAGCAGAAACGATTAAACGACGTGAGTCTGGTGTTTTTTTAATCATTTCAATTACATCTTTTAATTGATCAAGTGTCTCACCAGCTGTCGTTTTCCAAGCACGCCATTGTTTACCGTAAACGTCTCCTAAATAACCATATTTATTTGAGAACTCATCATCTTCTAAAACGTTCTTTTTAAACAATTCCATTTGCTCATCGTACTGTACTTTAAATTCTTCATCTTGTTGTGAGCGAAGACCAAAATCAGTCATGTCAGGACCAGTATACTCATCACTTTCTACCCAGCTCTTAAACGCCCATTCATTCCAAATGTTATTATTATGCTGCAATAAATAGCGAATATTTGTATCACCTTTCATAAACCAAAGTAGTTCACTTGCTACAAGGCGAAATGGTACTCTTTTTGTCGTTAATAAAGGAAATCCTTTGCTCAAATCAAAACGCATTTGATATCCAAATACAGATACAGTTCCTGTCCCTGTACGATCTTCTTTCTTCGTACCATGTTCCATTACATGGCGGCATAAATTTAAGTATTCATTTTCAGCATGTTTCATATGTAGGAAAACCTTCTTTCAATCGTATATGGAATTTATCATAACATGAAAAATGGTAAATTTAATAATCTTAATTAATAAAATTTCTTGCGCTAATTCTTACAAAATTATTAACTTTCCATATTTTAAAAGGTTTTCATTTTCTATTACCGAAAGTATAGTGCGGTAGATCAAAATTTATATTTGGAGGTTAGAAATATGTCTAAAATTGAAACACCTGTTATGACTTCTTTACAAACCACGGTTGAAAAAATGATGAAGGATTTAAATGTTCCTGGTGTTGCTGTCGCTGTTATAAAAGACGGTGAAGTTATTCTTTCAGAAGGTTTCGGCTATCGTAATATAGAAACAAAAGAGGCTGTTACACCGAATACTCGATTCGCAATCGGTTCCTCAACGAAAGCGTTTGGTACACTTTCATTAAGCTTGTTAGCACAGCAAAAAAAGTTTAATTGGGATGCTCCTGTCCCGTCTTATATACCTAACTTTACTTTATCTGAACTACTTGCTAGCTCACAAGTTACAGGACGGGATTTAGCTTCTCATCGAACTGGAGTGAGTCGTCATGAGGCTCTTTGGTACAGTTCTTCCTTATCTCGAAAAGATCTCGTTGAAAAAATAAAACATTTACCACTTGATGCACCGTTCCGGACTGCATTTCTATATAACAACTTAATGTATGCAACAATTAGCTACATTGTTGAAAACATTACAAATCAAACGTGGGAGCAATACACTACAGAACATATTTTAGAACCTTTAAATATGAGACATACAAACTTCTCTGTTAACGATTCACAAACTACAGATGATTACGCTTTACCTTACATTGAAAATGACGGTGAAATAAAAGCAGTTCCATTCCGTAACATCGATACAGTTGGCGCTGCTGGGTGTATTAATTCCACAATTGAAGATATGACAAATTGGGTACTTCTCCACTTAAATGAAGGAAAATTTGGAGATCATGAATTAATCTCCTCTGAATTATTACAACAAATGTATACACCACACAATTCAATTCCAGACCAACCGGTTTTATCACTCCCTGAATCTCCATTAAATAGTTACGGTCTTGGTTGGTTTATTAGCGCTTATCGTGGTAAAAAAGTGATTCATCATGGCGGTAATATCGATGGATTTTCAGCGCTTGTTTCATTCATACCAACAGAAAACATAGGCCTTGTCATTTTAACGAATGCTGGAGGAACATTACTTCCTACTTATCTCGCTAATCAAATTTATGACGAACTACTTGAATTAGAATCCATTGATTGGCATAAACGTGCTGTAGAAGATACTAAAAAAATGAAGGAAATGATGAAAGAAGCAACTGAATCCCTCCCTGAACAAATTAAAGGGACTACACCTTCGCACAAGTTAGAGGATTATACTGGTACTTTTGAACATCCTGCATACGGAACATTACAAGTATACAAACGAGATGATTCGTTATATGTACAATTTATGGAAATGGATATTCAATTAGGGCATCATCATTACGACATCTTCTCCACAAAAGTTGACTTATTCCAAATGAAAATGAGCTTATTATTCGCTTATGAAATGAATGTAAGTGGTGAATTCCCATCCCTTCAGTTACATGTACCAGCTACATTAAGTACTCAGCCGCTTACATTTAAGAAAATTAAATAAGTATCTTGATGGTAAAAAATAAAGGTAGGTGCGAATCACACCTACCTTTTCTATTTCATATCAATCTTATCTGGTTGAAACCAAATTGGCTTCGATAACTCAAAGTTATTATGATCCTCTAAAACTATAGTAAGACGCTCTAACATATCATCTAACATATGCGGCGCTGCTCGTAATGTCCAGACAACTGAGGAGAAAACTGTCATGCCAACATACACCGTGTATAATTTCCAGAACTCCTCTGGTATTTTCCTATTAAAGTATCCTTCTATTTGTCCGATTGAATACGGAATACTAATATCCCTTACAAACAGTGCAATTTTTACGAAATCATGAATTGGGTCGCCCCAGTCATAGCCATTAAAATCAACAACACCTACATATTTTCCATCCCGTACAATTATATTTTCTAAATGAAAATCATCGTGTTGAAATCGATTCGGGCGGCTCTTTAAATATATTTCATTTTCTTCTATAAACTTTATGATTTTATCATCATTTTTTATTTTTATTCCGCATGTTTTGTATACCTCTACATATTTACTATGTTTTTTCATAGCTCTTTCATACCATGGAAGTATATCCTTAGGAGCTTCAAATGTATGCATTTTTGCTAAATCTTTTCCTGCCTCTATACCAATATCATATTGTTCTTTTGGTGAATACGTAGGCAATAGCTTCTTCGCATCTTCCCCTTCTAAATATGAAAAAATACTATAGCATACACCTTCTTCTTCCAATATACCTATTTCAATTGGCCTTTGTGCCTGTACGTTACGTTTTACCATTTCATTTAAAATTTGAAACTCTATTTTCTTTCTTTCATACTCTTTTATATCGCCTGTCCGAAATAAATATTTTTCATTATTTGCATTCGTAATTATATATTTCTTATCAGGCGAAAAACCTTTAGAAATTTCTTCAATATTCGCTGCATCTTTTACTATTTGTATATTGCTTTGCCGTGCTGTAATTATCTTCATATCTATTCCCCTTACATTTCTGCATTTGGTGTATAGGCAACTTCTACAATAAATCCATTCGGATCGTAAAAATCAATCGTATAGTAACCTTCCGAATAATGATTCATTTCAATTGGACCACGTATTACCTTCACTTTCGTACTAGAAAGAAAATCTGCTACTTCATCAACTACCTCTCTATGAATAGCTTGATAACAAATATGTCTAGGCCCTAACGTCCTTACGATTTCCTCATCTACTTCTTTAAAATATATTTCACTTTCTCCTGTGCTATATGCTACTTCATTTAACTTTCTCCATCCAATTATGGAAAACAACTTATTATAAAAACAAATGGACTCCTCCAAATTCGCTACCCAAAATTCAATATGATGAATGCCTGCTCGAAGTGTATTCATATTAAGAATACGCACCTTGTACTACTTCCACAATTTCCATCGGCTTATGAACCATATAATCTGGTGCATCTTTTTTCACTGTTTCAATAACATCATATCCCCAAGATACCCAAATTACGTTCACTTCAGCCTTTTTACACGCTGCTACATCTCGCTGTTCATCACCAACGTATAACATATCTTTCTCTGTTATTTTTTTCGATTTTAAAAACCTTTTTATCATTTTATCTTTACCAAACAAATTTTTAGAACAATACACTTCTTGAATATTTTCGATACCATTCTTGTGTAAAAAAGCCCGAATATGCTCTTCTGAGTTCGATGATATGACTGCAATTCCGTAGCCTTTTTTATGTAGTTTATCTAATACATCTTTCATTCCATGGAACAAAACGAGATTTTTTATAGCAGGCTGATATAATTTATAAAATTCCAACGCTAATATCGGTAATTTATACAGTGGTACATCAAGTTGTTTACATCTCTCTGGCATCGTTAATTTACGTAAATGCTCAATTTCTTCTTCCTTTACTGCTTTATACCCATGTTTTTCAGCAAGTTGATTATAAATCCGTACAAATATATTTTGTGAATCTACTAATGTGCCATCAAAGTCAAAAACAATATATTTTTGCATCTCCATACTCCTTTTGCTTCTTTTTTCTAAACCTATGTTATTCAACAACATAGTTGTCTGTCCCTTCTATAAAAATAAAAAAGAACAAGATTTTCTCTTGTTCTTTTTAAGACAACCATTTCGGCGGTACATTTGTATTCCAATAAATATTTCCTAACTCATGATGTCCAGAGTATCCATCATCAAAACGGTGATAATGGAAATTAAAATAATAACCATCTTGCGGCGGATGATCTCTTCTTACATGGAAACGCAATAAATCATTTCCTGATTTCGTATCGTAGACGTGAAAAATCTTTTCATTATTTCCACCAGCTGGTTTTTGAGAAATCGCTAATGATTGTAGTGAGTCTTCTGGTACATCACTAGCAAGCTCAGCAATTGCCTCTTCAATTTTTGGTAATATTACATCTTTAAATTCATCTTCAATTACTGGACCAATTTTAGTACCAAACTTTTGCATCGACTGCTTCTCTGCTTCTTGCATTGCATAAGTAATAAAAGTATCGGTGGTTAACCTGTCATTCGTTTCTTCATATGTATAGGACGTGCTCTCCAAACTTTGTTGCCCAGCTGTGCTCGTAGGCTTGTCCGCAGCTTTGGCATTATCAAGTAATATGGAAGGAGGCGTCACTAAACCAAATGTAAATACGGTAATTAATGCGACTAAGGTTTTTCTAAACCAATTTGGCATTTATGTTCCCTCCCCTTTCACTCATTATTTTTTATATAACGGTGGTTTCTTCTATTATACAAAATGATTATAATTTTTGCACTTTACAATTTTGTTAACGTTCACATATTTTTCACTTGAATATGAAATTGTAAGATTTCATACAATAAAAATACAACAACAATAAGGAGGCGATCAGATGACTTTAGATGTCATGTATTCCGCCGCAAGTATACTCGTTTTAGTATATTTTATTTATCAATGTGTTACAGACTAGAAAAAGAGCCGTCAATGGCTCTTTTTTAATGGTAGAAATACAATCCATACAATTAATAAAATAAAAACAACACTGCCTACCACAGCTGGCAATAAATAAAACTGTAAAAATATAACTGTTACAATCAAGGAAAAGAATAACATATAACTATCTATATATCATTATAAAATATTTATTTTTATGGCAGGAAAAAACATTTTTTAACAGAATATTAAATGTTTGATTACATTTTATTGGAGTGGATAATATGTCTTTTCAAATTCCTGAAGCAACGATAGATGATATAGACGCACTTTGTTCTTTAACGAAAGAATTAAAAGGTTCCTCTATTTCCTATGAAGATATGAACAATCGATTACAATTCGTACAAATGAGTCCGTTTGATTTTTTATATGTTTACGAGGAAGAAGAAGCTATATTTGGATTACTTGGATTTCGTATACGTGAAAATTTAGAAGATGTAACACGTTATGGAGAGATTTCAATTATTAGCGTTGATTCTAACATACGACGTAAAGGCATTGGACAAGTTTTGATGGATTATGCAGAACAATTAGCAAAGAAACATAATTGCATTGGCACATGGCTAGTTAGTGGAACAAAAAGAGTAGAAGCTCATCCTTTTTACAAAAAATTAGGCTATGAGGTAAATGGCTACCGATTTGTAAAACATTTTTAAACTACTTATAAATTGAAGGGACTATAACTATGACAAACATTAAAGCAATTTTCATTGATCGTGACGGTACAATTGGTGGTGACACTACAATACATTATCCAGGATCTTTTTCATTATTTCCATTCACAAAAACATCCTTGCAAAAACTAAAAGCTAAAAATATAAAAATTTTCTCTTTCACAAATCAACCTGGTATCGCAGATGGAATAGCAACTGTAGCCGATTTTGTACAAGAATTAGAAGGCTTCGGTTTTGATGATGTTTATGTATGTCCTCATAAACACGGTGATGGTTGTGAATGCCGTAAACCAAGTACAGGCATGCTGCTTAAAGCAGCAAAAAAACATGGACTTGATTTAACACAATGTGCTGTAGTTGGCGATCGCTGGACTGATATTGTTGCAGGGGCAAAAGTAAATGCGACAACGATTCTAGTCCGAACAGGCGCTGGGTATGATGCTTTGCATACGTACCGAGACAAATGGGCACATATTGAACCAAACTACATTGCAGATAACTTTGAAGATGCAACAAACTGGATTTTAAATCAACTATAATACAAATTAAAAGAGGCGTTTTCAAAATGAAAGCGCCTCTTTTAATCTATTATTATTTAAAACGTTAATTCATAATGGAAATAACGATTATCTCTCAAATAGCCATTTTCAGCGTATAATCGTTGTGCTGATAAATTATCAATCTCTGTTTGCAATTTTACACCTTTTGCTCCATTTTCTAATGCGTATTCTTTAGCAGCTTCTAATAATTTTTTACCTGTTCCGGCTCCACGCTTCGCCGCTTGTACAAATAAATCATTTAAAATCCATAATTCTTTCATTGAAATGGAAGAAAATGATGGATATAGTTGCGTGAACCCAATATATTCGCCGTCTTCAACTGCTACGAAAATAACGGACTCTTTTCTCTCAATTCGATTTCGTAAAAATACTTTTGCCCCTTCTAAATCAGAATCTTGTCTATAAAATATGCGATAGTTATTAAAAACTGATGCTAGTCCATCTAAATCTGCAATTGTTGCCTCATATATTCTCATTTTACTCCATTCCCCTTCCAATACTGTCTCATTATATCCGTTGCCCATTTAGGCTGGTGTATTTCTTCTGTCGGCATAAACCCTTTCATTATTGGTTTTATATCCAATATAGGAGTGCCATCAATAGCATCTAATCCCTCAACAATAATTGATTTACCTTCTCTTTTGATCATCTTGACAATTGTTACACCTATGCGATTCGGACGATTTTTCCCGCGCTGTGCAAAAATACCTACTTCAGGATAATCCTTATTATTTCTAGGATGTCTAGCAAAATACTGAATTTGCTCGTCAGTTACTTTATGAAAATAAAAAACAACTTCAATATGAGAAAAATCTTCAATCCCTTGTATACTTTCTTCTGCATACATTTCAGTTAAAGTTATACGGGATCTTACTTTCCCCCACTCATCATCTTTTATTTCCTTTCTTTCATTATGTACAAATGCGATTGGTTGAACTGAAAACATACGCATTCCCCCTTAAATGTAACCACTTACATTATAAAATATTTTCTGAATGTTTTCCAGATATACGAATCAAGTTTACATAATATAATTATACTCTATCTAGAGCTACCTTGACTGCTTCAATTGCATGTATATGAGTTGTATCAAATATCGGGACAGATACGTTTTCTTGCTTTATTAATAATCCTATTTCTGTACAACCTAATATGATTCCCTGTGCTCCTTTTTGCACTAACTCTTCGATGACTCTTTTATAATATTCTCTAGATTGAGATACTATTTTTCCTAAACATAATTCTGTATATATTACTTTATTTATTTCTTTTCTATTTTTTTCTGATGGTACTATTACTTTTATATTATTTTCTTCTATACGTGACTTATAGAAATCTTGCTCCATTGTATATTTAGTTCCAAGCAGACCAACCTTTTGAATGTCTTTTCTTTTAATTTCTTTTGCAGTTGCATCAGCAATATGTAAGACTGGAATATCAATTTTCGCCTTTATTTTTCCAACTACCTTATGCATTGTATTTGTACAAATAATTATAAAGTCTGCTCCTCCCTTTTGTAATGAATATGCCGCATTCCCTAGAATTTCTCCAGCACCATCCCAATCTCCGCTAGACTGACATCGTTCAATCTCTTCAAAATCCACACTATTAATCAAACATTTTGCTGAATGTAGCCCTCCTAATCTCTCTTTTATTTCTTCATTAATAATTCGATAATATTCTGAAGTTGATTCCCAACTCATACCACCTATAAGACCTATCGTTTTCATATAAACAACACCTACCTAAACTTTTTTATAAAACTAATAACAACATTTTATTATGTATATTATACACAATAAAACAAGACTTTAAGTTTGGAATATAAGGTCTTGTTTTAACGTAAATATAGAATAATTGTACTTTCATTTCCAAGGAAATTTTTATAGAATATTCTGAAATTAATGATCTGATATTTTTATAAATTCTTTATACTTATAATTAAAACACTCTCGATACAACTCTTTGATTTCATCATATGATGGAACACGTGGGTTATTAGCTGGGCTACCACTTTCAATTGCATCTGATGCCATTTTAGAGATAGCATTTTCAAATTCAATTTCATCGATTCCGTATTCTTTTAAATTTGGAATACGAAGATCATAGCAAAGCTTTTTTATTTCCCAAAGCGTATAGTCTGCTACTTCCTCATCAGAATTCGAATACAAATCCTTATTTAAGTTACGTCCAATTTTTGCTAACCTTTTCACTGCACTTGTTTTCGTAAACTCTAACACTGTAGGTAATAGTATGGCATTTGATATTCCATGCGGTACATGAAATAATGCTCCCACTGGCCTTGACATTCCATGAACTAATGTAACTGATGCATTAGAAAATGCAATTCCAGCTTGTAAGGAAGCAATCATCATCGCTTCTCTTGCCTCCATATTACGTCCATCTTCATATGCTATACGTAAATATTTCATAATACTTTCAATAGCTGAAAGAGCAAGTACATCTGTAAGTGGTTGTGAAAATTTAGAAATATAAGCTTCAATCGCATGACATAACGCATCTATTCCTGTTGCTGCCGTAATTTGTGGTGGTAACGAACTTGTCAAAACTGGATCTATAATTGCTACTTTCGGTATAAAACTAGGATGCTTCATCATCATTTTTACATCTGTTTTTTTATTCGTAATTACTGCTACACTTGTAACTTCCGAACCAGTACCAGAAGTTGTTGGAATTGCAATAAGTGGTAGTGGATTGTTTTCTATTTCAATATCCTTTTGGACATAATCCTCAACTTCTCCACCATTTGTATATAAAACCGCTACTGCTTTCGCAGCATCAATACAACTTCCACCACCAATACCAATAATAAAATCGCACTTTTCCTCTTTACAAAGAGATAACGCTTCTAATACGTGTATATTTGTAGGCTCAGCATCCACTTTATTATATGTACTAACAGTAATACCTTTCTTATTTAGTTGTTGCATACACTTTTCAACATATCCTAATTTCTCCATAATTGTATCAGTAACTATAAAAGCTCTTTTCCCTAACTTTTTTGATTGTTCTCCCAGTTTTTCAAGCGAATTCCTTCCATATAATACCGACTTTGGCATACGAAACTCAGAAACCTCTTGCAAGTCCCCCACCCCTTCTTATCCTAATTAATATTTTATAATATAAATTATCGATTTGATGAATCTTTACGATTCAAATTTTTTAATAGAGTCCTGTTAAAGTATAGAATGCGATAACTAAAAATACAGCAACCGTTTTCAAAATAGTAATAGCAAATATATCTTTATATGACTGTTTATGTGTTAATCCCGTTACTGTAAGAATAGTAATAATAGCCCCGTTATGTGGTAGTGTATCCATTCCTCCTGATGCCATTGATACGATACGGTGCATAACTTCTAATGGAATATCAAATTGATTGGCCGCTGCAATAAATTTATCTCCCATTGCGCTTAATACTATTCCCATTCCTTCTGATGCCGAGCCTGTAATTCCAGCTAAAATATTCGTCGTTACTGCACCATTCACTAACGGATTTGTGAAAGTAGCAGAGATGCCATCTCTCATAATTGCGAAGCCTGGAAGTGCTGCAATGACACCACCGAATCCAAACTCAGCTCCTGTATTCATCGTTGCAAGTAGCGCTCCACCAATACTTGTATTCAATCCAGCTTGGAAACCTGTTACTACTCGCTTCCAATATAATAATAACGTTGTTAAGATCCCTATAATAAGTGCCAATTCTACAGACCAAATTCCTACTACTGCACTTAATTCTACTTTTCCAAATGCTTTCATACCAATTGCAGAAAAATCAAAACCGCTTGGATACCACTTCGGTATCATAATAGTAAACACTTTATTCATTACACCTACTAAAATAAGTGGTATAAATGCAATAAGTTGTTGTGCTCTTGTAATTTCAATGTTATTAATTAATGGCATATTTTTTTGTTCTAATTGCACAGATGCTGCCATTTCAGTATTTCCATCATTAAAACCAAAGTATCCTTCACCTGCTGCTTTTGCCTTCTTACGTCTACTCTCTAAATATAGTAAACCTAATGTAAGAACAAAAATTGCTCCTACAATCCCAAGTATCGGTGCAGCATAAATATCCGTTTTAAAAAATGTTGTAGGTATTACATTTTGAATTTGTGGTGATCCAGGTAGCGCATCCATTGTAAACGTTACTGCTCCAAGAACAATCGTTCCAGGGATTAAACGCTTTGGAATATTAGCTTGTCGAAACAACTTAGCTGCGAACGGATAAACAGCAAACACTACTACATACACACTAACACCACTATACGTTAAAATAGCCCCCATTAATACAATCGCTAATATAGTACGTTTTTCACCAACTAACTCAATAATTGTTTTTGCGATAGAATCTGCAATTCCTGACATTTCCACTACTTTTCCAAATATTGCTCCTAATAAAAACACAGGAAAATATAATTTTATAAATCCAACCATTTTCTCCATAAAGATATTAGAAAAGAAAGGTAATACATAACTAGGTTCTGTCAAAAATACTGCAAATAATGCAAATATCGGCGCGAATAAAATAACAGAAAAACCTCTGTATGCTACGAACATAAGTAAACTTAGTGCTAATAATATAATAACTAACTCCAATTTTACCCCTCCATTAAACAGAATATTCTAAATTTTATTGATAAATTTCTACTAACCTTTTAATTCTGACATCCCTCCTCTTATTCATACAAATTTTTATGCTAAAAATGTCTAATTATAATTATTCGATTACATATGAAAAATCCCTTTAAACAGAAACGAATTCATCGTCATACGTTATAAAGGGATTGCTAGAATCTATATTTACTGCTGTATTAAATTTTTCTCTACACAAAAATGATACAGTTCTTCAACATCTTTCACTATGTAGGTCGCACTAACTTCAGTCAGTTCTTTTTCACAGCCATAGCCATATAAAACACCAATTGAAGCAATTCCATTCTGATTTGCACCTATTATATCGTGCTTTCTATCACCAATCATTATCATTTCTTCTTTATTTAGTTCTTCATGTGTTTGTAAAATATGAGCAATTATTTCTTCTTTTTTTATTCTCGTACCATCTAAATTACTTCCAATGATGTCTTCGAAATAATTCGTTAATTGAAAATGCTCTATAACTTGTTTCGCAAATACAGTGGGCTTTGAAGTTGCTACGAATATGCGATTCCCTGAACTTTTTAATTGTTGCAAGAGCTTCAGAATCCCCTCGTATACATTATTTTCAAACAATCCACGCTGCTTTAAATACTCACGGAAGTAAAAAACAGCACGCTCAACCTCTCCTTCACTCATATTATATCTCTCTATGAATGATTGCTGAATAGGAGGACCTATAAATGAATCTAGCTCACTTATATGTACTTCTTCAATTCCTACTTTTTTTAATGCATATAAAACCGAGTTTACAATCCCTTCTTTCGGATCCGTTAAAGTTCCATCTAAATCAAATAGAAATGTTTTATACATGCTTCATTCCTCCACTTAATTTACGGTATAAATAAGTGCTAACATCTCTTCCACTTCTCCCTATTATACTATCATTATCTATTTTTCGAAAAATCAATTTCCATATGTCACATACTTTCAGTTACAAAATACGATAGATATGATAAAGTAAAAAAGTTACAATTATTTTAATAGAAACTGGTGAAACAAATGTCAATTACGTTAATTTTTATAATGGCTTTCACAATTGTGATTCACGCAGTTGAAACAAGCTCTTATAGTATTCGATTAGCTGGAGTACGTTTAAAGAAGATTGCGGTTGCCTTGTCTGTTGTAGGAATGGTGTTACTTATTTCAAGAACATCAAACTTACTACAAGCCTTTTTAATCGGTGGTATTGTCGATGAAGCAAAACTAGATTCTTCTATTAATTTAGAGCATATTATACGACTCGTACTATTATCGGCTTCTATCGGTACATTAATCGCGATCATTCTTTATCCAACTTTGACAAAATTATTTGGATATGTCATTCAAAACTTTGAAACAGACGGTTCTTTCATTCGAATGATGAAAACGAATAACATTCAAAAATTAAAGTACACAAAAAAATATGTCCGTTTTCCAAAGTTAGAAATGATTCATAGACTGCGTATCGGTGGTATTCCAAAGCGTATTATGCTTATTAACATGTTTGCTACTGCTATTTATACAGCAGGGGTACTTTCAGCCCTTTACGCTTCTTTTTTAAATCCAGATTATGCAACAAATGCAAGTACAGCTTCTGGCCTTGTAAATGGTTTCGCCACTATTTTATTAACTGTATTACTCGATCCACGCATTGCTCTTTTAACAGAACGTGCTCTACAATCAGAAAGCGGTGCTGAATCTATGAGTAAAATGTATGGTTGGCTAATGATTTCTAGACTTCTCGGCACATTATTAGCACAACTGCTATTTGTACCAGGTGCTTACTGGATTTTATGGATTATTGAACTGATGCATTAATTTACTAGAAAGGTGAATTTATCAATGAAGATCAAAACAGAGAAAGATATAATTCGCTTAATAGAAAACGACGAATGGATGATGAATGTATTACAAATGGCAAAATCACTAGAGCTACCTGATTGGTGGATTTGTGCTGGATTTGTTCGTTCTAAAATTTGGGATACTTTACATGACTATGAAGCGAAAACGGCTATGCCTGATGTTGATATGATTTATTATGATAGTCTACATCAAGATGAGATATACGAACAATCATTAGAAACGAAATTAATGAATATTGATGCTACTATCCCTTGGTCTGTAAAAAATCAAGCTCGTATGCATGTAGTGAATAATATGCCACCATATTCTTCTTCTGGTGATGCTATTTCTAAATTTCCTGAAACAGCAACCGCTTTAGGAGTTACGCTTGACGAACAAAATAGGGTCATTTTAACAGCTCCATGCGGAATAAATGATGTACTTTCACTACAAGTGAAACCGACAGCTCATTTTCTTGAAACAAAAAACGTATACATATGTACAAAAATAGAGTTATAAAAAAGAATTGGCAAAGTAAGTGGCCTAACATCACAATCACATATCCAGAAATTTAGAAAGGGTGCCTCTCATTTATAGAAGCACCCTTTTCTTCATTTCAAAAAATGTATGACTGTTTCTGCAAATCTATCTGCTTCCTCATAATGAGGTGAATGGCCGCTCTCTTCAAATACGATATACTTGCCGTTTCGGGCATCTTTATTAAATGTTTTAATTTGTTCTTCACACGTTACTACATCATGTTTTCCTACTATTAATAACATTAGATTTTGTACATCTTTTATTTTTGATAATAATGATGTATGACATGCTCCCTCTAATTTTAATCTATCAAAGTGCATTTTGGAGCGATTTGAAAATATTTCCCACTCTTCATCACTGTATAAACTCTCATCTGTCCTATCTTCCTTATTATTGTAAATCTCCATTCTTTTTTCTTCTAATTCATTGCTTAGTCTTATATAAGCCTCTAACAACTCTTTTGAACTAGCATTGCTAGATGAATAAGCAAGAGACTCTTCTGCTACTTCCTCTTTTCCATACTTTTTTAATAAATGCCCTGTCTTTTGTAACAAAGCCCTACTTGTTAATGCAAAATCAAAAGTTGGTCCTTCAAATATTATTTTCTCTATTGAACTTGGATATATCGACGCATAAAGCAATGCTAAATATCCACCGAAAGAGTGTCCAATTATAGACCACTTCTCAATTTGTAATACTTTTTTTAATTCCTCACAGTCTTCAATCAAATCATTTAATCCAAAAGCTTCGTCTTCAGTAATTTCTTCTGAGCGACAAACACCTCTTTGATCTATCATAATTACATATAGAGAATCTTTTAAACGTTCCGCTTGATGAAATGAAAAATCATAACAACTTTCTCCTGGTCCACCATGCAAGTATAAGACTGGCTTATTTTTAGGATTTCCATGTGTTTCAACGTATAGCTTTTTCCCTCTAATATTCATATATTTCCCTGCTTCTATCAAATTTTTCTTTATGATCATCACCCTTTTTTACTGAATATTATAACATTTAATGTTAAATAATCCCTATTACATTTAAGAAGACGATAATTATTGCAAGTGGTGCTACAAATCGAAGTAAAAATACCCAACAAGTAAATACTTTCTTTCCATAATTTCCACCTACAAAAAACTCTGCTTCTAGTACCTTCTTCTCCATTTTGAATGAAACGAAAATACTAATAAATAGTGCTCCAAGTGGCATTAATATATTACTAGATAAAAAGTCTACTGCATCAAAAATATTCTTTCCAAAAATCGTAATATCACTCCATACTCCAAATGATAACGCAGATGGTATACCTACTAAGAAAATGCAGAAGCCGATCATCCATGATAATTTCGTTCTTCTTTCTTGTTCACCATTTGCTAATGCTGAAACAACAGTTTCTAGTAGAGAAAATGCTGATGTTAATGTCGCAAATGTAAATAGTGCAAGAAATACTGTTAAGAAAAATCCACCGAATGGGATTTGACTAAATACAGATGGTAATACGATAAACAGTAATCCAGGTCCTTCTGTTGGCTCCATTCCTAATGAAAATACGGCTGGAAAAATAGCAAGACCTGCAAATAATGAAACAAATAAATTTAATCCAACAATTGTTATTGCTGATTTTGGTAAACTTTCTTTTTTATTTAAATAGGAACTATACGTAACCATAATTGAAATCCCGATACTAATTGCAAAGAATGATTGCCCCATTGCGAACAAAATACTTTCCGAAGTAATCTTTGAGAAATCTGGTTGTAAGAAAAACTTCACACCTTTCATTGCATCATCAAGTGTTAACGAACGAATAATAAGAGCGACAAATAAAACGAACAATGCTGGCAACATATATTTACTTGCTTTTTCAATTCCGTTTTGTACACCCTTTGATACAACCCATATCGTAATGAACATAAAAGCGAAATGTCCCATAATAGCCCAAGCAGGATTCCCAATTGTTTCAGTAAATAATGTACCGTAATTTTGTCCTGGAGTAATCAGTTGTCCAGTTATTCCTCTGAATAAATAAATTAATACCCATCCACCTACAACACTATAAAACGAAAGTAGTATAAAACAAGTTCCAACACCAAGGCGTCCAATCCAATGCCATCCTGTATTTGGTGCGATGCTTTTAAATGCTCCAACTGCTTGTTTCTGCGTACTGCGTCCAATCATAAATTCAGCTATAAGTAGCGGTAGTCCAATTAAAACAGTAAATAATATAAATATTAAAAAGAACGCTCCTCCCCCACTCTTCCCAGCGATATAAGGGAACTTCCATATCGCACCAAGTCCAATTGCTGATCCGGCTGCCGCCATTATAAAACCTAATTTCGAAGTCCATTGCTCCGTCTGTTTCATCTCATTTTCCTCCTAATTAAATCTTTTTATATAAATAAATAAATTTTATAAACCTATTCAAATAAACCCTCCATTTCTTCTTCCATATAATAAAAAAATGGCCTAGCATCTCTATATAAAGAGACGCTAAGCCATTTACTTAACGCGGTACCACCCTTATTGATTCCATTATGAATCCACCTTAGTAGTAATCGTTTGATTACAAACCTAATATCGAAGGTTAACCGTTAAGATTTACTAAGAATGTAATTCCGTTCCACCTTACTGCTCCTAGGCGAGTTCAGGATGTCATTTGACTATGTCACACCAACCCATAGCTCTCTGTACAAATACATGACCTTACTACTCCTATTCAACACATTTTAATATTTAGAATATATTTTCTTTTGAAATTAATATGAAGTATATCTGTTATATTTGTAACTGTCAAGGGTATATTGATTTTTTTGTCGAAATGGTTCATATTTCAACTGACTTTTACTAAGCTTATTAGAAAAAGAAAGAGTCTATATTTTCACCTTTTTAAACGAACTATAAAAAAAGAATCTTCGCGATAATCGCGAAGATTCTTTTTACGGTATGAGACGAGTACAATCTCTCGGAAAAGCACTCGCCTCTCGTACATTTGTTAATTCTAAAAGTTTATATACAACCCTTTCTAACTCAATTCCGAAACCTCCATGTGGTGGACAACCATATCGAAATGTATTTAAATAAGATTGAAATTTATCTGGGTGTAATCCTTTTTCTTTAAACGAAGCGAGTAACATTTCATAATTATGAATTCGCTGTGCCCCTGACGTTATTTCTAATCCTTTATATAATAAGTCGAATGAATCAGTAATAGATGGATTCTCTTTATTCGGCATCGTATACATCGGTCTCGCTTCTTTCGGATAATGCGTAATGAAAACAAATTCACTATTATATATTTCCTTCACATATTTCCCTAGTAACTTTTCACCTTCTGTATCTAAATCCCCTACAGGAGATTCTTTACGATACTTACTTTTCAAAATTTCTTGTGCTTCTAACAATGTAATTTTAGGTATTTCAGTAATAATAGGTACTTCTATTTGTAATAGTTGTAGTTCTATTTCACATTTTTTCGCTACTTGTTGAAACATATATCGTAAAACATCCGTTTCTAGTTGCATCACTTCATAAAAATCATGAATAAAACCAAGCTCTACGTCTAACGATATATATTCATTCAAATGACGGGAAGAATTATGATGTTCTGCTCTATATACAGGTGCAATTTCAAAAACTCGTTCTAACCCACCTGCCACCATCATTTGCTTATAGAACTGTGGTGATTGTGCTAAATAAGCTTCTTTTTGGAAGTATGGAAGCTTAAAAACATTTGCTCCTCCTTCTGCCCCTTGCGAAACAATTTTTGGCGTAAATATTCGTGTGAAATCGTTCTCTATAAGAACTTCACTAAAGCTCTGAACGAGTGCAGATTTTACTTTAAAAATCGCTGCGGTTCGCTCATGCCTTAATGATATTACTCGCTCATTAAGTAGTTGATCTAAGCCAACTTGTAACTTCTTTTTATTTATTTCAAATGGAAGTGGCTCTGCACCGTTTATTACTTTCACTTCATGAGCAAGTACTTCAACACCCAATTCTGTTTTCGATGTCTCGACTATTTCACCAATTACGTGAACGACACTTTCTACATCAACTTTATATCCAGCCAATTCATTTTCTAATACACATTGAATTACTCCTGTTCTGTCCCGTAATAATAAAAAACTAACATTTCCAAGATGTCGAATCTTTTTTACCCATCCTTGAAGTAATACAACCTTTCCACTTTGCTTTGTACATTCTTTTGTGAGTGAACGCTTCATTATTGAATCCATTATTTTTCCCTCCAGTAATTTTATATTTATTTACGTTATTGTTGTCATCGTCATCATCCACGGTCACTCACCCCCTTTCAAAGAATACAAAAATCCGCCCCTATAAATAGGGACGGATTTTTTCCGCGGTACCACCCAAATTGTCATACTGACCATCTTAGCCCTGATAACGGTAGGTACCGTTTGCTTTTACTAATAATCACGTTCAAAGCAACACTCACAGGTGTCTTTCCATCATGCGGTATCGCAACCTTCCCAGCAACCGGCTGCTCTCTGTAGACCTTTGCACCATGTACTTTTCCTGATCATCACTTTTTATATTTACAGAGTATTCTAACTCCTTTCCTTATAAAACGCAAGCTTTTTTTGAAACATTCTGGTTTTATAACTCCTAACTTCTTCTAAAGTGTGAAAAGTTAATTTTGTAATACATATTCTTATGTATTACAAAATTACACCTTTCATATTTTCCAATTTTTACATAAAAACTAATTCATTTACGCATATTAATAAAAATTTTAAAGCGAGGTGTGTATATGCAAAAAGCAATTAGTTTCTTTCTCCTTTTGTTTTGCTTAATTGTAGTAAACGAAACGTATGCCTATTCACCAAAATCTTTACCAATCTCTCAAAACTCTGATCAATGGCAAGTGAATATTGATAAACCGAAAAAAACAAACAAGAATATGCTTCAAGCTAAAAAAGAGGAATTTCAAACATATCATTTTTCAGTAAAGAATGTCGGGAATAGTGAAGTATATAATGTAAACGTCGAAGTATTCCGCAACGAACCAAATAAGAAAACGAAATATGAACTCTTTTCCCTAAAGGAAAGTCGTTTGGCAAGTGGAAAAACTGGATTTGAACACGCTAATTTACCCGTTGCTACAAAAGCAGATGAAGTTGATGTTATTATTACATGGCAAGAACACCCATTCCGATCGATGCGAAATGGTCAAAAAGTTGAATCTAGAAAATTTAAAGAGCATTTTGTTTTTAAAGAAGCTAAAAAGTAAATGGGATACGGATATATTCACACTATCATTGATATAGCTTTACTTACTAGTACCAGCTCTTAAGCAAATTAAAAAGTCGTGGCTTATAAATGCCACGACTTTTTATATTAATTCGTACTAATGCCTCTCGCTGCCCAAATGCGATCGATATCAGCAGCATGTTGTCCGCCATATAAAAGAGCATCCGCTTGCTTAATCGCTTTCGCTCCATCACTGAATTTAGAGTTTGGTGTTAATGACCAGTGTGATTGTAAAATGATTTTTGTTGCTACATCACGGCCAAAAGCTTGTGCCATTTCGTATTGACCTTGTGACCAAATTTCACCGTCAGCATGTACTTGATTTTTTATATCTTTCGGATACGCTTTATTCGTATCTAATCGGCGTAAGCACGTTGGATCTGAACTAGAGTAAGCTGCCGCATCCCACTCTCCAACACATGCTTTTCCATATCCTGTTGTCGATACAGCATCTTCATACGTAGCACCTAAGAAGTCACCAAATCCTTCTCCCATCGCTCCGCCTTCTGTTGAACTACCAAAGCCAGGAACTTGGTTATCTTGGATCGAATGTCCGTATTCATGTGCGATAATTCCAGCATCTTCTGCATCATCAACACCGCCAGTACCAAATGTTAAAGCTTTCGTTGTCGGTGAATAGAATGAGTTATCAGCTGTTGTTCCATTCACATTCACTTTAATCGAACGATTATTAATATTTTTAAACCCTAGACTTTGAATATAACGTTGCAATGTATCAATATGATAATATGACATTACATCTTCAAAGCTATCATTTGCACGTGTATAGTTGAATTGTAAGTTTGTAGATTTTGTTCTCGCTTTTGAAGAAATCGTTACATACTCTCCAATTAAAAAACCTGTCCCATCTAAGCCTTTTAAAGTAACAGTTTTTAATTGATTCGTTAGCGCTGTAGAATCTGCATCATTATTATCTTTTAATCCCACTAAACTCCCGCTTGATACGACAGGGTTAGGTAAAAATACTTTTCCTGTTCCTTCTACTTTTCGGTTTATATCAACTTTTTTAATTAACTTTCCATTTTCTGCATCAATAAATGTTTCCCACGCACCAAATGGATTATTAGAATGGACTACAACTTTATATACTGGACGAGCAATTCCTTCTTCAACAATATATCCGAACTCTTTATCTGTAGGAGCCCATAAATTTTGCTCACTTGCTTCTCCAACATACGCCATTGATTTTTGTATTGCATCTTTTTCACTAATTTTTGTCGTTACTTCCTTCACACCTGTAACAGGCTGATAATCAGAAACAGCGAGTACTCCCTTTCCCTCTCCGTTAAGCGTAACTGTTATTTGTTTTGAAAATACAGGTGCACCATTAACAACTTGTTGGAACCTAACATATGAAGCTACTGATGTTTCTGTTGTAGAAATATATTGCAAGTCTGAAAGATCTGTTTTCAATCCATACTGCGCAGCATTTTCTTTTAAATATTCAGTTGCTTTTTTCTGCGGTGAATAAGCTTCTAACTTTACTTGCTGTTGTTTTTCCAATGCCGAAACCGTAGAAATTGTCCCCATTACTAACGGCACAGTCATTGCCATTGCCACCATTTTTTTATTAAACATAGAACCACTCCCCCTAATAAAGTAGCTCAACCTTATCCCATTACCACTAGGCAATCATTCCCCGCAAAACGGATGGATAAAAATTGAATCTACGAGTAATTCTCTATGAACACTTCTATTACCTTTCCATTTAGGGTAAGTGAAATTTTCTCAATATTTATGTATGAATTGAACACAATACTGTAGAAATATATTTCTACGGTATTGTGTTCGGTACGCTATGAAAAAAGACAATTGCTAGTGGTCCTATCGAATGTATAGTCAAATAAATTCTAATCATACAAAAAAGGAAGTTGGAATCATTCCAACTTCCTTTTTTCTTTAATTAGCTGCACTTAATTTAATTCTAAGTTTTGTTTCACCTAAAGAAAGTTCATCGTCTTCGTTCGTTAAGTTACCAAATGTAAATTGTTTAACGAGTAAGTTTTCTTCCAATAAATCTTTATGGTTCGTTAACGTTCGCTGTAGTTCTTCTTCTGTATCAAGAATAATATCGACTCGTAAATTAACTGGTAAATTCAACTGTTTACGATATTCTTGAACCGCACGAATGAATTCACGCGCTACTCCTTCTTGTAACAATTCTTCCGTTACATTCGTATCTAACATAACTGTATATTGTCCGTTAGTCGTATTAGAGAATCCTGATTTTGCAACTTTCTCAACTAACACATCGTCAGCAGTTACAACTACTTCTTCTCCTAGTGTTGCTTCGTAAACTGCTCTTCCTGTTGATACAAAGTTTTGTACTTCTTCTTGTGATAATTGTTTTAGCCAACCATTCACTGCATTCACATTTTTACCGAATTTTGGCCCCGCTGTTTTAAAATTAAGCTTCAATTGATATGATGTGTATTTTGTTTCATCGAGTTCAACATGGAACGCTTTTACATTTAACTCATCCATAACGATATCACGATAAGATCCCCAATCCATATCATTCTCGTTATGCTCAAGTAATACAAGTTCTGCTAGCGGCTGTTTTACTTTTAAAGAATGCTGATTACGGTTACTTCTTCCAAGTTCAACAACTTGTAAAACAGCATCCATTTCCGCTTCTAATTTCGGTTGAAGTAGTGATTCATTTACAACTGGATAATCGGCTAAATGAACGCTGCTTCCTTCTAAATTCAGATGAATGTCTTCCGCAACAAACGGTGTAAATGGTGCAATTAATTTACTAATTGTTACAAGCACTTCATGAAGTGTCTCATACGCAGCTGCTTTCTCAGCGTTCATACCAGATTCCCAGAAACGATTACGTGAGCGTCTTACATACCAGTTACTCACTTCATCTACAAGTGTTGCAATTTCACGAGCTGCATTCGTAAATTGATAATCATCAAGTGCAGTTCTCACTTTTTTCGTTGTACTATGCAATCTTGATAATACCCATTCGTCTAATTTTGTAAGCTTTACATCATACGTTTCTTTCGGATTATACTCATCTAAATTTGCATATAAAACGTAGAAGCTATACACATTGACTAATGTATCTACAAATTTTGATTTCGCTTCCAGTACTGTTCTTTCAGAAAAACGCTTCGCATTCCACGGGGCACTATCAACAAGTAAAGCCCATCTTAGCGCATCTGCACCAAACTTATCTACTAAATCAACTGGATCAAGTGCATTTCCTTTGCTTTTAGACATTTTCTGCCCTTCTTCATCTAAAACATGCCCTAGTGATAACACTCGTTTATACGGTACTTTTCCTGTATATAGTGCTGATACTGCTAATAAACTATAAAACCAGCCGCGTGTTTGATCAATTCCTTCTGCAATAACATCCGCTGGAAACTGCTCTTCAAATAACTCTTTATTTTCAAATGGGTAATGATATTGTGCAAATGGCATAGAACCACTATCAAACCAAACATCAATCACTTCTGGTGTACGATTCATTGTGCCTCCGCATTTCCCGCAGCAGACTTGCACTTCATCTACATACGGCTTATGCAACTCCAAATCTTCCGGTGTTTCTTTCTTACTATGCTTTCTTAATTCGGCAATGCTTTTCGGTGCGAACTGATGATTACAACTTTCACATTCCCACACGTTTAATGGTGTTCCCCAATATCTATTTCGGCTAATATTCCAGTCCACCATATTTTCTAAAAACTTACCAAAACGTCCATGTTTCATATAATCCGGATACCAAGTAACAGAATCATTATTTTGTAAAAATGTATCTTTAATTGCAGTTGTTCGGATTAACCAACTTTCTCCTGCATAATAAAGTAGTGGTGAATCACAACGCCAGCAATGCGGATAGCTATGTTCATATTTTTCTTTATGATACAGTAAACCTTCCTTCGCTAAATAACGAACGATATCCACGTCACAATCTTTTACAAATTTCCCTTTCAAAAATGGTACTGCTTCTGTATACTCACCTTTTTCATCTACAACGTGCAAGAATGACAATCCTTCACTTTGAACGACTCTATAATCGTCCTCTCCATATGCTGGAGCAATATGAACAAGTCCTGTACCACTATCTGCCGTTACAAAATCTGCTGAGATAACGCGGTAACCATTTGTAACTTCTTTCATCGGAAATGGCGCTGTATAAGATGTGTTTAATAATTCTTCGCCTTTATGAACAGATAATACTTCATAATTCTCTTTTAATACTTCTTGTACACGTTCTTTCGCAACAATGTATACATGACCTTCTTGTTTTGCTTTAACGTATTCCATATTTGGATGGACAGCAAGCGCAACGTTTGCTGGAAGTGTCCAAGGTGTCGTTGTCCAACCTAAGAAATACTCATTTTCACTATCTTTCACTTTAAACTTCACAGTTGCACTTAAATCTTTTACTGTTTTATACCCTTGTGCAACCTCATGTGAGCTCAATGAGGTTTGACAGCTTGGGCAGTATGGTGAAACTCTATATCCTTTATATAACAATCCTTTTTCATGGATTGTCCCCAAAATATGCCATACACTTTCAATATATGGATTCTTTAAAGTTACATATGGATCATCCATATCTACCCAATAACCAATACTTTCAGTGAATTCACGCCACTGCTTCTCATATGTGAAAACACTCTCTTTACACTTTTGAATAAATGGTTCAATACCATATTCTTCGATCTCATGTTTACCAGAAATACCAAGTTGCTTCTCAACGCCTAATTCTACAGGTAAACCATGTGTATCCCATCCCGCTTTTCTTAACACTTTATAACCAGCCATCGTTTTATATCTTGCTACTAAGTCTTTAATTGTTCGTCCAAGTGCATGACCTACATGCGGTAGTCCGTTCGCCGTTGGTGGTCCTTCATAAAATACGAAAGACTGTGCGCCTTCTCGATTCTGAATTGATTGTTCGAAAATATTTTGTTCGTTCCACTGTTTGCGAATTCGCATTTCTCTTCCTACAGCTGATTCTTTTACATCTACTTTTTCCATATACAATCACTCCTTTGAATATTTTAAAGCACACAAAAAACCCGTCCCTATAAAGTAGGGACGGGTTTACCCGCGATACCACCCTAATTCTATTAGCTTTTTCACTAATAGCACTTAGCAACGTACTATCATACGTGTTCTTTGTAACGGTAGACATCCGTCCGGGCTTACTTACTTTCAGCCTCGGCTCCTCGGAGATGATTTTCAAATAACGTCTGCACACCGGCTTTCAGCAATATACCGGCTCTCTGGAGAACAGCTCACTATTTTACTCTTTCTCGTCTTCAGATTTGTATACTTTGTTAAAAGTTATTTTATGCCATTTAGCAACTAATTGTCAACTAATTCAAAATATATCCTTATCTTTTTTCCCTATTCTTATACAATTACTTTTCAAATTCTCGCAATGCTGCTAAATTTTCATCATCCTCAATAAGTTCAGCAAAGAATCCCGATTCATCCTCACGAAGGACAAATTCAAGCTCTTCCTTCGCCTCTTCATTTCTATTTAACTGTGCTAAATAACAAGCTCGATCATATCTTGCTAACAAATCACTCGCGTCAATTATTAATACTTCATTTGTTATTTTTTCTGCCTTTATCGTTTGGCCGGCACCATGATATGAAGATGCTAAAGAAAGAAGAATTGCTGTTTCATTTGGATGATGTATAGAAGCATTTTCTAATACATGAATTGCCTCTTCAAACCTTTCTTGACTTTGATATATTTCTCCTAAAGCAAGAAATGCTCTACTTACAAACGGTGTTTGCTCTGTTAATTGTAAGATAATCTTTTCTGCTTTTCTTTCTTCCCCTGCTTTAAAGAATACTTGTGCTTGCAGAAGAAGAGTATCATAATCATCTGGTAGTTCTCGAACCATCTGTTTCGTTAATTCCAAAGCATCTCTTAACATATCTTCTTCCTCGCACTCAACGAAAAGATTTACAAGTTGCTTCGCTACGTCATAATCCCATTTATTTTCTAGTGACGTATGCAGAATCTCTATTGCTTCTTTATTCATCTCTACATTCTCATAAAATAGCGCAAATCGCTGTGCTGCCATACTATTTTTCGGATTTAACTTTAAAGAGATTTCATATAAATCAATTATCATAGTAACCATTGAAATTTCTTTCGCACGATTTTTCATACGATAAAAAGCTCTCGTAATGATAGATCGTTTTGGCTGTTCATGCAGCTGGCGTTCAATCCATATTTCCGTAACCGCAGCTGCAGCATACATGAATGCTGTACTCCTTTCTGCTTTTTTCACCTTTAACGTATGAAGAAAATCTCGTATGTTAGACAATTTTTTATGTTGCTCTACTGCTTTTACATAAACATCAAATATACGTTCATTATCAAAATCTTTTTGTATTACTTTCATTGCAACTTCAATTGCTTTTACATTTCTTTTTTTCACTAATACTTTTGCATAATGATATAGAACTTCTATATGCTCACCATCTAATTGTAGTGCGTATTCAACCTGTGCTTGTTCTTTATCTATTTCATTCATCGCTCCGTACACATATGCAATCGCATCTAAACGCCATATTTCAGGTACTTCGTCCGCTAATTGTTCTAGTTCAGTCAGCAATTCTTCCTGAAGATTCATATCTACTGAAAGCTGTGCTAAATATTCCATATTAATATGCAACGGCTCTTCTTTCATCGCCTGAACCATATGACTTTGTTCTTTAGAACGGTTTTCTTCTTTTTCGTATATTTCCGCAAGCTGTAAATGTACACCTACGAAATTCCCATCAAGCTCTAAACATGTTTCATACGCTTGTTTTGCTTCCGTCAATTGCCCTAATGCCATAAGTGTTTCACCAATTCGGTAATACGGTAATGCCGTTTCCATTTGTTCTATCGCCTTATTATATCTTTTCATCGCTTGGCCGTACTGTCCAATAGATTCATATAAAATACCTGCATAACAACCGTACTCACTTACTTCATTTCTTTCTTTGTGTAACGTTCTTAAAAATGCTATACCTCGTTGTACAAATTCCGTTCCTTTAATTCGATTCACATATTCATCTAACGCACTTGCTACATTATAATCACTTTTCTTTATACCATTTTCTAACTTAGATAGTGCTACTTTAAACCCTTCTTCATTTCCACCAAGTTCAATTTCAGCATCCCATAAAACCATTCCTGCATTCATGAGGAAATCTTGGCTCTTTTCAATTTGCTTCTCAAGACCAAGTATATATTCTTTTGCTTCCTTATATTGTTCTCTTGCCATATAAACTTGTGTAAGTCCGAAGTGAGAATAAACATCCTCATCATTTTCTTCTAAAGCACGATTATACAATACTTCTGCTTCTTCCAAGCTATCATTTTGAAAATGATAATCACCTAATTTTACGTAAAGAGGTGCTTTATCATCACAATTCTCAATACCCTTTAATAAAATTTCTTTCGCACTTTCCTCATCCTTCAAATCAGATTCGTATATTTCCGAAAGTTTCGTATAAATGTAAGGTGCATTACTATCCAAATGAATCGCTACTTTAAGCCCTTTTATTGCTAAATATAATTTCCCTAGTTGATGTGCACATCTCGCTCGTTCATACCATACATGCGCTTCATATTTATACTCTTTTAACAAGTCATTAAAGATTTCATATGCTTCTTCATATCTTTCTAAATCTATTAATATTAAACCGTGATTTGTTAAAGTGAACCTTTCAGGACTACGCTCTAACGCAACTTGAGAGTATTGCAATGCTTTTTCAGATTGATCAATATACATATAGGATAAAGCGAGAAAACTCCAAGCAATAGGCTGATCTGCGTCTAATTGTAACGATAAACGAAAGCTTGAAATCGCTTCTAGATAACTTTCCTGTTCAAAAGCATATCTTCCGTTTATTAAATGATATAAAGCACGATTATTTTTCTTCTCAACGCTTGTCAGCATTTGCTCCGCTTTCTCTACTTCTTGAAGACGAATAAAACACTGTGCACCATGCAATTTAACAAAGTCCGAGTTCGGAAACTTTTCCATTAACTTATCGATACAATATAAAATAAATTCTTTATCTACTTCAACATCTAAGTGCTTTATCGTATATAACCACGTATTTGGATTATCACTCGTTTCTTTTAAAAATTGTACTAAGTTACTAATCCCCTCTTTGTCATGTTCATCTAAATGATCCGTAAGAGAAAAAATAGATTTAAAATAACGATTTTCTTCTTCACTTAGAAACGCTAGTTGCTCCTTCTTTTCTTTCGGAACAAACGTGATTGCTAAACAGCCTGTATAACGATATTTTTCTTGTAATTTACTATATTCCACAAGAACTGGTTCTATAAAGTTTGGATCTTGAACATAGAAAGCTTGCAATGTATCATCATATCCAGATAGAACTTGTACGTGTGAAGCATGCTCAATATCTATACTTAATAAAACAGGAATTCCTTCGTCAATCAGTCTCTTATAATTCTCTTCATTCCCTTTAAAATAACGATATTCATAACCTAATTCTTCTAAATAAGAAACAGTATCTGAAAACTTCGAACCTGTCATATCAAAAATAAACTCTGCTATTTCATCTTGTGTACGTTTCTCTCCCCATATACGCAACATCATCTCTAAACTTGTCGGAACACAATAATTATCCTTTTGTACAATAGGAACTATCGGCAAGTGAACCTTTTTTCCATCCGGATTTTTTTCTAAATTATGATATAAAGATTCTTTTAAACTCTTTTCTTCTTTTAATAGTTTTTGTAAATCTGCAAATTTATTCATTTTGTACAGTGCTTCTGCACGTAAATGTACAAAGTAAGTATTATAGGCATGATACGGCAGCTGAGTATTTATGTTATCTATTACCGCTAACATCTCTTCATATTGCTCTAAATCTAATAAATACTTTATCTTCTCAAAATGAAAATATGGTACTTGTGGGAATTTTACAATTGCATCATCGATTAACTGTATCGCGCGTTTTTGTTCTCCTTTATTCGCATACAATTGTGATAATAAATAGGTAGATAACTCTTCACAATCTTCATGCTGCATGCCAGCAATAAATTGTTCTTCCGCTTTCTCCCATTCACCTGTATGCATATAAACGTAGCCCCATTTATCAAACACTGCGCGTGTACTGTACTCCTCTGCTTTTTGCATATACATTAACGCTTCTTCGTTTCGTTTCATTTCTAAAAGACATCGTACTAACGTAAAATATGTTTTCGCTAAAAAATCTGCATCTATTTCTTCTTTATTACTCTCTTCTAAAGTTTCTTTTAACAGCTGCTCTGCTTCAAGAATTTTCCGCTCATCAATTAACTCATCACAATATAAAGAGAGCGTTCTCATATTTGGGAATTTTTTATAAGCGTAACGAATGAGGAATGAACTGTATTGGTGCATAAGCCCTTCATCAGTAAGACGAATTAATATATCGAACTCCTTATGCGAAGGAATATTGGCAAGCCAATTCTTCACATAGGATAAAGTATTCGTTTCTTTTATATATGCAATTTCATTATTTATTTCCTGTAATCCATCTACAAATCTCTTGTCTTTTAAACAAGTTTCTAACTGCTTAAAATCTAGCATGCATTCACCTCGAATTTATATTTAAACTGCTACTTGCTTAGATTTTACACACCATATAGTATGTATTCAACTAAAATCTCTTATAATGGATGGTATTAATTAATATTATTCAAATTTATAACAAAATATAGTAAAAATGATTGTTTTTCTCCGTATTTTGTTTAATTATATGGAATAACGTAACATGCGGTTTTAATCTTGTAGAAGCTGAAATTAGTACATAAAATTATATCGGCGATAATTCAAATATATCAGCGATTCTTTCATTTTATCGGCGATTTTCAAATTATATCGACCGATTCTTAACATTTATCAGCGATTATATGTCGAATATCGACTTATCGACATTAAACGACAATCCTTATACATCATACCTTTTAACAAACTATGTCACCAAATTTAATTTTCATATTGGGAGCGTATACAAAAGAAGAATACACATGAAATATTTTAAAAAATCGTAGTTCAGCTTCATATTGAGCTAGCGCATTATCATATATTAATCCTCTGGCTATTAAACGTTCTACAAATTGTTGCTTATCACCCGGATCACCTGCAATCCCCTCTTCTTTTAATGATTGATACAAATCGTTTTTATCATTGTGATGCATATTTAAATCTAAAAAGTTCACTTTATCGCTTACTCTACATTCAATATTTTTCACACCTAATTCACTTAAATATATCGGTATTTTCATGCCTATATTGCCATCTTTACCATTTCTTTGCGTATCACTTTCAAATAATTTCTGCAAAACACCTAGCTGAATAAATTCCGATTGTTTCTCCCCATCTAGTAAATAAGAAGCCATATTAGAAATCCAATGTGGTTCAAAACAGATTATTTTCCCGCCTCCTTTTATATACAAAACTAAAGTTCTCTATATAATAGCCGTATTCCTACACTTTTCTTAAAATTTCAAAGCAAAAAGCTAGTGTATTATTAAAAATACACTAGCTTTTTATTTGGAAGAAAAATTTAACAAGTACAATCACAATCAAAACAATCCGTACAGTCTAAATCGTCACAATCTGCTTTTCTCTTTCTTTTGTTTCTTTTAAGATAATAATACAGTAGCCCAAACAATAGTATACAAATAACAAAAGCTATTATTGCTTCTGTATAGTTATTTTGAGTCATAAAACCAATTCCACTTCCGCCTGAAATAAAAATTAGAATTAAATAAATCCAGAACATCTATGTAAATACCTCCATTACTATATATCTTAAGATAATATCCATATAACAGTAGATGAAATGAATAATCCCATACCATTACCGCTTAATACACCAGTAGTTATTCTTAGCAAATTTGAGCTACTTCTCCATTTCCACTTTTGGGTGAACCCATCGATAAGTAACGGAATTTGAGCGAAAAATGATAGTATGATTGCCAAAAGAAATGAAGGTGTCATATAAAAATAAATTGGAAACATTAAAATACCAATAAGCATGCCTGTACAACGCGCACATAAAGGTATGTACTTTTGTAGTTTAAAAAAACTCCTATCTAATCTTCTATGACAAGGAATTTGTAAAATAAAAGTTCGAATCAATATGAATCACCCTCTCTAAAAAGATTTTAATTGATTTTGCAAAAAAAATATATATCCAATAAAAAAACAAACCAGGTTTATACTAGACCCAGTTTGTCAGTTTACTACTATGTTACATTTCCTCAGGTGCCTCCACCCCAAGTAAACGTAATCCTTCTTTTAATACAACCGTCACAGCATAAACCAATGCGAGTCTGCTGTCTTTTTCTTTGCTCTCTTCTAATATACGAACATTACCGTAATATTTATTGAATGATTGTGCTACATCTAATATATATTTCGAAATAAACGATGGCTCATTTTTATTGAAAGCTGCTTCAATTATTTGCGGGAATTTATTTAGTAATTTTACGACACTCCAGCTATGATCGTCTTTTAAAGCAAATGTACATGTTTCAAATTCTACACTTTCTTTTCTTAAAATAGAACAAGCACGTGCATGTGTGTACTGTACGTACGGGCCTGTTTCTCCTTCAAATTTCAGCATGTTTTCTAATGAGAATTCAATATTGTGCATACGCTCATTTTTTAAATCGTGGAAGATGACTGCACCAACACCGACTTGCTTTGCTACTACTTCTTTTTGTTTTAAGTTTGGATTTTTCTCTTCAATATTTTGTTTTGCAAGTTCGATTGCTTCTTCGAGTACTTCTTCAAGTAAAATAACTCTTCCTTTACGTGTCGACATTTTCTTACCATCTTTTAAAATGAAGCCAAACGGTACGTGTTCCATACCATCAACCCAAGTATAGCCAAGTTTTTTTAATACGGTGAAAAATTGATTGAAATGTAAGCTTTGTTCTGGACCAACAACATATAGCGCTTTATCAAACCCATAAGTGTTTTGACGATATAAAGCTGCCGTTAAGTCACGCGTTGCATAAATCGTCGCACCATCTGATTTTCTAATTAAGCAAGGCGGCATTCCTTCTTCTTCTAAATTAACGACTAATGCACCTTCTGATTCTTCAAGCAACTCATGTTCTTCTAAAATCCCAATAAAATCTTCCATTAAATTATTATAAAATGCTTCTCCCTGAAAATTAGTAAATTCTACGCCGAGAAGTTCATAAATGCGAGAAAATTCTTTAAGGGACTCATGACGGAACCAATTCCAAAGTTCTACCGCTTCTTCATCACCTTCTTCTAGTTTCTTAAACCAAGCACGTCCTTCTTCTTCTAGTTCTTCGTCGTCTTTTACCTCTTCATGGAATTGGACATATAACTTAAATAGCTCACGTATTGGATCTTCTTTAACTACTGCTTCATTTCCCCATTTTTTATAAGCCGTAATTAACTTTCCAAACTGTGTTCCCCAATCTCCTATATAATTAATCCCTACAACTTCATAGCCACATTTTTCAGCGATATGTTTCAGCGAATTTCCTATCATTGTAGAACGTAAATGCCCCATCGAAAAAGGTTTCGCGATATTAGGAGAGGAATAATCAATTACTACTGTTTTTTCACAGCCAAAGTGGTTTTGACCGAACTCTTCTTTCTCCGCTAAAACTGTTTTTAATACTGCATCACTTACAGTTTCACGATTGAAAAATACATTTACATAAGGACCAACGGCTTCTACTTTCGTAAAAAACGGATCATTGAATTTCTCAGCAACTTCCTTTGCGATAAGAGCTGGTGCTTTTTTATATTGCTTCGCTAATGAAAAGCATGGGAACGCTGCATCTCCAAATTCATCTTGTTTCGGTGTTTCAATTAAATCTAAAATTTGTTTTTGCGTTAATTCATTCGTGAAAATATTAGATAAACTTTCCGCAAACTGCATTTTATAATCCATGATACAACCTCCTTATTTTTTAAAACACAAAAAACTCGTCTCTAAAAAAGAGACGAGTTTTAACCCGTGGTACCACCCTTGTTGTTCGTTACGAACCACTTTCCCGTTTATAACGAGGACAGGGGGCCTCGGCTTTCTCTACTATTCGTTCAAGAAGCATCTCCGAAGTGCGCTTCACCTTTTTCTTCCGTACTAGGCTCACACCATCCCTAGCTCGCTTTCCTTCTAAAAAAGACTACTCTCTTCATCACAGACAGTATATTTAATTAATTATTGCTTATTATACATCTTTTCAAACAATTAGCAAGGGTCAATTACACCAAAGTGAAACTTAGCACTTTTTCTTTTGTATACATAAAAATTGTGTTTTTCAAATCTAGAACTACGAAAATGATCTTTTAAAACGACACGTTTTCTCGCCACTCGTTTTGCCTCCGCAATTGTTTCGTCAGTAATATCATGATACAAAGCGAAGTGTTTTAATCCTTTAATTCCATCGGATTCTATGACAGTTTCTTCAAACATCGGATCAAGGTAAACGACATCGTAACTATTGTCTTCACATTGCGCTAAAAATGAAAAATGCTCCGTTTGCTTTACTTGAATTCTTTGCATTGCTTCATCAATTTCAGAAACGGATGAAGACCATGTTTTCAAACCATTTTCCATAATATAAGCCATATACTCATTGCCTTCAAGTCCTGTTACTTTTCCGCTTTCACCAACAACATAACTAGCTACAATACTATCTGATGCCATCCCGAGCGTACAATCTAACACTGTCATTCCTCTCTCTAATTGCGTGGCTTGTACAAACGGATCGTGTTCTCCACGCATTAACCTTTTCACACGAAACATCGCTGAGTTCGGATGAAAGAAAAACGATTCTTCCGTACCTTTCGGATAAATAGCTAATCGGTTCTTCCCTACGACAAGCACATCTTGTTGATACTGCTCATGTAATTTATGCACTGGTATGTCATTACGTTTAACGAATGAACGATTTAATTCTGCGGCTACCTGCTTTGCATAATCTGTCATTTCTTTATTCGTTCTTCCTGCTGTTGTTACGATCATTGTTTCACCTCTATATAAAGAAAAGAGGGAGATTTACTCTCCCCCTTCTTTAGCAATTCTTTTCGAAAGCTTGTTCTAAGTTCGTAATAATTTCGTCCATAGTTGCACCTTCAATTTCATGACGGTGAATGAAGTGAACAACTTCTTTTCCTTTTAATAATGCCATAGATGGTGAAGATGGAGGAATTTCTCCGAAGTATTCACGCATTTTTGCAGTAGCATCTTTATCTTGACCTGCGAATACAGTTACAAGATGATCAGGTTGTTTTTCAGCACGAACAACCGCTTGACCTGCTGATGGACGTGCTAAACCAGCTGCACAACCACAAACAGAGTTTACAACTACTAAAGTTGTACCTGATGTATTTTCCATAAATTCTGTTACAGCTTCTTCTGTAGTTAACTCTTCAAACCCAGAACGCACTAACTCTTGGCGCATTGGAATTACCATTTGGCGCATGTATTCTTCATAAGCATTTGACATCTTGTAATCTCTCCTTCAACTTTCATTCCAAATTCATCATATCACGCTCTATTAATAGGTGCAAAAGAAAGATAACGATGATTTCATTTTTTTGTAGGGATTTCACAAACCCCACCGCGGCAATGCCCCACTGGAACAAGTTTTCTATTATTAGCGATATAATCGTATACTTTACTTCCAAAACCAAGTACGATAGATAGCTTTATAAAAGGAACGGCAAACCAATAAGATGGAACGGCCTTTGCTAATACATCTATGCTCTGAATACCGTCATACCACTTATTATGTTTTAAAATATACAATCTTTGTTCCATCTTGCTTTGTAGTTCTTGAGAAAGTTCATACTTCTCAACTACATTTTCATCTCGAAATGAAACAAATTCCATCTTACCCTTTTTATCTAATTTTTTCGTACGTTCTGCAACGGCCGTACACATCGGACACCAACTATCATAGAAAACAATCATATATTATTCCCCTTTACGAGACTCCGTCATTTGTTTCCATACAGAACCTTTTGCTTCTTCTCCGCCTTCAATACGCTCTAATGCTAGACGTGCTTGCATGGCTACTTCAAACTCTGGATCATCTTGCGCTGCTTTTAATGCTGGAATCGCACTTTCATCTCCAAGTTCAAATAAGAACATAGCTGCACGCCAGCGTACTAATTTACTTGGATCTTTCAGAGATTTAATCATAACGAACATCGCTGCCGGATCACCTACATCTGATAAACAATCTCCTGCAGTACGACGAACACTTACAGAGCGATCTAATAAAGCTTTATATAATAACGGTAATACTTCATCACCTTTTACCATACCTAAATACGCTGTTGCTAAACGACGAATTGAAACTTTTTCATCATCTAACGCCATCTTCAACACTGGAATATCTTCTTCAGTAGGATCCATTTGTTCTAATGCTGCAAAACGGTTTTTCCAGTCAGAATCTTTCATCATCTCTTCTGTTACTTTATATGGCTCACGCTTTTGAATCGTTACTTCAACAGCACCTGCTTGATTTAATAATTCTTTAACCGTTTCATTTACACGTTCTTCTGAATAAGCAGCAACAATCTCTTCTACTACTTCTTTCCCGATTTCTTCAAAGTTACCGTAACGTGTACTTTGTTCTACCCATTTACGCTCTTTTACAACGTTTGGTGCAGACATTTGCACTTTCATAATTGATTCTTTAAAACGATCTGGTAAACCAACACGTTCTTCCGTCGTTCCATCTGTTAACTTTACTTGCATTGGAATTGTAAAGAACATTTGAACAAACACTTTCACTTCTCCAAAATGAGCAAGTTGTTGTTCTTCACTTTCTTCCAATACTTCTTCGCCGAAAACAGCACGAACTTGTTGTAATAAAACTTTCCAGTCATACTTCGCATTTCGCTCCACTGCTAAAAAGTCGGCTACATGATATACACCTTTAATGCCTTCAATTTTCAAAATTTCTTGCACTTGCATTGGTGCTTGTTCTTTATTTTCATTTGTATAATTATTACGCGCTCCTGATGGTAATACTTCATTCAAAATAACTTTCATTGTATTTGGACTTGGCGTCGGTTCAATTGCTTTAATCTTCACGTAAAAAACTCTCCTTTATTGCATGTTCTTAGCTGTATTGTAACATGTTATCACTCTATACTCCTACTCGGATGCTTAATTTTACTACTTTCTTCCCGCTACCATACTATTTCATTCTTTTTACATTTTAAATTAGGAACGGGATTTTAAAAGCTTTCGTTTCCGATGATTTTTATTTTTTATCCATTTCTTGAGGCATCGCCAGTATTTTTGAAAAAAACACGCTAAGCAAAAAAATATGTAAATAAGCTCTCCATATGGATAGCTTATTTACATATTTTTCGTTATTGGAAGTTATTTATTTGCTAATAAATCTTCTGCGTAACATTTAATCATCATGTAACCTGCGTAACCGAACTGATCATACGTATCTGCTTCTTCTTTGGTCGCCTGTCTAAGTACTGAATATCCTTTCATTAACATACAATTCTCATCATGAACCATTTGTGAAGTGAAATACTCTGTTTCAATTCCATCTAATTCTAATGAACGATAGCCACTTATAAAACCATCCAATGCTGTTTCATGAATGGTTTTAATATGAACATCTATTTGTATTAACGTTTTACAACCTTTTAAATTTTCAGCCATAGGTGGGCTATCTCCGATCCAGTCCATCAAACCTGCTAAAAATCCCCTTCTACTATTTGGATCTGTTTCAATTACTCTACCACATGCAAATTTACTGTTATCTAAAGGAATAGTCCAAAATTGTCCTGGTACTAAATAACGATTTGATTTTGGTTTAAATGGATAGTTTATACTCATTGTTCTCCCCATCTCTTTTTTATCTATTGTATAACATATTCATGTAAAGTTAACATAACGTCCTATTATCGGTAGCAACAAAAAGGAGGATTCCTTACGCTCAGAAGGAATCCCTTTTTTTATTTTCTATCACTCGATTCATCTTTTTATACATTCCTATCCTGTGATGGGTTTTACGATTCTCGTTTGTTACTGGATTAGCCAAAAAACGTTCTAAAATTTTATATACTCTTTACTTATTTTTTCAAAAAAGCTGGCGGTATCCCCTCTTTAAGTTTATTAAAATACTTTCCACAATTTTTTCCGAAGCTATTACTTAAAATCACCTTTTATTACGATGCCCCCTCCCGCCTTCTCTCCAAAAAGGTAATACTCTCAATCACAACTTCAGTTCTATATATTCTCTTGCCTTGTTCATCATCGTAATTACTAGTCTGAATACGCCCTGTAATCCCAACGAGCGACCCCTTCTTACAATATTCAGCTACATTCTCAGCCGATTTGCGCCAAACGACACAATTAATAAAATCGACTTGTTGTTCACCTAAACTATTTCGAAATCCTCTATTCACCGCAACACATATTCGTGCATAAGCGACGCCTTGTTTTGTGTAGTATAATTCTGGCTCCTTTGTCAATCTACCGATTAATACAACTCGATTCATCATAAGTTATACCACCTCACATGTTTTTCTTCATTGTAAGGAGAGATGTTTGAATGGTAAAAAGCACAAAATGACATATCCATAAGTAAAAAGTATTATTTTAGACCTTACAAAACAAAAAAAGAAACCATACATAGTTCAAACATGTATGGTTTCAAAATTTATTACACTTCAGTACAAGATATGTAATATCCTCCGCGAGCCATCTTTATTTCAGCACGGTACATTGCATTTTCTAAGTAGAAAGTAATCGGTTTAACTTTACTCTCAAATTTTAGTCTTTCATTGCATTCAGTTGCATATCCTTCAATCGCTAAAGTAATAACTTTTGATGATGGATACGTTAAAGCTTCATCTAGTTCTATGAAAAAACTTTTAGAAAATATTTTTTTCATAATCCCCTTCTTCTCTTTCATCATATTCCATCTCCTTCACTTCAAGTCGCTATCATCCATATTATACCATACATTCAATATATCTTTGAAAATAAAAAATCCTGCATTTTTCATGCAGGATTTTTTTATTAGTCATTTTTCGTAAAGTAAGAAACAAAACGAAGAATTTCTAAGTATAACCATACTAATGTAAGCATTAGTCCCATCGCAGTATACCACTCCATATATTTCGGAGCTTGACTACGTACACCATTTTCGATTAAATCGAAATCTAGTAATAAGTTTAATGCAGCAACTACAATAACAACTGCACTAATAATAATACCGATTGTACCACCTTGGTGAATGTATGGAACAGTTACACCAAACATATTTAGTAGGAATACGACTAAATACATAACCATAATTCCAAGTGTTGCTGCCATAACGCCTGTACGGAATTTATCCGTTACTTTTACTACGCGTGTTGCATATAACACTAACATTGCAAATAGAATTGAGATTGTTAGTAATACAGCATTTAAAACGATAGAATCGCCAAATTTCATTGTATAAACTGCTGAAATACTTCCTAACACAACCCCTTCTACCGCTGCATAGATTGGTGCACCAAAAGGTGAAATACGCGGGAAGAACATAGACGCGAATGCGATGATTGCCGCAACGATTAAAGCACCAATTAATACTGGCATCTTCATCGTCCCCTGCATCATCTGTATGTATGAATAGACAGACGTTGCAAGTAGCAAGATAAGCATAATAAACGTTTTGCCTACTGTTCCGCCAATCGTCATCGCAGAAGCGCTTGCTCCCTCTTTACGGAATGCCTCTTTTTTCAACATTGGATTAGATGTTCTCATTTTTTCCCTCCTAAAATAGGTTCTACCAATAGTGTAAAGTTTTTCTCTTTACTTTTCAATATATGCAGCTTGTTTTTATTTTAATCCTTCAACGATGTCTGATAGTTCACTCCATCTTTCCATCTTTTTTTCTAGCTCTTCTTCTGTTTTCTGCTGTGCTTCAGATAATTCTTGTGCCTTTGTGAAGTCAGATCCAACTTTCGCAAGTTCTTCTCCAATTGACTCAATTTTCTCTTCAAGTTCGGCAATTGTATCTTCAATCGTTTCCCATTCACGCTGTTCATTGTATGAAAGTTTACGTTTACGTTGTTGTTTTGGAGCTTCTTCTACAACTTTTTTCTCTTTTTGAACTTCCGCTTTCTCCATAAGTTCTCTCGTTTTTTCCATTTCTAAATAATCTGTATAACTACCTAAAAACTCACGCACTTCGCCTCCACCAGTAAAGATGAACAGTTCATCTACTACTTTATCTAAGAAGTAACGGTCATGCGATACAGTTAAAACGACACCTGGGAAATCTTCTAAATAATCTTCTAGTACTGTTAATGTTTGTGTATCTAGATCGTTCGTAGGTTCATCAAGTAAAAGTACGTTTGGTTCTCCCATTAAAATACGTAATAAATATAAACGTCTTCTTTCACCACCAGATAGTTTACCAAGTGGTGTACCATGTGAATGCGTCGGGAATAAGAAACGTTCTAACATTTGAGATGCACCAATTACTTTTCCATCTGTCGTATGAATAACTTCTGCAATCTCTTTAATGTATTCAATCATACGCTGATTTAAATTCATCTCTTCATTTTCTTGCGTATAATAAGCAACTTTTACAGTTTGTCCTACTTCAACTTCACCACTATCAGGAGATAACTTACCTGCAAGCATATTTAATAGGGAAGATTTCCCGCTTCCATTCGCCCCAATAATTCCGATACGATCACCCGGTTTCACAATATGATTAAAATTATGTAATACCGTCTTATCGCCAAATTTTTTCGTTACATCTTTTAACTCAAGTACTTTCTTTCCTAGACGACTTCCACTTAGTGCAATATCAACTGACTGTTTTGCAGCTGGTCCTTCTTGTGCCTTTAGCTCATCAAAACGCTGAATACGCGCCTTTTGTTTCGTAGAACGGGCTTTTGCACCACGACGAATCCAAGCAAGTTCACGACGATATAAATTTTGGCGTTTCGATTCTTGTGCCAATTCTTGCTCTTCACGAAGTGCTTTCGCTTCTAAAAATGTACTATAGTTTCCTTCGTAGCTATATAATTTACCATTATCTAATTCAAAAATACGATTCGTCACACGATCTAAGAAATAACGATCATGGGTTACAAGTAATACCGAACCTGTATATCTCGCTAAATATTCTTCTAACCATTCAACTGTCTCATGGTCAAGATGGTTCGTAGGCTCGTCTAAAATTAATAAATCAGGTGTTTCAATAAAACATTGTGCCATTGCGATACGTTTTTTCTGTCCACCAGATAAGTTCCCAACAATTGCAGTGAAGTCCGTAATTCCTAATTTCGTTAAAAGAGATTTCGCATTTGCATTTGCTTCCCATGCACTCATTGCATCCATACGTTGCTGCACTGCAAATAATTGTTCCTGTACTTTTTCATTACTTGGATCTTTTTCAATATTTAATAGTGCTTTTTCATAATCACGAAGAAGACGAATTAAAGGTGTATCACCATGGAACACTTGCTCTAATACTGTCAGTTTTTCATCAAACTCTGGTTGCTGTGATAAATAACTAATTGTATACCCACGTGAATGCGTCATATCACCTGTATCAGGAGTTTCTAATCCTGCAATAATTTTTAATAATGTCGATTTACCAGTTCCGTTTACACCAATAATTCCGACACGTTGTCCTTCTGTAATACTACATGATAATCCATCAAATAACGGCTTTTCCCCATATGATTTTGATAAGTTCTCCACAGTTAACATTTTCATATTTGTGCATTCCACTCTTTCATAAATTGTTCAATAAACTGTTCCATATAACGATGACGAATTTCAGCCTCTTGTTTTGCTGCATTCGTATTCATTAAATCTTTTAATTTCAAAAGTTTTTCATAAAAATGATTTAAAGATGGATCATTATTTTTTCTATATTCTTCTTTCGTCATTTCTTCACGCGGCGGAATAGTTGGGTCATACATTAATCTCCCTTTCGCCCCACCATATGCAAATGTACGAGCAATTCCTATTGCACCAAGAGCATCTAAACGATCCGCATCTTGAACAATTTTCCCTTCAAGTGACTCTACTGTGCCGCCATGGCCACCTTTATAAGACATATTGGCGATGATATGAAGAATATGTTTACTTTCCTCTTCTTCAACCCGTAGCTCTTCTAACCAATCAGAAACTTTTTTCATTCCTGCTTCTTCACTTTCATTTAGCTTTTCATCTGCCACATCGTGAAGTAATGCTGCCATTTCAATTATAAAACGATTTCCACCTTCTTGCTCAGATAAAGAAATCGCCATTTTATGTACACGTTCAATATGATACCAATCATGCCCACTCGCATCTTTTTCTAAAATATGTTTTACAAAAGTAATTGTTTTTTGAATTTTTTCTTGTTTTGTCATTTTATCTTCACCCAGTTACTTATTGTAACACGCCCGCATTTTTTCATCACATATTTTCTTGTCCGCCCATACACTAGGTGGTAGGCATCATCATGAAGGAGGAATAAACATGTTCTATAATAATCAACCGCCTTATCCAAGGCAACCATTGTATCCTCAACAACAAGAACAGAGATACACAGAACAATACGAAGAACAAGAGTTACAACAGCAAGAGCCACAATATGACGAAAACCCATATGCAACAAAGCAAAACCTAGAAACTGAATTTCAACAAAATCCATATGACACACGTCCAAATTATGAATATCCTCAAAATCCATATGCAGCACCACAAAATCAAGAACAGCGATATCCTCAAAATCCATATGTAATACCACAAAACCAAGAACAACAATATCAACAAAATCCATATGCAGTACCACAAAACCAAGAACAACAATATCCTCAAAATCCATATGTAGCACCACAAAACCAAGAACAACAATATCCTCAAAATCCATATGTAGCACCACAACAACCACAATACCAACAACAAATGTATCAACCAAACTACGACGCACGTGTCTCACCACCTAAACCACCAACAATAGATCCAACTCAACCACAAATTTTACCGCCTGGACCAACACTAGACATTACACAACCACAAATATTGCCACCTGGACCAATTACTGAACCAACACAACAACAAATTCAACAAGTTGTCGGTACACAGTTTTTACCTTTCAAGAAACCCGTACTAGATTTCGTAAAACCATGGGTAGATTACGGTTTAAATGAAGCAAAACATACATCACACGAACACGCATTAACAGAAGTTGCTGCCATTATGTTTTTAGTTGGTAAAGGCTTCAATCCGACGATTGCACATTATATCGTTGAATCTTGGGAGAAGAATGAACAATTTTAGAATTGTTTATTTGATAAAATACAAAAACACAAAAGTGCCAAAATCCCTTATACAACAAGGGTTTTGGCACTTTTTAATATCTGGAATAAATTTTATTAAAATAATTATTTTTATAGATTTTCATACTTTTTTATATAGTACGTGAACAAAATGTGAGCAAAATGTGCGCAAATATATGAATCACATTTTGCTGTTGGTGCACTGGTTATTTAAACCAATTCTCAATTATGAGATTTATATGAAAAACCAACACTTTTTCCCGTTGGCACCCGGACAGTTTCCTGATATCCAGCCACGACACTCATGCACCGTGGCTGGATATATAAATTCAATTAAGTTTTTCGTCTTTTTCTTCCTTTTTTCTCCGTCCATTCCGACCAAGTAACGTTTTGACAAAGGGGCTACGCTATCCCTACAGCATTCTTTTTTCAAAGAACAATTAACTGTAGAAATGTCGTACCGCCGATTCCAAAGTAAAAAGGCACCTGATTAAGTGCCCTAAATAGTGCCCCGAACAGTACGCCTAAAATTCCATTACTTTTTAAATCATGCCAAGCGCTGTAGCAAAGTTGATGATACCTGATTTACGTTTTCTATAAAACTTATCTCGTTTCATTCCAAGGATAGTATAAATGTAATCATCATTTAATTCTTTGATACTCATATACTTCATTTCAAAAATCCTTTGTTCATCCTCATCAAGAGCTTCTTCAAAAGCTCGTTTTAACTGTCTATATTTCAACTCATGTTTATCCACTTGCTTTAGCTCAGGAAACAATAATTCTACTCCAAATTCTTTTTTTCCTGCTGATTTTGAAACCGAATACGTAAAACTCTATATTTCCGTAACTCATCTATAACAAATGGAACAATTATCATTTTTCATCTACATGTTTGAAAAATGATAATTGTTCCATATATAACCTCCCACTTCTCAATCCTTACATATGTAAGATTAAAATTTAAAATATTTTAGATATATGCCTTTGTATGTGTATGAAATTAGTTATGTATCCCAAATAGGTTGGAAACCTTCATTTTTTTATGCCTATTACTGTGTAATTTACTAGCAGTGATCATTTAACTTAACACAATTACACTACATTCTCATAGTATATTTAATCATTTTCACCAGACATAAAGTATAAAAACAATTAAAGAAAAGAGACTGTCTTCAAAAGTTAATCTGTGGATACTTTTTTGACAATCTCTTTTCTTATATCAAAATTTTCAACTACAAAACTTATAACTGATTATACGAATGTTATACCCGCACTTGCGAATCCTGTAATAGCAGTAGCTATATCAAAACCAGGTGTAGTCGATGAAACAACAAGTAATATCTTATCTTGTGGAGCGACCGCAATTGCTTGTGCGCTAATACCACTCGCGGTATTACCGATAGCAATAAGACCACTAAATGCTGGTGTTAATAGTAACGGTGTACCTACTGGAGTGAAAGTATTACTTGCTGCTGGTGCGCTGTACAACTGCATTTGAATTTGTATGCTTCCTAATGCTAAAGCAACCGCTACAGTTACACTAAAGAATCCTGCTAACGAAGTAATTGTACCTGCGCGAGGAGCTACAAATGCGAAATCAAATACTGGAGGTACAGGGCCTATAGTAATCGGGCCACCAGGTGGGACAATTACAGGGAAGAATGAACTTCCAAATCCAAGAAGTGCTCCTGTGTTTGCTAATCCACCTAAAACAGTTGCTAATGCTACTGGCCCACCTGATGCGAACGGAATAACTGCTCCAGCTCCCGTTGCTCCTGTTAGGCCTGTTGGACCTGTTAGACCTGTTGCTCCTGTTGGACCCGTTGGACCTGTTGGACCTGTTGGACCTGTTAGGCCTGTTGCTCCTGTTAGGCCTGTTGGACCTGTTAGACCTGTTAGACCTGTTAGACCTGTTAGACCTGTTGGACCTGTTGGACC